>NZ_DASVSO010000001.1:0-6479 GCF_036388035.1 Archangium sp.
CTCCGTGCGAGTCAACCGCTCGCCCCCCAGGAACAGCCGGGGAGCGAGGCGGCTGGGACGGTGCCCGTTTCAACCCGGGCTGTCCACCCTTCATGCCCGAGCGCCCCACCCGCCCTACTCGGGCCCACGGAGTGAAGCCGTGAAGCGGCGCGTCAGCCGCGGGCCGCGCGCTTGCCCCCGCGCGTCTTCGCGCCCCGCCCGGACGTCGTCGAGGACTTGCCCTTGCCCGTCTTCGCCGAGGCCTTGCGCTCGCGGGCCGCCGGCTCCTTGGGCTTCGACTCGCGCTTGCTCCGAGCCGGCTTCGACTCCTTCTCCTTCTCCGTCTTCAGGGGCGCGAGGATGGTGCCGCGGCACTTCGCGGTGCCACAGCGGCAGACGTAGAGCGCCTCCTCCTCCGGGCCCATGTCCTCGGTGCGGTCGTAGGAGTAGTCGTAGCTGAGCTCCTCGCCCACGGCGATGTCGCGCAGGGAGTAGATGTAGATGCGGTCCCCCTCCATGAAGGCCTGGCAGTTGGGGTCGCACGAGTGGTTGATGAAGCGCGCGTCGTTGCCCTCGTGGGCCGCGTCGATGACCGTGTCCTCGTCCACGTTGAAGAGGAAGGTGTGGTGCCGCTTCATCGTGGTGTCGTCGTAGCGCTCGTCCGCCGTGGCCTGGGAGATGCGCTCGCCGACGTACTCGATGATGCGCGCGCCCTTGCGGATGGCACGCGTGGCGAAGGCGCCGCGCCCCTGGATGGACGAGGGCCGCAGCTCGAAGGGCTGGGGCGTGAGGGTGGGCATCTTACGGGAGGAGGGCTTCTTGGTGGTGGGAGCTGGCATCGGAAGGAAGTAGAGACGCGCCGGGGAAGGCGCGGTAGTTTGCCGCCGTCGGACCTCTCCCTGGATGAAGAAAGGCGCTCGACGATGCGGCTGTGGCTCATTCTCGGCGCGACAAGCGCGTTCCTGTCTGTAGCGGCGGGAGCTTTTGGCGCGCACGCCCTGCGAGCAAGGCTCGCCCCGGACCTCCTGACCATCTTCGAAACGGGCGCGCGCTACCACATGTATCACTCGTTGGCGCTGATCGCGATTGGACTGCTCTCGCAGCTCCGCCCCAGCCCACTGTTGAACGGAGCGGGCTGGGCGATGGTCGCCGGCATCCTCCTCTTCTCGGGCAGCCTGTACGCGCTGGCGCTCTCCGGCGTGCGCGTCCTGGGCGCCATCACCCCGCTGGGGGGGCTCGGCTTCCTCGCCGGCTGGCTGCTGTTCGCCCTCGCCGCCTGGCGGCAGACGGGCTGAGCCGGGCAGGGCACGAATCAGGTTGGCATCCCGGGAAGCACCCCATAAGGTAGGGTAACCCGACAGGGAGGGAGCCTCGGCCGCGGCAGGTCGGAGTCCCCTCCCGCTTTTTCGCCGACGTGCCCCTCATGAACGAGACGTTGCAACCCCGGCTGGGAGTGGAGCTCCGCAGGGCCCGGATGCGCCTGGAGCTCACCCAGGAGCAGGTGGCCAGGGCGGTGGGTTTCGTCCCGGTGGTCTATGGCCGCATCGAGCGCGGGGACATGCTGCCCAGCATCCCCAAGCTGAGGGACCTGTGCACCACCCTGGGCGTGTCGGCCGATGTGCTCCTCGCGTTGCGCTCCGCGGAGGGCACGCCCCTGGAACAGCCCCCGATGTCCGCGCCAGGGGCGTCCCCGGAGTTCCGACGACTCACCATGCTCGTGTGCGAGCTGCCCCCCGAGAGACTCAAACTGTTCCGCATCGTGCTCCAGTCACTCGTCTCCGAAGAGGACTGAGCGGTAGGCACGGCTCCCACTGGCGCTCCTGAGGCCGTGAACCCCCCTCTGACGCGGAACGGCGTGAGGTGTCGGCTCGCGGACATCTCACCCCCCGTTTCCAGCCTCCAGATGTCTTCCGGGAAACACTCCCTGGCCCGGCTGGCTGCCTGGACGTCAGTCAGCCGACAGGGGGTTCACCGTTCGCGCTGGGTTGAGGTGGTAGAAAGCTGTAAAGAAGTGCGGTGTCTGATCCGCGGATCGCCCGCACGCTCACCGTCGCCCCGACCACCATGTCCCCCCAATCCGCGCTCTCCCGCGTCGACGTGCTGGCCGTTGATGACACCCCGGCCAACCTCCGTTCCCTGGAGGTGCTGATGGAGGACCTCGGGGCCAATCTCATCTCGGCCTCCTCGGGTGACGAGGCCCTGCGTCTGCTGCTGGACCGGGACTTCGCCCTCATCCTGCTCGACGTGCAGATGCCGGGCATGGACGGCTACGAGACCGCGAGCCTCATCCGCATGCGTGAGCGCACGCGGCACATCCCCATCATCTTCATCACCGCCTTCAACCGCAGCGAGGTGAATGTCACCCGCGGCTATGAGTTGGGTGCGGTGGACTACCTTTTCAAGCCCATCGTCCCGGAAATCCTCCGCACGAAGGTGGCCGTGTTCCTCGACCTCCACCGCAAGACGGAGGAGGTGCGCCGGCAGGCGGAGCTGCTGCGTCAGGCCGAGAGCCGCGAGCACGAGCGGCAGCTCGCCGAGGCGCGCGCGCACTACGAGCGCTCCCTGCTGCAGCAGGAGATGGAGCGCGAGCGCAAGGTGTCCGAGGCCCGCGAGCAGCGCGCCCAGGAGCTGGCGCGGCTGGTGAGCGAGAAGGAGCAGGCCCAGACGGCCCTGCACGAGAGCAACGCGCGCCTGCGGCTGCTGGCCGACACCGGCAGCCTCCTCCTCATGGGCACCGAGGTGCGCGTCCTGCTCGACAGCGTCTACCACCAGCTCGCCGCGCACCTGGGGCTCGAGGTCTTCATGGGCTACCTCGCCCAGGAGGGCACGGGCGCGCTGGGGCTCACCGCCCACGCGGGCCTGTCGGCCGGACTGCTCTCGCGACTCCACCACCTGGAGGCCGGCCAGGGCGTGGCGGGCCGGGTCATCTCCGAGCGCCAGCGGTGGGTGCTCGACGGCGCCGCCGCCGCCAACGGACCCCTGCCGGATGCCGCGCCGGAGCTGGGGCTGGCCGCGCTCGCGTGCTACCCGCTGCTCAGCCACGAGCGCGTGCTGGGCACGCTGGCCTTCGGCACCCGCACCCCGCGCGTCTTCACCGAGGACGAGCTGTCCCTCATCCAGGGCGTGTGCGATCAGGTCGCGGTGGCGCTGGAGCGCGAGCGGCTCATCGGCGCGCTGCGCGACGCGGACCGGCGCAAGGACGAGTTCCTCGCCATGCTGGCCCACGAGCTGCGCAACCCCCTGGCCCCCGTGCGCCACTCGCTCGAAGTCTTCCGCATGCGCATGTGGCAGGACGACGTCATCCAGCGCGCCATCGCCAGCGCGGACCGCCAGGTGGCGCACATGACGCGGCTGGTGGATGACCTGCTGGACGTCAGCCGCATCACCCGCGGCAAGGTGGAGATCAAGCCCGTCCCCCTGACCCTGACGGAGCTGGTGGAGGGCGCCGTCCAGGCCTGCGAGCCCATCATCGCCCAGCGCCACCACCAGCTCAGCATCTCCCTGCCGGCCGAGCCGGTGATGCTCAACGTGGACCCCACCCGCATGACGCAGGTGGTGGCCAACCTGTTGCACAACGCGGCCAAGTACACGCCTCCCGGCGGCCGCATCCAGTTGAACGCCGAGCGCCAGGGCGACGAGCTCCTCCTCGGTGTGCGCGACAACGGCATCGGCCTGCGGCCGGACATGCTCCACCGCGTCTTCGATCTCTTCGTCCAGGTGGATCCGGGCAATGACCGGGCCCAGGGCGGGCTCGGCCTGGGCCTCACCCTGGTGCGCAGCCTGGTGGAGATGCACGGCGGCACCGTGTCCGCGCGCAGCGAGGGCCTCTCCAAGGGCAGTGAGTTCACCGTCCGCCTGCCCGTGCCTCCCGAAGTGCCCGCGGCGCTCGCGCTGCCGGCCATGGTGAAGGCCGCCGCCGCCACCTCCGCCCGGCTGCAACCGCTCCACATCCTCCTCGTGGAGGACAACCCGGACATCCGCGAGACGCTGCGCGACCTGCTCGAGCTCCACGGCCACCGGGTCGAGGAGGCCGGCGACGGGCGCTCCGCCGTGAACATGGTGCTCTCCCAGCGGCCCCAGGTGGCGCTGGTGGACATCGGCCTGCCGGAGCTGGATGGCTACAAGGTGGCGGAGCTGGTGCGCGCCTCCGCCGGAGGTGCCGACACCCGGCTCGTGGCCCTCACCGGCTACGGCCACCCCGACGACCGCAAACGCGCGCTCGAGGCCGGCTTCGATGCGCACCTCGTCAAGCCGGTCTCCTCGGATGAACTGTCCCAAGTCTTGAAGAAGCTCTGTACAGCGACGGCCTGAGGCCGCCCCCCTTTCCCCTCTCCGCATTTCCCCCCTCGGTCACGGCGGGCGGCCCCCGCCGGGGCCCGTTTCGCCGCTCAGCAGTCAGGAGACGCAACACACCATGGCCACGCAGTCCGAAAAGGCGCCGTCCGACAGCGCGCTCGATAGCAAGGTCCTCCTCAAGACGCTCCAGGCCGTCCGCAAGGGCGACTTCACCGTCCGCATGCCCGAGGACCGGACCGGTACCGCCGGGAAGATCTACGACACGCTCAACGAGGTCATCACCCTCAACGAGGCGCTCACCAAGGAGTTCGAGCGCATCAGCCAGGTGGTGGGCGTCGAGGGCCGCATCACCCAGCGCATCAACCTCGCCACGGCGACCGGTGGCTGGCAGTCGTGCGTGGAGGCGGTGAACTCGCTCATCACCGACCTGGCGCAGCCCACCACCGAGGTGGCCCGCGTCATCGGCGCGGTGGCCAAGGGAGACCTCTCCCAGACCATGGCGCTCGAGTTCGACGGGCGCCCGCTGCGCGGCGAGTTCCTCCGCACCGCCCAGGTCATCAACAGCACGGTGGCCCAGCTCTCCTCCTTCGCCTCGGAAGTGACGCGCGTCGCCCGCGAGGTGGGTACGGACGGTAAGCTCGGTGGTCAGGCCGTGCTGCGCGGCGTGTCGGGCACCTGGAAGGAGCTCACCGACAGCGTGAACCTGATGGCCAACAACCTCACCGGCCAGGTGCGTAACATCGCCGAGGTGACCACGGCCGTGGCCAACGGCGACCTGTCCAAGAAGATCACCGTGGACGTGCGCGGTGAGATCGCCGAGCTGAAGCAGACCATCAACACGATGGTGGACAACCTCAACACCTTCTCCGGCGAAGTGACCCGCGTGGCCCGCGAGGTGGGTACCGAGGGTAAGCTCGGCGGTCAGGCCCAGGTGAAGGGCGTGTCCGGTACGTGGAAGGACCTCACGGACAACGTGAACTCCATGGCCAGCGGCCTCACCGCCCAGGTGCGCGACATCGCCAAGGTGGCGACCGCGGTGGCCAACGGGGACCTCGGTCAGAAGGTCACCGTGGACGTGAGAGGAGAAATCCTCGAGCTCAAGAACACCATCAACAAGATGGTGGACAACCTCAATACCTTCTCTGGCGAGGTGACCCGCGTCGCCCGCGAGGTGGGTACGGAAGGAAAGCTCGGCGGCCAGGCCCAGGTGAAGGATGTGGCCGGCACCTGGAAGGACCTCACGGACAACGTGAACCAGATGGCCAGCAACCTCACCGCCCAGGTGCGTGACATCGCGGACGTCACCACGGCGGTGGCCCGCGGCGACCTCTCCAAGAAGGTCACCGTGGACGTCAAGGGTGAGATCCTCGCCCTGAAGAACACCATCAACACGATGGTGGATCAGCTCTCCTCCTTCGCCTCGGAAGTGACCCGCGTGGCCCGCGAGGTGGGCACCGAAGGAAAGCTGGGCGGTCAGGCGCAGGTGCAGGGCGTCAGCGGCACCTGGAAGGACCTGACGGACAGCGTGAACAGCATGGCGAGCGGCCTCACCGCTCAGGTGCGTGACATCGCCAAGGTCGCCACCGCGGTCGCCAACGGCGACCTCGGCCAGAAGATCTCCGTGGACGTGAAGGGTGAGATCCTCGAGCTGAAGAACACCATCAACAAGATGGTGGACAACCTCAACACCTTCTCCGTGGAAGTGACGCGCGTCGCTCGCGAAGTGGGTACGGAGGGCAAGCTCGGTGGTCAGGCCCAGGTGAAGGACGTCGCCGGTACCTGGAAGGACCTCACCGACAACGTGAACCAGATGGCCAGCAACCTCACGGGCCAGGTTCGTAACATCGCCGAGGTGACCACCGCCGTCGCCCGGGGTGACCTCTCCAAGAAGATCACCGTGGATGTGAAGGGTGAGATCCTCGCCCTGAAGAACACCATCAACACGATGGTGGATCAGCTCTCCTCGTTCGCCTCCGAAGTGACTCGCGTCGCCAAGGAAGTCGGTACGGAAGGAAAGCTGGGCGGCCAGGCGCAGGTGGAAGGCGTCAGCGGCACGTGGAAGGACCTCACGGACAACGTCAACTTCATGGCGCGCAACCTCACCGACCAGGTGCGTGACATCGCCAAGGTCGCCACCGCGGTCGCCAACGGCGACCTCGGCCAGAAGATCTCCGTGGACGTGAAGGGTGAGATCCTCGAGCTGA
>NZ_DASVSO010000002.1:0-7499 GCF_036388035.1 Archangium sp.
TCGCACAGGCTGTCGGCGACCAGTGGTTCTACTTCCTCTACTTCCAGCAGCCCGGCAAGGCCGAGGCGGAGCTGGAAGCGAACGTGCGCACGTTCCTGCGCGGCTTCTTCTATTCGCTCTCGGGCAATCCGCCGTACCAGCCGCTGCGAGGCCTCGCGGGAGGGCCCAAGAGCGGCACCATGCTCGAGCACCTGCTCCAACCGGAAGTGCTCCCATCCTGGCTCACCGAGGAGGACCTGGACTTCTACACGGCCGAGTTCCAGCGCACGGGCTTCCGCGGCGGGTTGAACTGGTATCGCTGCGCGGATGCGACCTGGGAGCTGTCGCGAGCGTGGGATGACAGGCGCATCGAGCAGCCGGCGCTCTTCATCGCGGGAGAGCGCGAGCCGGTGTTGGTCATGCAGCCCGGGTCCGTCGAGGCCATGGAGCGGAGCATGCCTGGGCTGCGCCGCACCCTGATGCTTCCGGGCTGCGGCCACTGGACCCAGCAGGAGCGCCCCGCGGAGGTGAACGCGGCACTGCTCGAGTTCCTGGCGGGGCTGTGAGGCGACAATACCACCCGAAGGACATGAATGCAGGGCGGGCGGCGCCGTCTTGACCCAGTACAGCATCTCAAGCACGCTCTACCCCAGAGCTGGGCCGTCGATGTCGAGAGCCTGAGAAGGTTGCCCGCCCTCGGGTTCCTACCGGTGGCCCTCCGCCCTACATCGTCTCGAGGAGTGGATCATGAAGAAGACAGCCCCACAGCCTCGGCTCCGCGCCTGGGCCAGCTGCCTGGTGGTGCTGAGCTCCGCGCTGGCGTGGGCCCAGGACGCGGACGCGGCGGGACGGGTCTTCATCCAGGGCTCGGAGATCAACCTGCGCCGCGGCCCCAGCCCGAAGGCGGAGGTGGTGACGAAGCTCCCCATCGCCACGGAGTGCCAGCTCCTGGCGAGTGTCCCCAAGGAGTGGGTGCGCCTCAAGTGCGGCGAGGCGGAGGGCTTCACGCAGAAGTCCCTGGTCGGGGCGGCCAAGCCGAGCTTCGACGCGCTGCTGGCGCAAGCGCTGGACACCAAGGCGAGCACCCAGGTGCGCTACGACGCCGCCAGCCGGGCGGCGGCCCTCGACTCGAAGAACGACAAGGCGCTCGACCTGCTCGCGGACCTCTTCTTCGCTCTCGCGTTCGAGCAACTCCAAAAGGACGCGATCAAGGGCGGCCTCCACGAGGCGGTTTGGATCCAGCGCAAACATAGCCACTCGCTGGGCAGGAAGAGGACGCTGGAGGAGAGCTTCCTCTGGGAGTTGGAGAAGATCGAGTACGACTGGCACCAGCTCCGGTTCCGCCGCGGCGGCTTTCGCGGTGGATTCGTCAGCGTCATGTCCCGCGATGGCGCGCTCGTCGTGTACAGCGGACACATCCCCCCGAATGCGGGGAAGGGCGAGTTTGGCAAAGACCTGGATGAGTTCGATGTCAACATTGAATCGAGAAATAGCTGGGCGGCCTCTGAGGCGCTGAAGCTGGCGTTGCAGAAGGGCGCGCGGGTTCCCGAGTCGGGCGACACGAAGTACTCCGCCTTGGACAATGAATACGCCGGCATGCCGGCGCTGAGCCCCGCGGCCTTCCGGCTCTTCCGCTCGCTGCCTCCGCTCTGGTACCTGCTCCACGGGAAGAAGGGGGAGCGGCACGTCCTGGAGAGCTGCGGCATCATCTCCGGAATCAAACTCAGCACCGACATTCATCGCCGGGCGAGCTTCCGCAGTGGCGACGTCCATGAAGTCGGCGAAGAGCCTCTCACCGCCATGCAGATTACCGATGTCTCGAAGAATGGCGCCTCGTACCAATTGCAGCTCCGCGACCCGGAGGGCCGCCAGTCGTTGTTCGTACTGAGCTGGCCGACCGAGGAGCTGAATGTCGCGCATTGGGATAGCAAGTCTGGGTTCTTTAGTGGCGATTACGCCGTCGCCAATGCCAGGAACATCCCGGTCAAGGAAAACTGCACCTCGGACTTGGGTCAGTAGATCGACTTGGGGGGACTGAAATGGGAATCAAGCAGCAGTTCATCCTGAGGGAAGATGAGCGTGGTGTCTGCCAGGGCGGCGTGAACTGCAACATCGTGGAACGTGGCGAGGACGGGAAGTCGCTTTCTCGCGTCTTCCCCGTCGATGACTACGCCTTCCCGGAGGAGATCAAGCAACAGGCCAAAGAGTGGCATGTGCTCAAGGTTCCTCTCCTCGGACAACGGGTGGAGGAGTCGCAAGCTCCGGACTGGTGTGGCCGCACCTCGGCCTCCATGGTCTACAACTACTTCCAGCTCATCAAGGGAAGGGATCCGCGTCCGCACTACATCACCCACTCGAAGGCGGGGGATCCGGAGTGTCTGCTCGATCTCCGATACCCCAGGGGAGAGCGGGCCTTCTGGCTCCCCGCTGACGACTCCTTGCACAAGAGAGGTTGGACGGTCAGTCCTCCGGAGGGAGTGAGCTATGAGATCCAATCCGATTACAGGGATTTTCGTCTCGCCCTCAAGGGTGAAATCCCCATCCCTCTCGAGGAAATCTTTCCCTCCGACCTGAATGCCCGCCCGAAGGGGGTCGGGGGCATCCTGCGTTACAGCAGGCCCACCTCTTTCAATGAGCACGAGGGCCACCTGTTACCCGATGACCTGCGTTCCACGCTCGGCGAGATACGCAAGAGCGAGAAGAACGTCAGGGAGAGGTTCGCGCACCTCATCGACTGCCTGCGCGCCAACAACCCGGTGGTCATCTATACGGGCGTTGGACTCCGGAACGAGAAGAAACAGATCAACCCTCGCCACATCATCGTCATCTCTGGTTATTGCATCCTCACGGTAGGCGGGGAAGACCAGCTCTGGATGGTGACGGCGGACCCATCGACCAAGCGAGGGCTCGTCGATAATAAAGTCTTCAAGGCACCGACCAACGGAGCCATGGACCTGGGCGCTCGGATCGGTCCAACGGACACGATCTTCAGGATGCGCGCCGGTTACACCAACAAGGATGCCACGGGGCTGCACGCATTCGCCTCATTCAACCTGGTGCGGGCGAAGGCCTTCTTCGACAAGAACCCGACCACGGTGGATTCGCCTCACGACCTGATCCTGGACCACCGCGACACCCACGGCGGGCGTTACATCTACCGCAAGGAGAGAACCGAGGCCCCCGCCGAGGTGGTCGATAGCAGCTTCAGCCGGCCCAAGTACATCTTCCCGCTGCGTGGCAGCAGTGCCTCGAGCAATCCCTGGCAGAGCTATTACAACAACGAGTCGCTCGAGACCGGGATTGGCGGCTACTACGTGCTGGGCCTGCAGCGGAACCTGCATGGCGGCGTCCATCTCTTCCCGCCCGCCGAGCAGAAGACCACCCCGGTCAGAGCCATCGCTCCGGGCTATGTCGTGGCCGCCCGCCTCCCCGGGGACAAGGCCTCGTGCCGCGATCCGGGAGTCCTGGAGGCCCTGGGCAACTGGCCCGGCTTCGTCCTCATCCGCCACGAGCTCGAGGAGAACTCCCAGAACGCGGAGCAGAAGTCGCACGCGTTCTACACGCTGTACATGCATCTGCGCTCGCCGAAGTTTCCGGAGGCCGCCCATGCGGCGCCGGCCCAGGACTCCGCCGAGGAGCAGGCCGAGGACGTCGTCGCGGTGGAGCAGTACTTCCAGGAGGTCCCCTGGTTCCGAGAGCTGTACAAGCGACGCTTCGGCGCCTGGGTCAACATCTCGGATACCTCGGGGCCCCACAAGCTCGGCGCGCTGGTCTGGTCCCAGGCTCCGGTCGCCAACGCCGGTGAGGGCGGAGGGACCTACAAGGTGCTCGCCGAGGACGGCACGGCTCACCAGATCTCCGTGTGCAACCAGGCGGGAGAGGCTCAGTGGGTCTACAAGGCGCCACCGGCCAATCTCGGGAAGGCCCAGGACGCGCTCGTCGGTGGCAAGGTCGTGACCTTCCCGGAGCCCTTCTTCCCCGTGGCCACCGGAGAGGTCCTGGGCTTCGTGGGGTCCCTGCCCGCCGACATCGGCATGGACACCCGGCGGTTCCAGGTCAAGCTGGACCACCGGAACACCGCCGAGAAACGCAAGAAGTTCGAGCTGCGCTCGGGGTTCCTTCACTTCCAGGTGTTCTCACCGGAGAAGGATGCGGAGAACGGCATCAAGCTCCTCGCCCGACTGGCGGAGCAGATCGAGCTCCCGGAGGACATCAAGCAGGCCGGCGGCCGTGCCCCCAAGTTCGTCCCGGTCGAGGAGAGCGCGGAGGACAACTTCCTCGAGGTGGAGGAGATCGAAAAACACCTCAGGGACAATCTCCCCGAGGAGGACCGTGCCGCCTTCACGAAGGCGACCCACGAGCACTTCTCCTCCTCACAAGAGCGGGGAAACTTCGGCTACGCCAAGGCCGTCGCGGCGCTGCTCGACTCGAAGACCTCCTTCGCTCCGGAAGCCAAGAAGCCGGACTGGAAGTCGTGCACCCCCTTCGAATACCCGCTGACGCTCGAGATCGAGACTGGCTATCTCCCGCCTCCCGAGAAGAACAGCATGATCGAGACGGGAAGCTACGAGCTGGAGCTGTGCTTCGAGCAGGAGCTGGCCGGTGGCGGCTGGAAGAAGCTGGACTGTCCCTCGGGCCAGTGCGGCGAGGTCTGTAAGCCCGGATCCATCAAGCTCGATGCGGGCAAGCTCAGCGCCGCCAAGAACGGAGTCGTCCAGCTCTCGCTGATGGTGCCCGCCCTCGCCGAGCGGATGACGCTCAAGGCCAAGCAAGGCTTCTTCATCGAGCAGTCCGTCCCCCTGCGGGGCGCCGACGGCTATCTGCTCGCGCAAGGCATCACCCGGCGCTGGCGCAACATCCGCCTCATCCAGAAGAACGAGTGGGTCCCCGACAACGTCAAGGCGGTGTTGAACAAGGCGAACGAGGCGCTCAAGCCCTCCGGTCTGCGGATGAAGGAGCAGGAGGTGGTGCAGATCGCCTGGTGCGACCCGGAGAAGGAGGAGCACGTCCCGCGCGTCCTCGCCAATGGCACGGACCAGAGTGCCAGGCTCTTCGACGCCTCGGGCTGGCTCCCTCCCAGCAGCAGGCTGGAGAACCTGCACCCCGTCTCGGCCATCTGGCTGCTCAACGTGCTCGACAAGCAGAACAAGGCCCGCGTGCGGAGCGAATGGCCCGTCCCCCGCTTCCGGAAAGAGGATCCGAATCCGCTGTGCAGTGGATGGGTGAAGAGCGCCGGCGAGCGGCGCATGGGCGAGACGGCCATCGCGGTCGTCATCGACGAGGACTTCGGCTACGACCTGGAGCACCAGCTCGCGTTGCGCCTCAAGCAGGGCGCCCACGTGCTCGACCTGACCCAGGGCACTCCGGCTGCGTCCGGTGGCAACCTCGTGCACGCGGTCCAGGCCAGCTTCTGGGGCGAGTGGACCCTGGAGGTCACCGACACCTCGACACCGCCAAAGGTCCTGACGCCCAAGAAGCCACACAAGCGCCTCGAGGCGGTCCTGTCCGTCCCCCGCCCGAAGCTCGTGGGGGCCACGGAGGGCCAGGCGGCCGTGCTCGCCGAGAAGCCCCGGCGTCAGTCGGACGGCAATTGGCGGTGGCGCCTCGACTTCGAAGGGCCGGTGCCGCACGAGCTCCCAGGCTTCATCCTGTTGCGGATGAGCAAGACCGAGGACGGCGCCGACGCTGAGTACGCCAATGCGGCCATCCCCGTCACGGCCCGTTCAATCCAGGCCGGGAAGGGGCCAGGAGTCGCGGGCACGCACTTCCAGCTGGAGAACGACTTCATCGTCGGCCTGACCGAGGCGGGCAAGAAGGTCTGGGAGTCCCCGAAGAAGCTCTATGTCATCGACAACCTCGTGGGCTTCAAGCCCTGTTTCGAGGCGATGGACATCAAGGTGGGCTGGGGTCTCGTGAAGGGGCTCGCCCATCTCGCCGCGAAGAAGGTCCACTTCGAGTTGGTGTCGTTCGCCGAGGATGGGCTGTCCTGCACCCTGCGGAGCGCCACCCCCGACAAGCTCCTCAGGGAATCCACCGCCGCGGAGACGTTCCAGCGCAATCCCGGGGAGTTCGCACTCACGTTCGATCCCCTCGAATGCGAGGACCCGAAACAGCAGGCCCCGTGGGTCTTCGACGAGGAGCGCCGCGTCATCATCAACCGCAAGCCCGCGGCGGGCGACGCCGTGCTCGGCCCTCTTCCGTACAGCACGTACCGAAAGGTCTACCGCAGCTCCCAACCCCTGCGCATGCACGTCGCACTCGCGTCGGCGCTGGGGCAGGTCGCGTCCCGCCTCGACAAGAAACAGCTTCCCCCACTCGAGCGGCTCGACGCCGATGGCCTCGGTTGCATCATCAACGCCAGTGGGAAGGGAGTCGCGGACCAGGTGCGGATCGCCGCCGCTTCGGGCGCCTTCAACGTCGACATCGCGGATCCGGCGCAGCCGACACGCCTGCGGCTCAGCCCGAACCTGGACACCAAGAATTCGCTGTTCATCTCCTTCCACCCGGGGCCGCTCTTCAGCAGCCTGGCGGCGAGTGACCTCGAGCCCGGTGCCCAGCGCTTCCACTGGTTCGAGCTCGCCGCGCTGAACGGCCTCGGGCTGATGTACCCCTCCGCCGGGGAGACGACCGGGGAGGGAGACGGCTCCATCACCCTGAAGAAGTTCGAGGAGCTGAAGGCGAAGACGTCCCAGCACCTCCACGTCACCCACGCGGAGCCAGGCCGCTACAGGAAGGTAGGCCTGCGCAACATGGTCCCCAAGCCGGAGGGGAGCACCGAAGAGGCGCCGCCGAAGTATCTGGCCTTCCGGCCCTCGCCCCGGCTGGGCCAGTGCGAGCTGGAGATCTCCGCCTGCGTGTCCGGGGTGCCGGAGGATCTGCACCAGTACTACGCCTGCTTCTCCCGCCGCGTGGCCGGAGGCAAGAAGTGGGAGCCCATCAAGGGCTCCACCCGGCTGCTGGCCGACAAGCTCGAGGTCAGTGACCAGAACGCAGTGGCGGATTGGCTCATCTCGGCGCACGTGCCGTTCCCACAGCCGAACGGGGAGAAGAAGAACCCCCTCGACTGCAAGAACGAATTCAAGCTGGAGCTCATCGCGATCAGCCCGGACTTCGTGCCCCAGAGTCTGGAGCAGGTGGGCGAATACGACTTCACGCCGAGGTGGGTGGGCGGGCTGAAGGTGCAGCCGAAGGGGGAGCTGCTGGAGCTTCGCTGTCACGCCGAGGGCATCGAGGTGCCCGTGAAAGGTTCGAAGGAGAAGGCAGCCTGGAATGTCGCCCGGGAGTTCGAGCTCGTCATCGAGACCGACCCGGTGCAGCAGAACCCCGCGGACAGCGCCGCCAAGCTGGCGGAGCACGTCAAGTTCGCCACGCCCACCCTGGATGGGAAGCGAGGCGGTTGTGATCTCAACGGTGACTTCGTCGCCACCATCGACCTGGCCGCGCTCGCGCTCAACGTGTCCTACCGCTTCACTGTCCGGCGTGCGCTCGAGAAGAACAAGAAGCCGCGGCCGGTGCGACTG
>NZ_DASVSO010000003.1:0-26503 GCF_036388035.1 Archangium sp.
AGCACCGTGAAGGTGATGGCCACGAACACCAGGTTGTTCACCAGGATGCTCGTCTCGCGCGACACCAGCGAGTTGATGCGGCCCTCGGCCACCAGCAGGTGCCCGCGCGTGGTCAGCAGCGCGATGGACACGAAGAGCAGCACCGCGATGAACACCAGGAAGGTGGGGCCGATGTCCGACTGGGTGAAGCTGTGCACCGAGTTGAAGATGCCGCTGCGGGTCATGAAGGTGCCGAGGATGGTCAGCACGAAGCTGCCCAGCGCCAGCGCCAGCGTCCACAGCTTCAGCATCTTCTTGCGCTCGTGCACCATGGTGGAGTGCATGAACGCGGTGGCCGTCAGCCACGGCAGGAAGGACGCGTTCTCCACCGGATCCCACGCCCAGTAGCCGCCCCAGCCGAGCACCGCGTACGCCCACCAGGCGCCGAGGATGATGCCGATGGAGAGGAACAGCCAGGCGAAGAGCGTCCAGCGGCGCAGGGGCGCCATCCACGCATCACCCATCTCCCCGCGCAGCAGCGCGGCCACGGCGATGCCGAAGGGCACCGTCATGCCCACGTAGCCCAGGTACAGCATGGGCGGGTGGATGATCATCAGGTAGTGGTTCTGCAGCAGCGCGTTGGGGCCCGGCCCGTCCATGGGCACCGGCGACACCGCGTGGAACGGGTTGGCGGGGCCCGCGATGAGGAAGCTGAAGAAGACGCCCACGGCGAGCATGGTGCCCAGGGCCAGGGACATGTAGCGCGCGTGCTCGCGCTTGTGCGTCAGCGCGAAGGCCAGCACGTAGCTGCTCATGATGAGGCCCCAGAAGAGGATGGAGCCCTCGAGCGCGCTCCACAGCGAGACGATCTTGAAGATCGTCGGCGTGGCCCGGCTGCCCACCTGTGCCACGTACTGCACGCTGAAGTCATTGGTGAGGAGCGCGTACTCCATCACCACGTTGGCGCCGAGCATGCAGGCGAAGAAGCCGTACACGCAGCGCAGCACCCACGGGTAGGCCGCGTCGTTGCGGCGCATCCCGCTCACCAGACCCACCAGGGCCCCGAAGCTCGCGAACGCGAGCCCGCCGAGCACCAGCCCGTATCCGAGCGTTCCGTTCACTGAGTCCTCGCCGCGGCCGTGGTGGCTTCCTGCTTCTGCATGTCCTCGAACATCTTCTTCACGTCGTCTTCGCTCTTGGGCGCCCGGTACTCGTTGGAGTGGTTCACCATCAGCCGGCTGCCCTCGAAGACTTGCGTCTTGTCGAAGGTGCCCTCCACCACCACGCCGATGCGCTCGCGGAACATCTGCGGGGGCACCTCGGTGGTGCGCACCAGCACGTGGGCGGCGCCGGGCTGCTCGCTGTCCATCACGCGGAAGTGCAGGGTGGTGTGCTGCTCGTTCCACTGGATGCTGCCCGGCTGCACCTGGCCACCCAGGCGGATGGTGGGGCCGTGGGCCTTCTCGCCCTGGGCCAGCATCTCCGAGGGCCTCCAGTAATAGACGAGGTTCTCACCGATGTTGCCGAAGGCCACCAGCGTCAGGCCGGCACCCGCCACCAGGAGAGCCACCACGGCGATGAGGCGATTGCGGTTCTGCTGCGTCATGGCTCACTCCTTCGAGACGGCGTCGGCCTTGGGCCGGCGCATCCACAGGGACAGGGCATACAGCGAGAGCGACGCCCAGGCGATGCCGTAGGCGGACCAGATGTACTCCCAGCCACCCTGGATGCGGCCCGCGCCCACCTGGGCGAGCAGCGTGTACGTCAGCGGGGACATGTCAGGCGACCTCCGAAGCGTTGCGCGAGGCGGGCGCGTCCGTGGGGAGCGCCTCGGGCAGGGCCACCTCCGCCTCGCGCGTGGCGAGGGCGATGCGGTAGCGGTGCAGCAGGAAGAGGGTGAGGAGGATGAGCGAGGCCCACGCGTTGACGCGCAGCGCCAGCGCCATGTCCGGGTCCACCGTCTTCGGGGTGGACTGAATCTGGTGCAGGCTGCGCCACCACCTCACGGAGAACCAGACAATCGGCAGGTTGACGAAGGAGATGATGCCCACCACGGAGCTCCACACCGCGCGCTTCTCCGGATCCTCCACGAAGCCGCGCAGGGCCATGTAGGCCACGTACGTCACCAGCATGATGGCCATGGCGGTGAGGCGCGGATCCCAGTCCCAGTAGGTGCCCCAGGTGGGCTTGCCCCAGATGGCGCCCAGCACCAGCCCGTAGCTGCCGAAGAGCAGGCCCACCTCGCCCGAGGCCTCCGCCAGCGCGTCCGTCTTCCAGCTCGACTTGAAGAGGTAGGCCACGCAGCAGCCGAAGTTGAGCACCAGCGCCAGCATCGCCATCCACATGGCCGGCACGTGCACATAGATGATGCGGTAGACGTCGCCCATCTCGCGCTCGGGCGGCGTCCACGCCAGCCCCAGCCAGTTGCCCAGCACCAGCAGCAGCACCGCCGCCGCCGTCATGCCGAAGAGCACCGGCTTCGCGTTGAAGCGCGAGTTTGGCGGGGCCCACTTCCGGCCCAGCCACACGCCCAGGCCCACGGACGACAGCGCCGCCGCCGCCGAGCCCACCTGCAGCACCGTCTTGATGAGACCGCTCATGACCTCAATCCTCGATCACCCGGGGGAACAGCGCGAAGCCCAGGCCCCAATAAATCAGATTGAACCCGAAGAGCAGCCCGAACCATGAGGGGAGCTGATTCATCGGGTCACCTTGCAATACGAGCGATGTCGCCTTCGCGGCCGCGAGCAGCGCTGGAATGATGAGCGGGAACAGCAACAGCGGCAGCAGAACATCTCTTGCCCGTGCGTTGCTCGCGATGGCCGAATACACCGTGCCCGGCGCGCTGATGGCCATGCAGCCAAGCACCAGGGTGGTGGCGAAAGGACCCACACCCATGGCGAGCTGCACCCCATAGAGGGCCACCATCACCGGGATGAGCAGGGTGCCCAGGCCGGTGAGCAGCAGGGCGTTGCCCAGGGCCTTGGAGAGGAAGATGGCGCGCGCGTCCGCCGGGGCCAGCCGCAGCCCGTCCAGCGTGAGGTTCTCCTGCTCCACCCGGAAGGACTCGCCCAGCGCGAGCACGCTGGCGAAGAGCAGCGCCAGCCACAGGTAGCCGCCCGCGTTGCGCGCCAGCAGCTTGGTGTCCGGGCCCACCGCGAAGGAGAAGAGCAGCAGGGTGGCGAGCGCGAAGAAGATGAGCGCGTTGAGCCGCGCGCGCGTGCGCCACTCGATCAACAAGTCCTTGGCCAGCAGCACCCCCACCGTCTTGAGCAGGGAGATGGGACGCCCCCGGTTCATGCCGCCACCGCCCGGCCCTCTTGCAGGTGCAGGCGCTCCTCGCACAGCGACAGGCCCTGCTCGATGAGGTGGGTGGCCAGCACCACGGTGACGCCCGAGGTCTTCAGCTCCCCGATGAGCTTCTCCATGTCCCGGATGCCCGAGGGGTCCAACTCGCCGAAGGGCTCGTCCAGCAGCGCCACCGCCGGGGCCTTCATCAGCAGCCGGGCGATGGCCAGGCGCTTGCGCATGCCCGCGGAGAACTGGCGCACCGGGCTGTCCGAGCGCTTCGTCAGCCCCACCTTGGTGAGCAGCGCGCCCGTCACGTCCAGGGGCGAGTCCATGCCGAGCAGCCGCGCCAGCACCACCAGGTTCTGGTGCGCGGTGAGATCCTCATAGAGGAAGCTCGCGTGCGACAGGAGGGCCACCTCGCGGCGGACGGTGTCGCGCTGCTGCACGCAGTCATTGCCACGCACCTCCACCCGGCCGTGGGTGGGCGAGAGCGCGGTGGCCACCAGCCGCATCAGCGTCGTCTTCCCCGAGCCGTTGTGCCCGGTGAGCAGCAGGGAGCGGCCCTGGGGCAGGGTGTAGCTGAGACGCGCGAGCGCCCAGTGTCGGCCATAGCGCTTGCTGACATCGTGTAGGGCCAGCGCGGGGGGCGCTGCGGTGGGGGCGTCCATCGGCGGAAGCGTTCGTAACTGGAAACTTCTCCGTACTCCAGAGAAAGCAGGCTCGGCTGGCTGCTCGGGTACCTGGGGACGGAACGGTGGGACGAAGCCCATGCCCCCCGAGCGACAGCTCGGGCGCCAGCGAGTTGGCTGTGCCACGGGAAGGGCGCATCAGGGGACCTGGAAGGGAAATCCTCTGGCCTGGATCGGGTCCTTCACGGGGAGGCGTGCTCCCGTTACGGACAGGAAGGTTTTTACAGTCCGACGGGGCCCGTTTCCGCCGAGGCGCGCCGCTCACGCTCGCGCCCGTCCCTGGCCAGCGGCACTTGTCCGGGGCGGAACGGAAGATCTTTCGACCCGCTGACGCCACGGTTGCACCGATCCGGGCCCGTGGACGTCGCGGATGGGAACAGACTTACCTTCTCGTGGAGGTTCAGCCCTCCAGGCCGCGCCCACCGGGCGTGTGGCACCCCGCATGCAAAGACCCGGGGCGCGGAGTCGGGAATCGGGAAGCTGGGCGGCGGCGGCATCGGGGGAGGAAGCCACAATGGATGTGCGGGGAATGGTGCGGAGGGCGATGAAATCCGCGGCGGCGGGGGTGCTTCATCACAGTGGCCTTCGCAGGGCGATGTCGGCGTGGCAACGCCACCAGTCGGGTGGGCGACGCATCCTCATCGTCAGTTATCACCGGGTAGTGAAGGACTTCACGGGCGAGCTGCAGCGCTCCATTCCGGGCCTGCTCATCTCGCAGGAGACCTTTCGCCGGCACCTGGAGGAGCTCTCCGCGGCCGGCTACGACCTCGTCAGCATCGGGGACGCCCTGGACGTGATGGCCGGGCGCCGC
Source organism: Archangium sp. (assembly GCF_036388035.1). Taxonomy (GTDB): domain Bacteria; phylum Myxococcota; class Myxococcia; order Myxococcales; family Myxococcaceae; genus Archangium. Next base: position 4,771 of record NZ_DASVSO010000003.1, read on the forward strand.
GCGGCGAAGAAGGACCTGTGCGTCGTCACCTTCGACGACGGTTACCGCGACGTGTACCGGTACGCCTACCCCGTCCTCAAGGACATGGGGGTGCCGGCCATGACGTACCTGCCCGCGGAGCTCATCGGCACCGAGCGGCGCTTCAACCATGATCGGCTCTTCCACCTGGTGCGGCTCGCGCTGGCCCGGGGCTACCAGCCTCGGTTCGACGCGCTGCCCGGGCCCACCGCGGAGCTGCTCGAGTCCGTGCTCTCCGGCCGCATGCGGGTGTCGGCGGCGCTCGACGACTTCATCGGCCAGCACCCCACCACCACGCTCGTGGAGACGATCCACGCGCTGGAGGAGCGGCTCGGCCCCGGTCCGGACCTCCTGCCCGAGCAGGGGGACCTGATGAGCTGGGACGAGGTGCGCGGCATGGTGAAGGACGGCTTCGAGTTCGGCGCGCACACCCTGGGCCACCTCGTGCTCACGCACGAGCCCCTGGAGGTGGCGGAGCGCGAGGTGCGCGAGTCCAAGGCCATCATCGAGCGCGAGACGGGCATCACCGTGCGCGACTTCGCCTACTGCAATGGCTGGTACTCGGACGAGCTCATCGGCGTGCTCAAGCGCAACGGGTTCCGCTCGGCCGTCACCACCGAGGACATGCCCAACCGGATGGGCGGAGACCCGTTCACCCTCAAGCGCAAGGTGCTCTGGGAGAACTTCAGCCTGGGCCTCAAGGGCGAGTACTCGCCGTGCCTCACCGTGTGCCAGCTCGATGACTGCTTCGGGATGCTGGGCATGCGCAGCCCCGTGCTGGGCCGGCGTCCGCAGCGGATGGCCCCCTCATCCAACACCGCCACCCCGAGTCTCATCGGCTCGCCGGCGGAGGTGCCCTGGTGAGCGGAAGCCCGGCGCAAGCCGCGCCCGCCTCCTCGTTCCTGGGGAAGGCGGGCCCCCTGGTCCTCGCCCGGCTGTTCACCGCCGGGCTCACCGTGTCCATCCCCCTCGTCCTGGCGAGGGTGTTGAGCCTCGAGGAGTACGGCACCTACTACCAGCTCTTCCTCATCGCCACGACGCTCTACTACGTGCTGCCCTTCGGGGTGGTGCAGAGCCTCTACTACTTCCTGCCTCGCGCCGAGGAGAAGCGCCCCTGGCTGGGCCAGACGCTGCTCTTCATGACGGGCGCGGGGCTGGTGGGCGCCGCGCTCGTGTGGGGGCTGCTCGGGCCCGTGGCGGGGCTGTTCGACAACCCGGCGCTGCTCGAGTACCGGGGCGCGCTCGCGGCCTATACCGGGCTGTGGCTCGGCTCCTTCCCGCTGGAGATCTCCCTCACCAGTCAGGGCCGGACGAAGCAGTCCGCGCTGGTGTACCTGGTGTCGGACGCGCTGCGCTCGGCGACCATGGTGGTGCCGTGTCTGCTGGGCGCCGGGCTGCACGGGATGATGCGGGCGGTGGTGGGCTTCGCCGCCCTGCGTTACGTGGCCACCTGGGTGGTGGTGCCGCGGGGGACCAGCGGACCGCTGGTGCGCCCGGGGTGGTGGCGCGAGCAGCTCGTCTACGCGGCGCCCTTTGGCGCGGCCATGTTGCTCGCCATCCCCCAGCAGAACGCCCACTTCTATGTGGTGGCGGGCTCGGTGGCTCCGGCCCTCTACGCCCTCTACCGCGTGGGCTGCTTCCAGCTGCCCGTGGTGGACCTGCTCTACACGCCCACCAGCGAGGTGCTCATGGTGCGCCTGGGCGAGCTGGAGAAGCAGGGGCGTCTGGAGGAGGGGGTGGAGGCCTTCCGCGAGGCCGCGGGCAAGCTGGCCTTCGCCTTCCTTCCCCTGGCCGCGTTCCTCTTCGCCGCCGCGCCCGAGTTCATCGGCGCGCTCTTCGGCACGAAGTTCCTCCCGGCCGTTCCCATCTTCCGGGTGAGCGTGCTGGGCGTGGTGCTCGCCATCCTTCCCATGGACGGCGTGCTGCGCGCCCGCGGGCACACGCGCGCCATCTTCTTCTCGTACCTGCTCAAGGCCGTGGTGACGGTGCCCCTCCTCTGGTGGGGCGTGCGCCAGTTCGGAATGCAGGGAGGGATCGCGTCCTGGGCCCTCGCCGAGGTGGTGGGCAAGGGCGCGCTGCTCGCCCGCGTGCCGGCGGCGCTGTCCACCCCGGCGCGGGCCCTGCGCATCCGCGACCTCATCCCCTGGCGCGAGCTGGGCAAGGCCTCGCTGGCGGCCGGGGCGGCGGCCGGGGCCGTCTTCCTGCTGCGCGCCAGCACGGTGCACGCCTGGGCCGGTCTGCCCGAGGGCTTCTTCTGGAGGGTCCTGCCGCTCGGGATCGCCGGAGTGCTGTTCCTCGGGGGGTACATGGGCGTCCTCTATGTCACCGGAGTGCGGCCATTGAGCGTCCTGGCCAGTCTGCGCGCCCGCCGCGCCGGGTAGGCCCCCCCCGGTACATGTAAGTGGTGGACTTTTGGGGGTCCGGGGGGGCTCCCGCCCTGGAAGGCCTGTACCTAGGTTGGGCTCCGAATCGACCAGGGAGAGGAGTGGCGTGATGGGCATCGATGCGATGACGCTGTACCGGATGGGCCGCAAGCTGTACCTGCGGGGCATCCCCGTGTTGCCGGCCATGCTGCGCAAGGCCATCCACTATCTGCATGGCTCGTACATCCCAGCCGAGGCGGACATCGGCGAGGGGACGCAGCTCGGCTACGGCGGCATGGGCATCGTCATTCACAAGGACGCGAAGATCGGCCGGCACTGCCTCATCTCCCACCAGGTGACGGTGGGGGGACGCTCGGGGCTCAAGGATCTGCCGGTGATTGGCGACTACGTGCGCATCGGCGCGGGCGCCAAGATTCTCGGCAACATCCACATTGGAGACTTCGCCGTCATCGGCGCCAACGCCGTGGTGGTGAAGGACGTGGCTCCCGGCGCGGTGGTGGGAGGCATCCCCGCCAAGGAGCTCCGCAGGGATCCTGATCCGCTCGCCACCTACGAGCGCGAGATGGGGCTGCGCCCGCAACCGACGCGGCGCCCCGAGGTCGTCCAGTCCGTTCCTCCGGTGTCGTCCGCCGCTCAGTAGGGGGTGCCGAGCATGCGAGTGCTCCTCGTCGGTGATTATCCACCACCCCACGGGGGTGTGGCGGTGCACGTCCAGCAGCTCCACGGGTACCTGCGGGAGCGCGGGGTGGAGGCGGTGGTGCTGGACATCGGGAAGGGAGGCCGTCCGGCTCCGGACGTCATTCCCGTGCGCACCGCGACCCAATACGGCACGCGGCTGGCGGGCTTCCTGCGCGAGGGGTGGACGGTCCACGTCCACACCAGCGGCAACAACCCGAAGTCCTGGATGCTCGCGGCCACCGCCGGCATCCGGGCGCGCGCGCCCCGCGTCATCACCCTGCACTCGGGGCTGCTGCCGGACTACCTGGCCTCCTCGGTGTCGCGCCGGGCCTTCGCCCGCGTGGCCCTGGCCGGCTACTCGCGCGTGGTGGCCGTGTCCGAGGCCGTGCGCGAGGCGCTCGCCCGCTGCGGCGTCCCCGACGAGAAGCTCGTGGTGTACCCGGCCTTCTGCGGCTCACAGGTGCGGCCCGGGCCGATGACGCAGGCGGTGAGGGATGCGCGGCTGCGCCGCAAGCCCCTGCTGGCCATGGCGCACCACCCCTCGCCCGTCTACGGGCGCAAGCTGATGTTCCGCGCGCTGCGCACGCTCGCGGAGGAGCTGCCCGGGGTGGGACTCGCCGTCTTCGGGCCCGGCACCCGCACGGAGGAGTTCCTGAGCGACGCCCGGGAGTTCCAGGTGGACGAGCTCCTCGAGGACATGGGCGAGCTGGAGCACGCGCAGGCGCTCGGGTTGATGGCGCGCTGCGATGCCTTCATCCGGCCCACCACGCACGATGGGGACGCCATCTCGGTGCGCGAGGCGCTCGCGCTCGGCGTGCCGTGCGTGGCCAGCGACGTGTGCGCGCGGCCTCATGGGGCCTACACCTTCCGCGCCGGCGACGCGGCGGACCTGGCGGCGCGGGTGCACCACGCGCTCGAGCACGGACCCGCGCAGGTGCTGTCACCGGACGCCGGGCCGGTGCTGATGAAGCTGTACGGCGAGCTGGTGCAACCGACGACTGTGGGAGGAGGCGAGACACATGCGGCGCATTGAGGATCTGGATCTGGCCCGCCGGGCGCTCCGCGGCAGGGACCTGGTGGTCTTCTCCAACGACTGGGATGGGGACCCGCTGTCCAAGGTCCACATCATGCGGATTCTCTCCCGGGACAACCGCGTCCTCTGGGTGAACAGCATCGGCAACCGGGCGCCGAAGGCCAATGCGCACGACGTGAAGCGCATCTGGAACAAGCTGGCCTCCTTCACCGAGGGCATCCGCGAGGTGGAGCCGAACCTCTTCGTGCTCGCCCCGCTGGCCATTCCCTTCTACGGCTCGGAGATGGTGCGCGCGGCCAACCGCACGCTGCTGCGGGCCCAGGTGCTGCGCGCCATGCGGCAGCTGCACTTCAAGCGGCCCATCTCCTGGTCCTTCCTGCCGGCCTCGGCGCCGGTGTCCGGGCGGCTGGGCGAGGAGTTCGTCGTCTACCACTGCGTGGACGAGTTCTCCGCCTTCAGCGACACCAACGGGCGCCACATCGCGGAGATGGAGGAGCAGCTGCTGCGCCGGGCGGACCTCGTCATCACCTCGGCGGAGCGGCTGCGCGAGAACAAGGTGAAGGTCAACCCGCGCACGGTGCTGGTGCGCCACGGCGTGGACTTCAACCACTTCGCCAAGGCGTGCGATCCGTCCACGAAGATTCCCGACGACATCGCGAACCTGCCCAAGCCCATCTTCGGCTTCTTCGGGCTGGTGGCGGACTGGGTGGACATGGAGGCCATCGCCGCGACGGCGCGGGCGCACCCCGAGGGCTCGGTGGTGGTGATCGGCAAGGTGGCGCCGGACGCGGACCCGGCGGTGCTCGAGGCCGAGCCCAACATCCACCTGCTGGGCCGCAAGCCGTACGCGGAGCTGCCCGGCTACTGCCGCGCCTTCGACGTGGCGCTCATGCCCTTCCGGGTGAACGAGCTCACGCTCAACGCCAACCCGCTCAAGGTGCGCGAGTACCTGGCCGCGGGCCTGCCGGTGGTGTCCTCGGACATCCCCGAGGTGCGCAAGGTGGGCCTGTGCAAGCTGGCCACGGACACCGAGGACTTCGTGCGCAAGGTGGACGAGTGCCTCGCCGAGGGCGCCGGCCCCACGCGCGAGCGCGCCGAGCTCATTCGCCACGAGAGCTGGGAGGCCAAGGTTGATGAGATCCGCGGCTTCGTGGGCGAGGCCATGGTGAAGAGCGGCCGCGGCCTGTAGACACCTCCCGAGCGCTGGGCCCCAGGGCTCCCTCGCACTGTTCCTCTCGAGGAGGAGCAGGGGAGGGGGCCCTTCGGTTCATGGGGGCCGTGAGTCACCCAACGAAGCCCCGGCGCCGCGTGTCTCCTTCCCGCCAGTCTCCTGGTGCGCGCTGGCTGCTCGCCGCTCCCATGTGCACACTCCCAGGTACTCGACTCGGCGGTGGGGAGGGGCGGGCGCATGGAGCGGAACAGGTCGGCGGCGAGGGTGTGGGGGCTCCTGGTGGGGGTGATGTTGACGGCGAGCGCGGCGGAGGCCCGGCAGGTGGCGGGGGTGCAGATGCCGGACTCGCTCACGCTGGAAGGGCGGCGGATTTCGCTGGCCCACATGGCGCTGAAGGAGAAGCTCTTCTTCAAGGTGTACGTCTGGTCGCTCTATCTGGAGCAACTGCCTCGGCAGGAGTCCGAGGCCATTGCCACCAACTGCGTCAAGCGGCTCCACTTCCGCTTCCTGCGCACGGTGCGGAAGGATCAGCTCGTGGAGGCCTTCCGCGACGGCCTCTCCAGCAACTCCGCCATGCGGACGCCCGCCATGCAGGAGCACCTGGAGCAGCTGCTCTCCTCGCTGCGGGACGTGGGCGAGGGACAGGATCTCGTCCTCACCTACGTTCCCGGCGGGGGCCTCCAGGTCTCGGGGGATGCCTCCGGGGGCCTGAGCATTCCAGGCAAGCCCTTCGCGGACGCGCTCTTCGCCTCCTGGCTGCAGATGCACCCCATCTTCTCCCGCTGAGCCGGAGGCGGGGGGCTCAGAGCAGGCCGCCGGTGGGGCGGACGTTCTGTCCGCTCAACCACCGCGCATCGCTCGAGGCGAGGAAGCCCACGACGTCGGCGATGTCCTCGGGCTGGCCCAGCCGACCCAGCGGCGTCATGGAGATCGTCCGAGCGATCATCTCCTTGGGCATGCACAGGGCGTCCGTCTCGACGGCGCCGGGGGAGACGATGTTGACCGTCACCTGCCGGGCCCCGAGCTCCTTGGCCAGCGCGAGGGCGAACGTCTCGGTGGCGGACTTGCTGCCGGCGTAGAGGCCCGCGCCCGGCACCACCCGGGCCGTGCCCCCGGTGGAGACGAGGACGATGCGCCCGCCGTCGCGCACCCGCTTCGCCGCCTGCTGCAGGACGAAGAAGGCGCCCCGGGTGTTGAGCGCGAACACCCGATCGAAGTCCTCCTCGGTGACCTCGAGCGTGGGCTTGAAGAGGCCGATCGCCGCGTTGGCCACCACGATGTCGAGGCGCTCGAAGGCGCGCTCGGCCTCGTCGAAGAGCGCGCGGATGTCGGCGACCTTCGCCATGTCCCCCCGCACGGCGACCGCCCGACGGTCGAGCGTGGCGAGGGTCCGCACGAGCTCCTCGGCCTTCTCCGTGTTGCTGGCGTAGTTGACGACCACGTTGGCGCCGTCCTTCGCGAGCCGCAGGGCGATGGCCCGGCCAATGCCCCGCGATGCTCCCGTCACCAGTGCCGTCTTTCCCTTCAGCTGTCCCATGCCGCCTTCTTTCTCGGTGGAGGAAAAAAGGCGGCATGCTACCCAGCGGCCCATCCGGGGGGGGTCCGTCAACGGGCGGACCCCTCGAACTAGAGGACTGGCGCGTCGGGAAGGGCAGCTCCACCCTGGAGGGCTTGGGGGCTCTTCTGTCTCCCAGGGCTTGCCCACCGTATGCCCAAGGTCGCTGACTTCATCGAGAGCCACCGGGAGCAGCTCGTCGAGCGCTACGCCCAGGACGCAGGCCGGCTCGAGTCGGCCAGGGGCCTCAAGCCCTACGAGCTCATCGATACCTTCCCCGAGTACCTCGCGACGCTGGCCACCATCTCCCGCCAGGGCCACCGGGGCGATCCGGTGAAGACGAAGAAGCGTCTGGAGGAGACGCACATCAGCCTGCGCCTGCGGCACGGCTACTCCCAGGAGGAAGTGACGAGCGAGTACGCCCTCATGGCCCGCCTCATCTCCTCCCTGTGGGAGTCCCTCCCTCCGGAGGAGCAGCCCACGCCCGAGGACACCGGACTGCTCCTCGAGGAGCTCCAGGACGCGATGAGTCAGGTGGTCGCCACCTTCAGCGGCTACACCCTGGAGGATCGGCAAGCCGAGAAGCGTACCCTGCGCCGCCTCGATGCGCTCGCGCCGGAGTCGCTGGTCCGTGGCGGCAACCCCAGCTCCCTGCACCCGCGGCTCGCGCCTCTCGTTCAGGTCATCCAGGACGCGCTGGGCGCGGATGGGGCGGAGCTGCTGCTGGCGGATGCGAGCGGGACGCAACTGGAGCTCGTCACCGCCACGGGGGCGTGTCCGGAGCCCTCGGCGGACTACCGGACTCCGGTGGGTGCCCCCTCCTTCGTGGCCCGGGTGGCGGCCGCCGACGAGCCCGTCCTCCTGGCGGACGTGCGGACCACGTCGTTGGAGCTGCGCGACGAGCTTCGCCGCAGTGGCCTGCGCTCGCTGATGGGAGAGCCGCTTCCGTCGCCTCACGGAGGCGGGCATCGTCGGCATCGTGGAGTGGGACGCCTCCGTCCGCCTGACCCAGGCGAACGACACCCTGCTGCACATGGTGGGTTACACGCGAGAGGATCTCCGGGCGGGCCGCCTGAACTTCCGCACCCTCACGCCGCCCGAGCACCAGGAGTCCACCGAGCGCGCCGTTCGGAGCCTGAAGGCGACAGGCGTCCTCCAGCCCTTCGAGAAGCAGTACGTCCACCGGGAGGGCCACCGCGTGGACATCCTCATCAGCAGCGCCACCTTGGATGAGGCGCGCGAGCGGGGCCTCGCCCTCATCCTGGACATCTCCGAGTCCAAGCGTGCCGAGGAGGCGCTCCGCCACCGGGAGGCGGAGTACCGGACCCTCGCCGAGTTCATGCCCCAGGTGGTGTGGTCGGCCCGGCCCGATGGCGACATCGACTACGTCAACCAGGTGCTCGCCAACTACATGGGCAAGACCGTCGAGGAGGTGCTCGGCATCTGGTGGACGGAGCTCCTGCACCCGGAGGACCTGCCGCTCGCCCTGGAGCGATGGACGCGCCAGGAGGATCTCCGTCGGCGCGTCGAGTTCGAGCAGCAGCTCATCGGCATCGTCAGCCACGACCTGCGCAACCCCCCTGGGCGCCATTTCGCTCGGGGCCACGGCGCTGCTCCAGCGGGACGATCTCAACGAGCGGCAGACGAAGAGCGTGGTGCGCATCCAGTCCTCCGCCGAGCGCGCCATCCGCCTCATCCGCGACCTGCTCGACTTCACCCGGGCCCGCATGGGGGGCGGCATTCCCGTGAGCCGCAAGCCCATGGAGCTGCATGGCTTTCTCCGGCAGGTGGTGGACGAGGTGCAGCTCGTCCACCCGGAGCGGCGCCTCGACGTGGTGCCCAGGGCGACGGGCGGGGAGAGTGGGACCCGGACCGCCTGGCCCAGGTGCTCACCAACCTCCTCTCCAACGCCCTGAGCTACAGCCCGCCCGACACGCCCGTGACGGTGCGCACGCGCGGAGAGGATGGGACGGTGTTGCTGGAGGAGCACAACCAGGGCGCCCCCATCCCCGCGGAGAGACTCCCCCAGCTGTTCGAGCCCCTGGAGCGCGGCGCCGCGCAGCAGGACCGGATGGGCCGCGGCATCGGCCTGGGCCTCTTCATCGTGAGGCACATCGTGGAGGCGCACGGGGGCTCCATCACCGTGCGCTCGGGGGCGAAGGAGGGGACGACCTTCACCGTCCACCTGCCTCGCCAGGCGGCTGGGAGACCCGGCTGAGCCGGCCGTGACACCCCCGTGACGGGGGATGGAATGGCCCTACACGCAACCACGCGCGATGCCTGCCTGCCTGGTGCATCCAGTGCTTGACATTTCCCCCCACCCCCAGGTTAGTTAGTTTGCGGTCACTAACTTATCTCGGGCCGAGGGCATCCCCCTCGTAGAGGGGCCCCAGGCGCACGGGAGCACAGGCATGCGGAAGCTTCATCGACAGGGCAGGACGGGCAAGGCGCCGGTGTTGAGGGTGCTGGTGGTGGGCGGGCTGGTGCTGACGCTGGGCGGCGGCTGTGGTTCGCGGGTGGATGCCGCGCAGACGAAGGCGGCGGCGCAGTCGCAGGCCTCGGCGCCCGAGTCCGCGGTGAAGGCGGACACGGTGGAGGTGGGTGAGGCGAAGGTGCCGCGCTTCCTCACGCTCACCGGCACGCTGTCGGCCTACGAGGACTCGGACGTGGCGGCCGGCGCGACGGGCAAGGTGGTGTCCGTGCACGTCGAGCGCGGCACCGTGGTGCGCAAGGGGGACGTGCTGGTGAAGCTGGACGCCCGCGCGGCCTCGGCGAGCCTCGAGGACGCCCGGGCCCAGGTGTCCCTGGCGAAGTCGCAGCTGGAGCTGGCCACCGCCGAGTGCGAGCGCAACGAGAAGCTCTTCGCCAGCGGCACCGTCTCCACGGCGGACCATGATCGCGCCCAGGCGCAGTGCCGCAACGCCGCGGCGCAGGCCGCCTCGGCCGCCGCGCGCCTGTCGCTGCTGGAGATCAGCGCGACGGACGCCACCATCCGCGCCCCCTTCGACGGCGTGGTGGCCGAGCGCGTGGTGTCCGTGGGTGAGTTCGTCCGCCAGGACTCCAAGGTGGTGACGCTGGTGTCCTTGGATCCGCTGCGGCTGGAGCTCACCGTGCCGGAGTCCTCGGCGGCCTTCCTCCAGAAGGATCAGGCGGTGGAGTTCACCCTGACGGCGGCGCCCCACGTGGTGCACAAGACGAAGGTGTCCTTCATGGGCGCGGGCCTGCGCAAGGGCACCCGGGACCTGGTGGTGGAGGCGCTCGTCCCCAACAAGGAGCGCTCGCTGCTGCCGGGCCAGTTCGCCACCGCCAAGGTGCAGCTCGGTGAGCAGCAGCTGCCGGTGGTGCCGCGCACGGCGGTGCTGGATGCCGGGGGCGCGCGCCGCAAGCTCTTCGTGGTGACGGATGGGCGGCTGGAGGAGCGCATGGTCCAGGTGAGCGAGTCCGCGGGGGACTCGCTGGGCGTGATGGCGGGCGTTCGCACCGGCGAGCGCGTGGTGGCGGTGGCGCGGGAAGACCTGCGCGACGGCCAGAAGCTGCAGTAGGAGAGGGCGCCCCACATGCAATGGCTCGCGAGTATCTGTGTCCGGAAGCCCGTCTTCGCGTCGGTGCTCATCCTGCTCATCTGCGTGCTCGGCATCGCCGGGTACGCGAAGCTCAGCGTGGACCGCTTCCCCAAGCTCGACTTCCCCACCGTGGTGGTGGTGACGCGCCTGCCCGGCTCCTCTCCCGAGGAGATGGAGACGGACGTCACCGAGAAGGTCGAGGAGGCGGTCAACACCATCTCCGGCATCGACGAGATGTCCTCCATCACCGCGGAGGGCGTCAGCCAGGTCATCATCACGTTCGTCCTGGAGAAGAACGTCGACGTGGCCGTGCAGGAGGTGCGCGACCGCATGGCGCAGATCTCCTACACCCTGCCCCGCGACGTGGAGACGCCGCTGGTGCAGAAGTTCGATCCGGACGCCGTGCCCGTCATCATCCTGGCGGTGCAGGCGGATCGGCCCGTGCGCGAGCTCACCGAGTACGCGGACCGCGTGCTGCGCCGCCGGCTGGAGACGGTGCAGGGCGTGGGCCAGGTGACGCTCATCGGTGGCCGCAAGCGCCAGGTGAACGTGTGGATGGACCCGGTGAAGATGCGCTCGGCGGGCGTGAGCTCGGCCGAGGTGCAGCGGGCGCTGTCCGGGCAGAACCTGTCGATGCCGGGTGGAAGCATCGAGACGGGGCCGCAGCGCCTCACCCTGCGCCTGCGCGGGCGCGTGTCCAGCGTGGAGGAGCTGGGCCAGCTCGTGCTGCGCGAGAACAACGGCCACATCCTGCGCGTGCGGGACGTGGCCCGGGTGGAGGACGGCGAGGTGGAGGCGGAGACGGCGGCCGTGCGCGACGGCAAGCCGACGGTGCTCCTGTCCATCCGCAAGCAGTCCGGTGAGAACACCGTGGCCCTGGTGAAGGAAGTGCGCCGGCGCATGGCGGAGCTCAACACGACGCTGCCGCCGGGCTACTCGCTGGAGGTGGTGCGCGACAACTCGGAGACCACCATCACCAGCGTGCATGCGGTGCAGGAGCACCTGGTGCTGGGTGGCGTCTTCGCCGCGCTGGTGGTGCTGCTGTTCCTCGGCAGCTGGCGCAGCACGCTGATCGCCGCGCTCGCCATCCCCACCTCCATCATCGGCACCTTCGCGCTGATGCAGGCGACGGGCCTCAACCTCAACACCATCAGCCTGCTGGCGCTCGCGCTGGCGGTGGGCATCGTCATCGACGACGCCATCGTGGTGCTGGAGAACATCCACCGCTTCATCCACGAGAAGAAGCTCAAGCCCTTCCCGGCCGCCATCCTGGCCACCAAGGAGATCGGCCTCGCGGTGCTCGCCACCACGCTGTCGCTCATCGCGGTGTTCCTGCCGGTGGCCTTCATGGGCGGCATCCCCGGGCGCTTCCTGAGCAGCTTCGGCTGGACGATGGCCTTCTCCATCGCCGTGTCGCTGCTGGTGTCCTTCACCCTCACGCCCATGCTGTGCGCGCGCTGGCTGGTGGGCGGCTCCGCGGCTTCCGAGCACGGCCACGCGCGCAAGCCGCTGCTCGAGCGCGTCACCGACGTGGTCTACCTGCCCATCGAGCGCGCCTACGAGCGCTCCCTGCGCTGGGTGATGGCGCACCGCTGGGTGATGGTGGTGGCGTCGCTGGCCACGCTCGGCTCGTGCGTGCCGCTCATGGGCGCGGTGCCCAAGGGCTTCCTCCCCAAGAGTGACGAGGCCCAGTTCCAGGTGACGGTCCGCATGCCGGAGGGCAGCAGCATGGACTCCACCCTCCTGGTGGCCGAGCGCCTGGCCCGCGACATCCGCGAGAAGGTACCGGAGACGCTCTCCACGCTCGTCACCATCGGCGACAACACGGATCGGGCCCCCAACGTGGCCGGCATCTTCGTGAAGATCGTCAACCCGGATCAGCGTCAGGACAGCCAGCAGGACCTCATGGACAAGGTGCGCCGGGAGATCACCTCCAAGCTGCCCAAGGCGTACAGGGTGAGCGTGTCCGACGCGCCCCTCTTCAGCGGCGCCGGTGCGCAAGCGGCGGTCCAGTATGTGGTGACGGGTCCCGACTTCGACGAGCTGGCCCGGCAGTCCAGCGGCTTGCTGGAGAAGCTGCGGCAGGTCCCCGGCGTGGTGGACGCGGACAGCAACCTCATCACCGGCAAGCCCGAGGTGAGCGCGTACATCGATCGCTCGCGCGCCGCGGATCTGGGCGTGCAGGTGCCCGACGTGGCCAGCACCCTGCAGATGCTGGTGGGCGGCTTCGACGTGTCCACTTACGTGGAGAATGGCAACCTGTACGACGTGCGGCTGCGCGCCGAGCCGGGCTCGCGCGACAGCGTGGAGGCTATCGGCCAGGTCACCGTGCCCTCCGCGCGGCTGGGCTCCGTGCCGCTCACGGACGTGGTGAGGCTGCAGCAGGAGGAGGGCCCCTCGCAGATCAACCGCATGAACCGCCAGCGGCAGATCATGATCTCCGCCAACACCGCTCCGGGCGTGAGCACGGGCACGGTGGTGGATCAGTTCAACAAGATCATCGCGGAGACGAAGCTGCCGGCCGGCTATGCGGCGCGGCCCGCGGGTCAGTCCCGCGAGATCGCCCGCACGGGGGTGAACTTCCTCATGGCCTTCGCGCTGGCCTTCGTCTTCATGTACCTCATCCTCGCCGCGCAGTTCGAGTCGTGGATCCACCCCATCACCATCCTCATCTCGCTGCCGCTCACCGTGCCCTTCGCGCTGGTGTCGCTGCTCATCTTCCGGCAGGCGCTGGACCTGTACTCGATGCTCGGCCTGTTGGTGCTCTTCGGCGTGGTGAAGAAGAACTCGATTCTGCAGATCGACCACACCAACCAGCTCCGGCGCGAGGGCCATCCTCGGCTGGAGGCCATCGTCCACGGCAGCAAGGACCGTCTGCGGCCCATCCTGATGACCACGCTGTCATTCGTGGCGGGCATGATTCCGCTGCTGATGTCCAAGGGCGTGGGCTCGAGCTTCAACCAGGCCACGGCCGGCGTGGTGGTGGGTGGCCAGACGCTGTCGCTGGTGCTCACGCTGCTGATGACGCCGGTGGTGTACTCGCTGTTCGATGACGCCTCGGCGTGGTTCGGCCGTAAGTTCGGCTCCAAGCGCTCGCCGGAGGAGACGGGCGAGGCCGAGGTGGCGCGTGCCTATGGTGGCGACTCGCTCAGCGAGCTGCGGCCCGTGCATGACAACGAGGAGGCGGCATGATCTCCCTGATCGCAGCACTGACCCTGACTGTGAGCGCCGCGACGCCGGTGCTCACGCTGGATGAGGCGCTCCAGGCCGCCCGGCAGGAGAACCTGGACCTGAAGGTGGCGCGGGCCCGGCTGGAGCAGTCGGCGCTGCTGTCGCGCCGGGCGTGGGCCGGCTACCTGCCCACGGTCTCGGTGGGTGGCAGCTACACCCGCAACTCCAACGAAGCGGTGGTGGCGCTGCCCGGCGGTCCGGAGATCGTCATCCAGCCCTTCAACCAGTTCTCCGCCCAGGCGGAGGTGCGGCAGGCGATCATCGCCCCGTCGCTCTGGCCCGCCATCCGCAGCGCGGGCATCGCCGAGGACGTGGCGGAGCTGAACACGGAGAACGCGCGCCGGGAGATCCTCTTCGCCGTGGCCCAGTCCTACTACGGGGCCGCGAGCTACCAGGAGGCCATCCGCGCCGCGCAGTTCCTGCTGGAGGTGAACACGGCGCGCGAGGCGGACACGCAGAAGCGCTTCGATGCGGGCACGGTGACGCGGGTGGCGCTCCTCCGGGCGCAGCTCGACCGGGCGCGCGCCGAGCAGGACCTGCTGCGGGCCCGCAACGCCTATGCGTCGGCGCGGCTGGCGCTCGCCACGCTCATCCAGCGCGACGCGGACTTCACGCTGGAGCTGCCGCCGGTGCCCCAGGTGCCGGCCGCGAACGAGGATCTCACGAAGCAGGCCCTGGAGCAGCGGCCGGACGTGGCCGTCGCGCGTCGCAACCTGGACCTGGCGGTGAGCCGTCGGCAGGGCGTGTGGTTCTCCTACGCGCCCTCGGTGGGCTTCTCCGGCGTCTACCGGCTCAGCAATGCCGCGGGCTTCACGGGGCGGAACGACGTGTGGGCCCTGACGCTCAGCGCGCAGTGGATGCTGTGGGACGGCGGCCTGCGGGAGATCAACCTGCGCGAGGAGTCCGCCCGCGTGGCCGAGGCCTCGGCCCTGCGGAAGCAGTCGGAGGCGCGTGTCACGGAGGAGGTGGCGCGGGCCCGGCTGGAGTATGAGAACGCCCAGGCCAACCTGTCCAAGGCCCAGGAGGCACTGGGGCTGGCGCGTGAGACGCAGCGCCTCACGGAGATCAGCTTCAAGGCGGGCGTGGCCACCTACCTCGAGGTAGCGGACGCGAACGCCGCGCTGACGAACGCCGAGGTGGGCGCCATCTCCGAGCGCCTGCAGGCGTCGCTGTCGGCCCTGCGGTTGCTCCGGGCCGCTGGCGTCTTCATGGCGGAGTAGGGGAGGGCCGCGAGGCTCTCCGGTGCCGAGGGCTCCGCTCCACGTGGGCGGGGCCCTTTCTCATTCCCAGGAGAGCTCATATTCATTGTCGAGCGACGCCGTCGGATGCGTGCGAACCGTCAGCCCTCGCACCTTGGCGGACTCGAAGGCGCCCTGCAGCGAGCCCTCCGTGTACGCGGAGGGAAGGAAGTCCCGCGTGATGAGGACGACCGCGCGGGTGTGCCCCATCCACCTCACCTTGCACGCCCCCGAGCTCGTGTTCATGCGGTGAGCCACCGGCAGGGTGTCGAGCAGCAGCCGGGGCTGCCCGAGGATCATCCGCAGCATCATCTTGCCCATCGTGGAGGAGGCGAAACCCCTCGCCGACACGTAGCCCATCTGGCGCATGACCTCGGAGAAGCTCCGGGTGTCGTCGCTCAGCAGCCTCGCCCCGGCGTAGGACATCCGCAGCAGCGTGTCGATGGGGTAGCTGAAGAGGTCCACGAAGCGCTGCTCGCCACTCTGCTCCAGGCAGTAGCGCACCGTGGACTCGCTGCCCAGTTGCCGCACGGACTCCAGCACGCCGTTGAGGAAGATTCCGCGCGTGGTGTCCGCGGCGGTCACCAGGGACAGCCTTCGCCGCAGATCCTCCTCGGAGCCGAGCGGTGGCCACGAGAATCCTGTGTCATCCCCCATTGCGCGCTCCCCTCCCCAAGTCTGTTGCTCCCCGTGACTCGCCGCTACCTGGACTCGGTAGCGGGGGCGTGGGTCATGCGCTCGTGCCCGGCGGCGCCGCCCGGCCGGTGACGATGGCCTCGAACCGCGCGTAACGACGGGCCAGGCGCGAGTAGTCGCCCGGGCGGATGTCGCGCTGGTCCAGCGTCCGGGCCAGCTCCTCCCGAGCGGCGAGGTAGTCCGCGGCCGGCAGCCCGCAGGCCTGCTCCAGGGCCCGTGCCGCCTCGTCCTCCGGCAAGGCGAGGGGGATGCCCAGCCGCTCATGCATCCGTCGGCGGAGCTGCCGTGCCAGCTCCGGTACCAGCTCGTGCTCCACCTTCGAGCGTCGCGCCAGCCACCCCAGCGAGCGGACATACTCCAGCGCCGAGCGGTGCTTCTCCACCACCAGGGGCCTCGGGGGACCGAAGCGCGTGCCGCGCGACACCACGTAGAGCAGCCCCACCAGCAGGCCCTGCGCCGCGAACACCCACAGGCCCCGGGCCGAGGGGGGCTCCTTCGGTGTGTCCAGGTGGTGGTGGTACTCGTCGAACACCAGGGGGCCCCGCGCCGCCAGCGCGTCCCAGAAGCGCAGGTTGTCCAGCAGCTCCAGCCGCCGGTTCTCCGCCAGGTCCGCGCCCGCCAGCACGTACACCTCGCCGGCTCCCTCGGGCACCCGCCACAGCACCGCGCCGCCCTTGGCTCCCGCGAGCGGCACCGCGTCCGGTCGGCCCACCGAGATGCCCCGATCCAGCGCGACACGGAAGTGCTCCAGGCCGCGCGCCGCGCCCGTCGGCACCCAGACCCGCGCCGTCGTCCCCGTGAGGTCCTTCTCGTCCGGCCCCAGTCCCTCGGAGCCGGGCGGGAGCAGGGGCCCGGCGCTGAGCTGGAGCCAGTCGTCCAGCTCCGGCTGTGGTGACTTCGAGTCCCGTGACACCAGGTAGACGAGTGTCCCGCCCTCGCGGACCCACTTCCGCAGGGTCTCGAGCTCGGACTCCGTCACGGGCCGTCCCGTTGGCTCCGCCACCACCACGGTCCGCACGCCCGCCAGAGGCTCTGCGTCCTCGAGGGCCTCCTGGAGCGCCGACACGGGCGCGCCGGACTCCTGGAGGTACAGGTACAGGGCCCGCAGGCCGAACGGTCCCGGGTTGTCCACCGAGGGCACCGTCGACTGGGGCGTCTGATTCACCGCGAGCCCCAGCGCCAGCGCCAGTGCCACCAGCACGCCATAGATGGCCGCCGTCCTCAGGCCCTTCATGCCGATGCCCCCGCCAGCCCCTGGTGGAGCCGCTCCACCTCGTCCACGAAGCGCGCCGCGTCCTCCGACGGCACCGGCTCGAGCGAGTAGAAGGCCCGGTCATACCAGTGCACCAGCCGCTCCACCTCGCGCGTGAGCTGCGTGGAGGCGCCGCGTCCGGGCAGCTCGCCCACCAGCTCGCGGTTCGTCTTCACGCGGTCCGGCCGCGCCAGCCGCTTCGTCTCCAGCGAGGACAGCAGCGCCAGCAGCCCCTCGCGGATGGCCTCACGTGGCTGTCCGCTCAGCGCCGCCCGCGCCCGCGACAGGTGCTCCCCCGGAGAGTCGAGCACCAGCGCCGCCGTGGCTCCCGTGCCCGACTGTTCTCCTCGCCGCGCCGGGCCGCTCCGCCAGTGGCGCAGGCGCAGCACCGCGAAGAGCACCACCGCGAAGCCCAGCACGAGCACCGCCGTCCGGGTGCTCGTCGCGAAGCTCTGGGCCTCGCGCGTCTGCAGCAGCTCCTCCAGCCAGTCCTTCAGCGTGCGGATCAACCGCTGCATCAGGTCCCCCTGGCGCTGCCTTGCCTGGGCGAACTCGGGCCGGGAGAGGATCTCCTGGAGCCGGGCCGGGTCGGTCCGGGGCGGGGGGCTCGCCGTGCTCGGGGAGGCTTCGGGCCGGGCACAGGCGGCCTGGAGGCGACGGGTCGCCGTCTCCGCGCGCTTCTCGGGCGTGTCGTCCTCCGGCGAGCGCAGGGGCAGACCCTCCCAGCGCTGCTCCAGGGCGGAGAGGTACGTGTCCAGCCCCGCGGGCTGCCGCTGGACCACCTCCGCGAGCTGTTGCGCCTCCTGGGCCTGGCTCTCGCAGGGCAGGGCCGCGAGCCACAGCAGCGCCAGACCCGCCGTCATGCGGCCACCGGGGGCGTCGAGCGGGCCCCGAGGCGCTGCTCGAGATCCAGTCCCTCCCGGCGCACGCGCATGTCCAGGTAGAACAGCGCGTAGAAGACGAGCCCCAGGGGGCTGAACACCGCCTGTCCCACGACCTGGAGCAGCTCGGCGGGGACGAGGAGGGACTGCGGCACCGGGTTGGCCGCCGCGGCGACGGGGTCGAACGGGCTGCCGTAGGAGAACTGGACGATGAGCGCGGGCAGCCCGGACAGGATGCTCACCGCGACGAGGATGACCGACACCACGGTCACGAGGATCATCGCGCGCACCTTCACGCGGCCGGTGAAGCCCGGCTCCACGCGGCCGGAGAGCAGCTCCCCCGAGCGCCGGAAGGCTCCCACGGCGGACAGCTCCTCCATGGCCATCACCGGCCCCAGCAGCGAGAAGCGCAGCAGGTACCAAAGGATGCCGCCCACCACGCCGAGCATCACCAGCAGGATGCCCACCGCGAGCACGACGCCACCGCCGAGCCGGGCGCCCGGGTTGCTCGACAACCCGAGCATCGCCGCGCCCGCCCCGGTCACCAGCGCGCCGGGCAGTGCCATCAACAGGTTGGCGCCCAGGCCCCAGAGCAGGGAGAGGGCATATGCGCCGGTGAACGCCCCGAGCCGCTTCAACCCGCGCCGCACGCCCTCGGAGGGAGGCACCGGCTCGCCGAGCTGGGCCGGCACCACGTAGCGGGCCACCACGAGCGTGGCCAGCCAGTAGAGCCAGAAGGTGCCCACCAGCGTCCCAGCCGTCACGAGGAGGAACTGGCCATAGCCGACCAGGACGGCCTCCATGTCCCCCTCGCCCTTGGCCGCGCCCTGGAGCAACTGAAGGGTGCTCTGCATGGCGAGCTGCATGGCCTTGGTGAGGATGTAGGTGAGCAGGTTGAAGCCGAAGCTGAGCAGGAAGAGGTGCTTGAGGTGCTTGCGCCAGAAGGTGGCCGAGCGGTCGATGATCTCACCGATCGCCAGGGGGCGAAGATCCGAAGGAGGAGGGCTCACGGGCCGCAGCATACTTGCGGCGCGGTCGGGTGGGGGAAGACCCGTACCGGAGCCCGGACCTGGAGCGGAACGAGGTTTCGTCCAACGGGAATTGACGGGTAGGCTCCGCAAGCAGCCAGGCACCCGGGAGGGGGGAACCGTGTCCCGTACAGAGCCCATGGAGTCTCCGAAGAACCTCGTGGCCTGCTGGATCTCGTGGTGCGTCGTCGGTGCGTTGGTGACTGGGTGCGCGTCTTCTGCGACAAGCCGTCGTGAAGACGACCCCAGAGACCGACCGGCAGCAGAGCAACATCCACAGCCAGACGAGCGAGCCTACAGGGACGCAGCCGAAAAATTTCTAAACTTCCTGGCAGGGCAGCAGCAGGCGAACGCGAGCGTTATTCAAGCATCAGGGAAAGACGGGATCTATCCCGTGTATGAATGCATGGAACACGGCTGCCCTGACAGGGTGCTTTGCGAAGAGGCCAACGTCTACTGCCACGTCACCCATTGTGGCAAAGGGAGTTGTCAGTTCTGTCCGGAACCATTTCCGGATATATTCAAGAATCTCGCCTTCAGGCAATGGTGCAAATTCGACTGTCTACGGGGCTCCGTCCGAGTAGGAACGGTCCTGGGCTTTGTTCCATCCCTTGGGAAGATGTTCATCGGGCCGTTCGGCTGTCCTTCAGAAAAGAGGCCGTAAATGCCTTCATACTCCGAACAGGATGCCGCTCGCATTGCCGCTGCCCTCAATGGCTTGGGGCACATTGCAATGGGCCACTCGCTGGAAGAGATTCGCCGCTCCAAGGGTGATACGAAGTTAAGGGAAGACTTCCATGAGGACGCAACCGTCGTTCTTGAGTTGGTTGCACATGAGTCGAAAC
This sequence comes from Archangium sp., assembly GCF_036388035.1. Lineage (GTDB taxonomy): Bacteria > Myxococcota > Myxococcia > Myxococcales > Myxococcaceae > Archangium. Next base: position 24,344 of record NZ_DASVSO010000003.1, read on the forward strand.
GCAAATCACCGGCGATTCGTTGCCCTGAAGAATGCGAGGCCGCTCTCTCTCGGTTTCGAGACATGGTGCGAGCCATTGATTTCGATGATGCTGTGAGCATGGCCAGCCTCAAGACGTATGCTCGGCAGGTCCTCGCGGCCTTTGGGGTTCCGTTGCCCGAGTGAAATGCCGCGAAAATCCTGGCACGCCACGCAGTGGGGGAAGACCCTCACCTTCGCACCAGGGCCCTCGCGGCGGCTCCCGGGTCCTCCGCCTCCAGCACTCCGGAGATGACCGCGAAGCCCGTCGCCCCTCCGAGCAGGAGGGCACTCTCGGGGGTGATGCCTCCGAGGGCCAGGGCGGGGCAGGGGAGGGCCGAGGCCAGGGCCCGAAAGCCCTCGGGCCCCAGCGTGGGCCGCGTGTCCCCCGGCTTCGAGCCTGGGGAGAACACCGGGCTCACCAGCGCCAGGTCCGCCCCTCGCGCCCGCCGTGCCTCCTGCGCGTCGTGGACCGCCACGCTCACGAGGCGACCCGTTGGAAGGTGTGGGCGCACGTCCTCCGGCGTCAGGCCTCCGGCGGGCAGGTGCAGGTGCGCGCCCACCAGGAGGGCCACATCCAGCCGGCCATTGATGAAGAGGGGGTTGCCCCTCGCATGGCAAAGCCCGGAGAGCAGCCGGGCTTCCTCGAGGAACTCGCGGGCGGTGGCCTCCGGGTGACGGTGCTGCACCGCCACCTGGGGCCCCACCTCCAGCGCCCGCTCCAGCGCGGCCAGCAACCGCGCCCGGGGCAGGCGCCAGTCGGTGATGACCATCAACCGCGGGAGCACTACTCGACGAGCCCCTCGATGGGACTGGACGCCGAGGCGTACGCCTTGCGGGGAATCCGGCCGGACAGGAAGGCCTCTCGCCCCGCCTCGATGGCCAGCTTCATGGCCCGAGCCATGCGCACCGGATCCTTCGCGCCCGCGATGGCGGTGTTCATCAGCACCGCGTCCACGCCCAGCTCCATGGCAATGGCCGCGTCGGACGCCGTACCCACGCCCGCGTCCACGATGACCGGCACCTTCACCGTCTCGCGGATGAGGCGGATGTTGTGCGGGTTGCGGATGCCCAGCCCCGAGCCAATGGGAGCGGCCAGCGGCATCACCGCCGCGCACCCCACGTCCTCCAGCTTGCGCGCGGTGATGGGGTCGTCCGAGGTGTAGGGCAGCACCGTGAAGCCCTCCTTCACCAGGACGCGCGCCGCCTTGAGCGTCTCCTCGACGTCCGGGTAGAGCGTCTTCTCGTCGCCGAGCACCTCCAGCTTCACCCACTTGCTCATGCCGAGCTCCTCGGCGAGCCGGCAGGTGCGCACCGCGTCGTCGGCCGTGTAGCAGAGGGCCGTGTTCGGCAGCAGCCGCATGCGCTGGGGGTCGATCCAATTCATCAGCGACGCCTCGCCCTTGGCCGAGAGGTCCAACCGGCGCACCGCCACCGTCACCATCTCGGCGCCCGAGGCCTCATGGCAGCGCTTCATCACTTCGTGGCTGGGGTACTTCCCCGTGCCCACGATGAGGCGCGACTGGAAGGTGACGCCGGCGATGATCAGGGGCTTGTCCTGCACGCTCATTGCTCGCTCCTATCCGCCACCGACGAAGGTGACGATCTCCACGCGATCCTGCGGGGACAGCTGGAACTCGGGGTGGCGCGCACGGCGGACCACCTCCGCGTTCACCTCCACCGCCACTCCCGGCCCGCCCACCTCCATCGAGGTGAGCAGTGCCGCGAGTGTCATGCCCTCGGGCACTTCTCGTGCCTGTCCGTTGATCCAGATCGTCAAGGCTCGACGCTCCTGCTGCTGGGGCTCGACGCAGTACAGGTGCATCCCCTCGCTGTCAACGCACACCCGACCCGCCACCCCTCGCTATACTCATGGCCATGTTCACCGTCCGAAGCAGGCTCGTGGCTTCCGCCCTGGTGCTGACGCTCGGGCTCCCGGCCTTCGCCGAGGCTCCCCGAGCGCCGGATGCCCCCCAGCGCGCCCCGTCCGGCCTCCACGGGCACCGGTACGCCTTCGTCGCCGGGGGCCTGCTGGCGCTCGGGGGCGCGGGTTTCGGCTACCTCGCCCATGGGGAGTCGCGGCGCGCCCAGACCCTCTCCTCGGCGCGCGAGTCCAGCACCGCGCTCGACCGGGCCCGCACCC
>NZ_DASVSO010000004.1:0-3757 GCF_036388035.1 Archangium sp.
ACGAGACGCTGCGGATGCTGTTGCACGAGGCACGGGAGCTGGAGGGCCGGCACCAAGTCACCTGGTCTCCGCCGCTCTTCCCGGCCTTGCTGGAGCAGGCCAGCTCGCTCTTCTCGGGCGCCGCGCTGCCGGGCAAGGCGTTGGATCTGCTGCGCGAGCTGGCCGCCGACCACGGGGGCAAGGGGAGGGAGCTCGACGTCGGGCTGCTCTTCGAGCACCTCTCGCGCAGGACGGGCCTGCCGGACTTCCTGCTCCACCCCCACAAGAAGCTGGAGCCGGCCGACGTCCACGCGGCCCTCTCGCGCAAGGTGATGGGCCAGCCGGCGGCGGTGGAGGTGGCGTGCGATCTCATCGCGCGCATCCACTCCGGGCTCACGGATCCCCGCCGCCCCTACGGCGTCTACCTCTTCACCGGCCCCACGGGCACCGGCAAGACGGAGCTCGCCCGCGCGCTGGCCGGCTACCTGTACGGGGATGCGTCCCGCATGGTGCGGCTCGATATGGCCGAGTTCCAGACGACGGACGCCGTCGCGCGGCTCACCGGTGACGCCTGGCAACCCGAGGGCCGGCTGACGCGGCTGATTCGCGAGCAGCCCTTCTCGCTCGTGCTGCTCGATGAGATCGAGAAGGCCCACCCGGCCCTGCTCAACCTGCTGCTCCAGACGTTCGACGAGGGCCGGCTGACCGACGCCTCGGGCGAGACGGCGGACTTCACGCACACCGTCATCGTGATGACGAGCAACCTGGGGGCCCGCCAGAAGCCGACGGTGGGCATTGGCCCCCGGGACCCCCGAGCCCTGGCGCTCGACGCGGACCGGGCGGTGCGCGAGTTCTTCCCGCCCGAGCTCTTCAACCGCATCGACCACATCGTGCACTTCTCGCCGCTCTCCCGGGAGTCGGGGGAGAAGGTGGTGGAGAAGGAGCTCGCGCGGCTGCTGTCGCGGCAGGGGTTGACCTCGCGCAACATCTTCGTGTCCGCCGACGAGGCGGTGAAGCGTCGCATCGTCGAGGAGGCCTTCGACGCCCAACTCGGCGCGCGTCCGCTCAAGCGCTACCTGGAGGAGAAGGTCGGTCAGGCCCTCTCCGAGGCCATCATCCGCGGGCCCCAGTCCCTGCTGCGGCTCTTCCAGCTCTACACCCGCGAGGACCGCTTCGAGGTGCAGGCCGACGCGCTCGTGTCCCGTGAGCCCGCCACCGAGGGGTTCGCGCTCGAGCCGCTCCTGGCGCTGCCCGTGGCCCGGCTGCGCGAGAAGGCGCTCGAGGCCCGCGAGGAGGTGCGGCGGATGCGGCACAGCCACGCGCTCGGCACGCTGTCCGAGCAGGTCCGCTTCCACCTCGAGCGGCTCCAGGCGGGTGAGCGCGAGCACGCCGAGTCGCTCTACACGCTCGACGCGATGCGGCTGTACCTCGAGGACTTCGCGGCGCGGCTGGAGTCCCTCGCGCAAGCGCCCGAGGAGACGGCGCGGGAGATGATCGAGGTCGAGCGCTTCGGAACCCTGGAGCGGCGCAGCTCGGTCAGCAGCCAGGGAGAGAGCATGCGCGTGCGGCTCTTCGACCGGCGCGCCCTGGAGCCGGTGAAGGCCGTCTCCCGCGAGCGGATGCTCGATGCGCTGGCGGAGGTCTACTTCCTGCAACGCGTCCTGCGCGAGCTCTCCAGTCCGGATCAGCATGTGGTGACGCTGGAGCTGCTCCCGCTCGGGCAGTGGCGGCATGGTGCGGCCGCTGGCTCCCTGCTCACCGCGTGGCTCTGCGAGGCCTATGCCGGCGCACGAGGCGAGGTGGAAAGCTTCGCCGCCCATCTCCCCGGAGGCTCCGGGGTGTCGGGTGGCCCCCGGCAGCTCCAGGAGTTCCACGGCTCGCCGCTGGAGCCCGTCCACGTCGCGATCAAGTTGGTGGGTCCGGGCGTGCGTCCCTTCTTCGAGGGAGAGGGCGGGCTGCACGTCTGGCAGTCCTCGGGACGGCTCCCGGAGGTGGTGAAGGTCCGCGTCCACGAGGCGAGCGCACCGGAGCCGGCGAGGCTGTTGGAGCTGCACGCCGCGAAGCTCCGGGCCTTCCATGAGGCGCGCCAGACGAGTGTGAGCCCGCTGCCGGAGGATCCCGAGGCGGCTGCCCCGGTGGTCCGCGCCTACCGCTTCGAGCCGCCCTCCCGTCCGGGCGAGGTGTCGGTGCTGGAGCTCGACGACTACCTGCTTACCTATAGTGGCAGCCACCGGGTCCGGTCCCCCGCGGAGGCCCTGCCGAGCCTGTGGCGGTTGCGGATGAGTCAAAACCCCCATGAATGACAAGAGCCTTCGCGTCTACTTCACCACCCACCACGATGGCCGGCTGACGGGGCAGTTGCTCCCGGTATGGGACAGCTTCTTCGACGACCCGCCCCCGTCCGCCTACGGCGCCAGCGAGGCCGAGGTCTACGCCCTGCTGGAGCTGCAGGTGCGGCAGCTGCAACTCGACGAGGCGGCCTCGCTCGAGCGCTTCCTGTGGGAAGAGTCCCTGCAAGCGCGGACGATCACCGTGGAGGTGCATCCGCAGACCGTGCACAAGAAGCGGCCGGTGATCGCCAAGGCGCTCGTCCCGCTGAAGCTGACGTACGTCTACGGGAAGATGGAGAGCGGTACCTGGCGCGTGAGGGTGCCTCGCTTCGGCTGGTCCTTCGTGATCGAGGAACTCTCCATTGTTCGCGAGGTGCTGCAGAACGCGCTCACCACCGCGCTGCTCGGCGAGAAGCCCAAGGGGCTCTACGACTTCCGCCACGAGGGCGAGGAGTTCGTCCGGAGCTGGGACCCGGGCGAGCTGGTGCGGGACGCCCGGCGCGGCGACCACGAGGAGCCTTCGCCCGCGGTGCTCAACCAGATCGGCGAGGAGCTGACCTCGCGCGCGCTGGGCGCACGGCAGCCGGCGCTGGTCTATGACGGGCACACCCTGGGAGTCTTCCTCTCCTACGTGCTGCACCGGCCGCCGGTGTCGCTCCTCCTCGTGGGGGGCCCGGGCGTCGGCAAGACGAGCTGGGTGCTGCAACTGGCGCGGCTGCTCGCGGAGCGGCGGCGCGAGGCGAAGGACAACCGGAAGGTGCATTTCCCGAGGATCTGGCGTACCAGCGCCGAGCGCATCGTGGCCGGCATGGTGTACCTGGGCATGTGGCAGGAGCGCTGCCTGAAGATCATCGACGCGCTCTCGTTCGAGAACGACTACCTCTACGTCGACCGCCTCACCTCGCTCCTGGCGCCGCAGCCGGACGGCTCGTCGATGGGGGATCTGCTCCTCCCGTCCGCGATGAGCGAGGAGATCTCCCTCATCGCCGAGTGCACCGAGGCCGAGCTGGAGCGCTGCCAGCGCCGCTTCCCGGAGGCCCTGCGCCCCTTCCGCATCATCCGCATCGAGGCGCCCCCGGCCTCGCTGGTGCCGGAGTTGATGCAGCGCTACCAGGGCACCAGGCGCAGCCGCGTGAGCATCCACCCCGTGGGCCTTCGGCAGCTCGTCGGGCACCTGGAGATGTTCCAGCGCGACAGCCTGTTCCCGGGAAAGGCGTACCGGTTCCTGGACTGGCTCGACCAGCAGGGCGAGCGCGGCAAGGCCCGGACGCTCTACCCGCACGATGTCTCCGAGGCCTACGCGCGCTACACCGGGCTGCCGCTCCAGCTCATCAGCGATGAGATCCCCGCCGAGCAGGCCACGCTCGCGGCGCAACTGAAGCAGGGCGTCCTCGGGCAGGACCGGGCCTGTGAGCAGGCCGCGGGCGTACTCGCGCGGTTCAAGGCGG
>NZ_DASVSO010000005.1:0-1837 GCF_036388035.1 Archangium sp.
CCGGCGTCTTCAAGGGCAAGCCTTCCTACGCCGCCCCCGAGGTCATCACCGGCGCTTCGGCCACCGCGATCAGCGATCTGTTCTCCCTGGGCATCGTCCTCTACGAGCTGCTCGCCGGGCGGCACCCCTTCGGAGACGGCGCGGGCGATCCGATGTCCATCGCCCTCGCCATCACCCAGCACGAGCCCCCACCGCTCACGGACGTGCCCGCCCCGCTGGCCGCCATCGTCTCGCGCGCACTGGCCAAGGCGCCCGAGGCCCGCTTCCCCCGTCCAGAGGACATGGCCGAGGCCCTCTCCCGCTACCTCGCCCAGGCCGGCGAGCCCGCCTCCTCCCAGGCCCTCGCCGCGTTCCTCGCCAGCCTGAACCTCCCGCCCACCCTGCTCGAGCTGTCGGAGTCCTCTGCTCAGCCCGGTTCGGATCCGGGTGGGCAGGCACGCACCCGCCAGAGTCCCGTACTCCCCACGCGGCCCGTGGATCCGCCCTCCTTCGCACTGGAGATCGAGGAGTTCGACGACGTGCCCGGAGGCCCCGCGCTCAGCATGAGTGGGCGGCTCGTCATGCCCACCGCCGCGGCGCCCGCCCCCGTGACGGAGCCTCGGGCCCCGCTGCGCTCCGTGATGGACATGAAGGAGGAGGAGTTGCAGTTGACCGAGCGGGCGCCTCGGCCGCAGAGCGACTTCGTGCCGATCGACACCGCCGAGCCCAGGCCCCGCCGGAGGTGGGGACGCACGGTGGCGCTCGTGGCCATCCCGCTGCTGGTGCTGGCCGGAGTCGTGGTGGCGCTGCCCCAGTTCTCCCAGCAACTGCGCACCCTCCGCCTCCCGCATGGCTCCGGGGCGCCGATGGGCATGCTCTCCATCCAGAGCGAGCCCGCGGGCGCCACCGTCACCGTGGACGGCACGGTGCTGGGCAAGACGCCGCTGGCCGTCGACAACACCTACCCGGCCCAGGACATCCCCGTGAAGGTGACGCTCAAGGGCTACAAGCCCTGGACGGGCACCTTCACCGGAGGCGAGCCGGTGTCCCTGGACGTGAAGCTGCGCAAGTGAGGCCGCGCGGCGCTGAAGCCCGCGCCCTCACTTCACCAGGCGCAGGTGTCCGCGACGCGGGGGCGGCGGATCATCCTTCGGCCCCTCGGACTCGGTCGCGGCGGCGACAGGAGCGGGAGCGGGAGCGGGAGCGGGGGCAACTGGCGTGGCGACGGGCTCCTCCTGGGGCTCGGGCAGGGAGTCCAACCTCGCCACCTCGCGGAGGATGGCCCGGGGACGCTCCACCGCCGGGCTCGGCTGCTCCGCCGCGGGCTCCGGCACCGTCGCCTTGGACGTCACCATCGTCTGCTGGATGAGTTCGGCCGGCATGTCGTCCGGGTACATCCAGAATTCCTTCGTCGTGTGGCTCGTGATGGCGAACAGCGCCGACCAGGGCACCGCCACCGTGAACCGGCTCCCCGAGAAGCTGAGCGTGCAGCGGATGCCCCACTCGCCCACGGTGAGATCCGGAGGATCGAACCGATAGGACAGGTTGAGGCGCAGGTGGGCCTCGTTTCGCAACGAGGTGGGCACGATGACCCCCGGACGCCGTGCGTCCAGGTGGATCATCACCATGCCCTTGTCGAGTGCGGCCATCAGCCGCGCTTTCTTCTCCGGACCCTTCTTGTCCATCGACGTGCGCCTCGGGGTGAGGATGAGCGCGTCAGCGACGACGCATCGCGCGATCCATCTCCCGCTTGGTCTCCCGTTCCTTGATGTCCTGCCGCCGGTCCTCGTGCGTCTTACCGCGACAGAGGCCCAGCTCCACCTTCGCCCGGCCGTTCTTGAAATACAGCAGGAGCGGG
>NZ_DASVSO010000006.1:0-3912 GCF_036388035.1 Archangium sp.
ACTCAGCGGAGCCGGTACTGGATGACACGGCGTTGGTGGGCCGATTGCGCTACGTGCTCGCCCATGGGGTGAAGGAGGGACTGGTGGAGAAGAGCGCTGAGTGGCCGGGTCTCACCTGCCTGCCACAATTGCTGGGGTCGGCGAAGCGGCTGTTCCGGTGGTTCAATTGGACGAAGCGTTGGAGCAAGAGGGGCAGTGAGGACACGGAGGGGAAGGGGCGCTTCGCCGAGGAATGGGCCGAGCCAGTGGAGTTGGAGGTGGCGCCCCTGCCGTGCTGGGAAGGATGGGGGGAGGAGGAGAGGCAGCGCGCGGTTCGGGGACTCGTGGAGCAGGTGGAAGCCGAGGCCCGATCTCGGGGCACGCCTGTCTTGGGGGCACGTACCGTGCGGGCGCAGCACCCGCATACCCGGCCCGAGCACCTCAAGCGTAGTCCGCGGCCGTTGGGGCATGCCTCCACGCGCCAGGCGTTGAAGGAATTGCGCGAGCAGTACCGGGCCTTCGTCGCGGCCTTCCGAGAGGCGGCGGCTCGGTGGAGGCGGGGGGATTTCTCGGCCTGCTTTCCTCTCTACTCCTTCCCGCCGCGTGTCGTGCCGGGTCGTGTCGCTCAAATCCTTTGACACCCTCTCTGACACCCTCTCTGGCCTACCCAAGGACAGTGAAGCTCCCCAACTCCACGGGGCGGCCGTTGACGAGCGCCTCGACACGGTGCTCTCCCGCGTAGTGCCTCCGCGTCGTCAGCTCAGCGAACGAGACCGTCTTCTCCAGCATGCCCGACGCGCCCGGCGGGAGGTCGACCGTTCCTCCCTTGAAGACCTTCGGACGCGCCGAGCCATTCGCCTTGATGAAGTGGACGGCGAGGTCGACGACGGCACGCTGGCGTTTGCCCGAGCGGTTGGAGACGGAAAGGGACACGCTGACGGATTCCCCGAGGCGGATCCGCCCGGGCCGGAACGAGGCCGTGACCTCGAGCGAGCTGGCGCCCCGGAAGCCGAGGACGGCGAGGGCTCGCGCATCCCCGCGCTTCACCGCGGAGCGGAGCGCGTGGCGGATGACCCACTGGCGCTCCGGCGTGGCGTCCTGGCTCCAACGCTCGCATGTCTCCACGAGGAGCTCCGGATGGTCCTTGCCTATGTCGTTCAGGTTGTTGGCGACCGAGCGGCGGACGTAGAGCTCCGGGTCATCCTTGAGGAGCTCGAGAAGCTCGAGCACCGGGCGCGGGTCCTCCTGGAAGGCGCGGAGTCGGGAGGCCCAGGGGAGCCGGGGCCGCGTCCCCTCCGACACGAGCCGCCGGACATGGACGTTGGGCTCGCTCGCCCACTGGCGGAGGCACGCGAGCGTCTCGCGGGGATGGCGCTCGAGGAACGGGCGGATGGAGAACTCGGCGGTGAAGCGCTGGGTGAGCGCATGCTGCAGGCGCATCGAGGTCTCGAAGTGGTCGAGCCCATGCTCCGCGACGTACAAGGTGTGCGGGAGGTAGAGGAACACCGCCATGCCCTGGCCCTCCAGCCGCTCCAGCACGGGCCCGAGCGAGCGCTCGAGGATGTCGGCTGCGCGCTCGAAGTCGGAGGGCAGCGCCCGGTGCATGGCGTGCATGATGTGGCGGGCGCGACCCAGGAGCTCGTGAGACTTGAGCCCCTCGGAGGCCTCGGCCACGAAACGCGACTCCGGGAAGGACGGCCAGGCGGCGCGAAGCATGGTGGCGAGGCGCCGCACCACGACCGGGTCGAAGAAGTTCTTGAGGGATTCCGGCACGGGACCCTTTAGTTCATCCGCTCCGCCGGGGCGCACAGCCGCGCGCGCAGCGTGGCCACGGGCGTCTCCCAGTGGTGCTCGAACCAGAAGCCGAGGAACTGCTGGGACGCGCGGCCACGGTGGTACGCGGCCCGTAGCCGCCGCAGGTACTCGGACATCCCGACGCCGGGCTGCCGCTCCTTGAGTCGTTCGAACGTGCCGAACAGCAGGATGAGCACCGCGGTGTGGATCCCCAGGTTGCCCAGGGCATACGCTTGGAGCTCCATCTCGCCCACCACGTCCGTGCCGTAGCCCGTCAGCACGTGCAACAGGTCATGCGTCTCGCGGTAGCGCTTGCCGATGACGTCGATGTCGTCCTTGAGCTCGAGCGTCGTCTCGAAGGGGGAGATCTTGTTGTCGCGGAAGTAGCGCGCGAACGCATGGCCGAGCGTCCCCTCGGGCAGGCGCTCCAGCACGGTCAGGTCCAGCTCCTTGCCCTGCAGGGATGGGCGCTCGGACAGCATGCGGCGCCCCTCCTCGCTGCGCTGAAGCTGCTGGGCGAGCGATGCGTAGACGTTGAGGTCCAGGCAGATGTTGAGCAGCTGGCCGCAGGTGGCATTCGCTGGATCGTTCTTGAGCACCTGCAGGGCCTGGAGCGCCACGCGCAGGCGGGTGAACAGGGAGGCGTTGTCGGGCAGGGACAGGGTCTGGGAGTCGGTCATGAGGGTCGCTCCTATCGCGGCAACGTCGCGGCCTATGTACACAGCCGTGTACATCCTAGACATAACCCAGTCGTCGTCTTAAGTAAACAGCCGTGTACATATGACCGGTCTTCCCGAGCCCAAGAAAGCAACGCGCCAGCGCGATGCCGAGCGCACGCGCACCGCGATCCTCGACGCCGCGCAGACGCTGTTCTCGACGCGAGGCTTCGCCAACACCGGCGTGCGAGAGGTGGCGGACCTCGCCGGGGTGAATTCCGCGCTCGTCGGCCGCTACTTCGGCTCGAAGGAGGGGCTGTTCCGGGCGACGTTGGAGCGGGTGATCGACATCACCCCCATACTGCGCGAAGACCGGCGGCACCGCTTCGGAGTGGACATGGTGGCGGCCCTCTTCGACACGCACGACGCCTCGGGCCCGCTGGCGATGATGATCCTCTCGGCGGCCGACCCCGAGGCGCACGCGGTGAGCGTCGAGTTTCTCCAGACGCGGGTGATCGCGCCGTTGGCCAGGTGGCTGGGACCGCCGGACGGCGAGGGACGTGCGGCGCGGCTCAACATTCTCTGGAGCGGCTTCCTCACCAGTTGGAAGCTGCTGCCCATCCAGCCGCTCACCGGGGCGCGCCTCGCCTCCACCCGCCGCTGGCTGGAGGCCGCGACCCAGGCGATCGTCGACGAAGGCGCGGCCTGAGCTCGGACACCCTCGGGGGGCGACTCAAGCCCGAAGGAGGGGCGCCTCGTCCCGCCTCTCCCGCGCGCCGAGCTCCACCAGGCCGCGCAGCGTGCCCTCCATCTCCTGGAGCGGCTCCTTGCCCCGCCGCATCGAGGCCAGCAGCGTCCCCTGACGCCCCGCCCGCGCCAGGCATGATTCCAGCGAGTGCTTCACGAGCGGGTGCGGGCTGACCTCCAGGAAGACGTCGTGCCCCCTGCCGAGCAACACGTCCACCGCGTCGCGGAACAGCACCGGCTCGGCGAGGTTGCGCACCCAGTAGTCCGCGTCGAACCGCTCCCCGGCCAGCTCCTCGCCCGTCACCGTGGAGACGATGGGCAACTGCTCCGGAGCGGGGCGCAGCTCCCCCAGCAGGCCGCGCAAGTCCTCCCGCAGTGAGTCCACCTTCGGCCAGTGCGCCGCCACCTCCGAGTCGATCCGCCGGGCCGGCACGCCCGCGCGCTTGAGCGCCACCAGCACCCCCTCCAGCACCGGGGGCTCCGCGGCCAGCACCGTCCACTCGGGGCTCGCGTGGATGGCCCGCCAGACCCGGCCCGCGTACTCCGGCAGCGCCTCGAGGACCCGCGCCCAGGGCAGCCCCACCATCGCCATCGCCCCCAGCCCCCGGATGCGCCCGATGGTGCGCCCCTGCTGGCAGATGACCCGCATCGCCTCCTCCTGCGAGAGCACCCCCGCCACGTGCGCCGCCGCCACCTCGCCGATGCTGTGCCCCACCACCGCCGCCGGCTCCACACC
>NZ_DASVSO010000007.1:0-2908 GCF_036388035.1 Archangium sp.
CGTCGCTGAAGGTATCCACCAGCCGGGCGGCCTCGTGGTGCGTCCTCCAGCGCCATTCGTGCCAGGAGTCCCCGTCCACGAAGTCGGTGACGAGGAAGGGGTAGCCCTTGGTGGGGTTGGGCCAGGAGTCCACCGCGTACAGGCGCAGCAGATTGGGGTGCGAGGCGTAGATGAAGAGCGCCGCCGCCTCGCGCGCCAGCTTGCGGTAGGCGCTCCTCTCCTCCACGTACTCCGCCTCGGGGAGCGCTTCCCGGGAGTCGGACAGGGGGCGCAGCGCCATCTTCATGGAGTAGAAAACGCCCTCGCGCTCCACCTTGAAGACGCGGGAGGAGCCTCCACCGCCCAGCACCTGCACGATGCGCCAGGCCCCCACGGTATGGCCGGGTTGGAGGTGATCCGGATGCAAGGCTTCCGTCATGGGCTGGCCCTCCTAGAGCACCACGTCGAGGATGGGGAGGCGCCGGCTGCCGCCCTCGTCGAGTAGCTCGAGGTGCAGGACTTCGCCAGCCTTCCAGGAGGGCGCCTCCGTCTCCACCGCCACGAGGCCCTCCTCACCGGGCGCGAGCTGCGCCCTGTTCATCTCCACGGAGCGCACCTTCACGGGGGTGCCGTCCTTCTGGGTGAGCCGCGCCGCCCCTGGCTTCCAGGGCTTTTGCCCCGGAAGGTTGCGCACACGGACGACGGCGAGCGCCCAGGACCCAGCGCGATACCCCTCACCGTCTGCCACCTTCAGCCCACCCTGGGGGCCGCTGGAGGCCTGCACGAAGGAGCGGGCCCTCACCCCCTTCAGGTCGAGCCGCCCCGAAAACACCAGCCCGGCCGGCCCGTTCACTGCCTTGAGCGCCGCGAGTTCTGCCTCCTTCTCCGCCAGCGCCGCCTCCACTGTCTCGACGGTGTGCAGGCGGCGCACCACCTCCACCCGGGTGTCCACCAACGTGGGGTGAGAGACGAGGGCGACGGTGGCATACGCGGGGGTGGACCCGTCCTTGTAACGCACCCGCACCACCAGCCGCTCCCCCGCCCCAGGCGCCACGAGTGGCTCGAGGTAGAGGGTGCGCTCGCCCGGATCCACCAGCCGAAAGCGCGTCTCCCGCTCCGGCACTTCCACCGAGGCCCGGTCAATGGGGGCGTCGAAGACGAGGGTGGTGGCGACGTTGGCCGCCACCCGTACCTCTGGCACCAGCTCGTTTGGGCTGCTGCGGACAACGACTTGCCGTTGCTGCTGCTCGCGGGCCGGGAACTGGGGTTGCGCTGCCGCCGATGCACCTACGGACAGAGCGAGAAGAACCAGGAGGACAAGGGACGATGGTAGTGCCAGGGTGGAGAACCTTTCCGGTCCACCCTAGCAGACGTCTGAGGCAGGACGACCCGCCCCACGGCAACGTCGATCGACTGGATTTTGATTACATCAAACCACATCACTTCTAGTCGACTAGAAGTGACCTACAGTTTGTTGGCGTGCCGGGTAACGTTTCCTTACCCAGCAAGTCGGCGGTAGGTGTCGAGGATGATGCGCGCGTGGTTCGTCCAGGAGTAGCCGCGCCCGCGTGTGATGCGCTGGCTCCGCCCCGCGTCGGGCTCGGTTGACTCCAGCACGCGGTGTACCGCCTCCGTCCACGCGCCGATGTCTCCCACCGGGGCGTAGGTGACGACGTCGCCGCCCACCTCGCGCAGCACCGGCAGGTCGCTCGCCACCACGGGTGCACCGCAGGCCAGGGCCTCGATGACGGGCAGCCCGAAGCCCTCCGCCTCGCTCGTCACCAGCACCCCCCGGGCCCGCCGGTACAGCCCCGCCAGCGTCGCCCGGTCCAGCTTCGGCGGTTGCAGCAGGGCGTCGCCGAGGCCGAGCCGCGCCACCTGGGCCCGCTGCGTCTCGTTCAACGCCGCTCCCTGCTGCACCAGTCGCAGCTCCGGGTGCTGGCGGCGCAGCGCCGCGAAGACCTCGAGGAGCACGTCCACGCGCTTGCGGGGAATGCTACTGCCGACGTGCAGCACGTAGGGCCGGCCTCCCAGGGGACGCAGCACCTCGTCGCTCGTGTCTCCGGGCACCGGCTCGGGGCCGAACTCCGGCGAGACCCCCAGCGGGGCGTGCACCAGCCGCTCCGGGGGCACCAGCCCGTGGCGCAGCAGCTCGTCGCGCACCGCGCCCGTGCTGTGGAATACCACCGCAGCCCGTTGCATCCCCTTGAGCGTGGCCCAGGCCATCGCCCGGAACCACGCCGGCCGCGGCTCCTTCTCCGGCTCGATGAGGCTCCGGAAGGCGTCCAGGTCATGGCAGTACACGCCCGTGCGCTCGGGGGGCAGCAGGTGCACGAGCTGCGCGTACGTGTGGTCCACCACGTGGTAGGCGTCCTGCCCTCGCGTGCGCACCGCCGCCCGCGCCGGGTACGCGAGGAAGCGCGTGAGCAGCCGGTCCACGTTGAGCGCCTGCTTGCGCTCGCCCAGCACGGGCAGTCGTCGCGCCAGGGGCACCATCCTCGGGCGCACCGACGTCACCCACACCGAGTCCGCCAGCGGGCCGTGGAATTGCTCGTGCAGGGCCTCGCCCGCGAGGTCCATGCTCGGCCACCCCTCCTCCAGTGGGTCCATCAGCAACGCCAGGCGCAGCGGGACTCCAGGGGTGCTCATGCGTCCTCCACCAGGCGCGCGCGGGCCCGCTTCAGCAGCACGTCCACCGTGTGCGGGAGCGAGAAGTTCTCCGCGTAGAAGTCGGCCGCGCGCCGGCCCAGCCCGGCCCATGTCTCTGGCGCGGACAGCAGGGCCTCGGCGGCCTCGCGCACCGAGGCGCCCGTGGGCTCGGGCGCCAGGGCGAGCGCCCGGGAGTCGCGCCACAGGGGCTCGGTGGCCGCGCCGGCGTTGGACACCAGCGGCACGCCCAGCCCCAGGGCCGCCATGGCGCTGCTGCGCC
>NZ_DASVSO010000008.1:0-3088 GCF_036388035.1 Archangium sp.
CTGGCGAGGGCGAGGCCGGACATCGCGGAGAAGTCCTCGACGATCTTCATGGCGCGGCTGGCGGTGATGGCACCGGATCGGCTGGCGGCGCTCTTCGAGGCCTACCCGGCGGGCCAGGACGGCCGGTCGCTGTGCCGGCTGTACTACCTGGTGGTGCTGGACGCGGCGGGGGGGATGGTGTCGGCGCAAGGGCTGGAGGATCCCCTGCTGTCCGAGTGCAACCACCCACACCCCTTCGGGCTGGCGTCGGACACGGTGGGGGACCTGTACGTGACGTTCTCCCCGACGGTGAACGCGGACACGCCGCTGGCGCCGGGGGCACCGACGCTGGTGATGGCCTTCTCGTCGGACGGGGTGCCGCGCTGGAGGAGGACGCTGCCCTTCCCGGGAGGCGAGCTGGGACTGGTGCGAGGGCTGCTGCTGCCGGAGGGAGGCACGGAGCCGCTGCGCACGTCGGATGGCGAGCCGGTGTCGGCGCTGGAGGTGAAGCTGGGGCGGGCGGTGGCGACGCGCGAGGTGGTGGTGCCGAGCCCCCGGGACACGACGGTGAACCCGGACGTGGCGCCGGTGGAGTCCCGCGAGCTGAAGGGGTACGCGGTGCCGGGGCTGAAGCCGGCGTGGACGTACCGGCTGCCCTCGGGGACGAGCTTCGCCTCGAAGGAGCTGCGGCTGGGCACCTGGCCGGAGGGGGGGGGGTGGCGGACGATGGTGCTGGGCTTCGCGGCCCAGGGGACGAAGCCGCTGCTGGTGGGGGTGCGGGCGAAGGACGGGAGCGAGGCCTTCCGCTGCGAGCTGGGCTACACGCCTCGGAGCGTGCCGCAGCTCTTCGAGCTGGGGCCGGGGGCGCTGACGCTGATGGACGGCGCGCAGAGGTGCGGTGAGTGCGATCCCCCCTTCGCGAGGAGCATGGCGCGCTTCCAGCGCTTCACCCTGCCGGGGCTGAAGCCGGCGGAGGAGCCATGGCCGGGCACCTTCGGCGGACCGGGGCATGACCACCACGAGGATCCCGTCCGCGCGGCGCCCTGAGGCCCCGGGCGGATTGCCGCGCCTCGCGCGGTCGGAGCGGGTGCGCTCGCTCCTGGAGCACCCAGGCAGGCATCCGTACCTGCCGGCCTCCCCTGCGGCGGAGACGCCGGGCGTGGGCGGCCCGGGCACCCCATCTCCATAGGGGCAACGCAGAGACAGGAGGCTCCCATGGCACGCAAGGTGTTGGCATGGCTCGTCGTATTCGGGTTGGTGGGCCCGGCGGCGGGCGCGCGGGAGGTCCAGGACGAGCGGCTCCCCGAGGATCTCCCGGACAACATGGACGCGTTCCGCCGGACGCCGCAGACGGACGACACCCCTGTCACGCCGGAATCCGAGGAGGGGCCGGGCGTGGGGGGCTCCGGGACGGCGGGCACCGGCGAGCCGCGTCGGGACGCCGTGGAGCCCGCGGAGCAGGCGCCGGCCGGGGGGAAGTCCCCCGGGCAGAAGCAGGGAGTGGAGCAGCCAGAAGCGCCGGAGCGGTGAGGTGCAACCGGATTCGTGCACCCGGGCACGGGCTGGGGTTGAATGCCGCGCTTCCGTGACGTGAGGGGAGCAATGGGTGACCGGCAGCCAGGGAGCACGGGGGCGTGGGTCGGAAGAAGCCAGGGGTCGCGGGAGGAGCCACCCTTGGAGAGGATGAGGACACCCCGCGGCCCCCAGCGGTGCCGCACCTGCCCTCATAGTACGTCTCACGTCCTGGTTTCCAGGTACGACCCGTCACGGAACAACGCTTCGCGTCGACCATGCTGATGCAGACCGAGCCCAGCGCCGTCTCCTTCTGCCGCGAGGTGTTGCCCGCGGTGTCTCGCACCTTCGCCCTGAACATCCCCGTGCTGCCCAGGCCCTTGGACACGGCGGTGATGGTGGCCTACCTGCTGTGCCGGATCGCCGACACGCTGGAGGACGAGGTGCGGGGCCCGGCGTGCCCGGTGCTGCTGGCGGAGCTGGCGCGGCTGAGCACGCTGCCGGCGGGGTGGGAGGAGGACTCGAGGCGCTTCACGCAGGAGGCGGGGCGGGTGCTGCGCAAGGAGACGCCGGCGGCGGAGGCCCGGCTGCTGGAGGGCACCTCCCGGGTGCTGGAGGCGCTGGCGGTGCACGAGGCGCCGGTGCGCGAGCACGTGGCGTCCTGCGTGGCGACCATGGCCAAGGGGATGGGGAAGATGGGGGACAAGGGCCGCGCGTCGGGAGGGGGCCTGGGGCTGGAGAGCCTCGAGGAGACGCTGGAGTACTGCTACTACGTGGCGGGGACGGTGGGGGAGATGCTGACGCGGCTGTTCCAGTGGTACTCGCCGGCGGTGGCCGAGCGGGCGGGGAGGCTGGAGTCGCGAGCGGTGGCGTTTGGCAACGCGCTGCAACTGACGAACATCCTCAAGGACGTGCGCGAGGACCTGGAGCGCGGGAGCTGCTGGCTGCCGAGGACACTGTTGGCGGAGTACGGGCTGACGCCGGAGGCGCTGCTGGAGCCGGGCAACCGTAACGAGGCGATGAAGGCACACGAGCGGATGGTGGCGGTGGCGCACCGGGAGCTGCGCAAGGCCTTCGAGTACACGCTGGCCCTGCCTCGGGAGGAGCGCGGCATCCGGCTGTTCTGCCTCTGGCCGCTGTTCCTGGCGGTGATGACGCTGCGCAAGGTGTACGGCAACAAGGCGGTGCTGGAGCCCAAGCCAGTGAAGGTGTCGCGGCGCACGGTGAAGTGGGTGCTGGGCTCGACGAAGCTGCTGGTGGCACAGGACTCGGCGCTGAGGGCCATGTTCGCGGCGCTGACCTCCCCGCTGCCCGCCTGAGCGGCGCACCCGGGGACCCTTCCGGTCGCGCGCCGCGCGAACTTGTCCACTTAGTGTACAGGTTGCGGAAAAGTGCCGCCGGACCCCCCTCCCGGCGCGTTTTTGAAAAACCTGTCCGACGGTCGGACAGGTTTCGCCAGACCGAACCCGGCGGGCCCGGAGGTCCCGAGGGTGCGTGACATGGCCTCCTGCCTGGCCGAAGCGACCTCTGTCACGGGGAGGCTCCCGCGCCAGCACTGCGGGAGAGTGGACGGCCGGATTGTGGAGAACTTGGGGAC
>NZ_DASVSO010000009.1:0-15247 GCF_036388035.1 Archangium sp.
TCCTGCGCCGCGGTGGATGACGGCCGGTACGTCTTCGCTGGCGACAACATGTCCAGCGTCTACTGCTTCAACCAGAAGGGCGAGCGCCTGTGGAAGCTGTCCACCGGGTGCGGCTCGGCCTTCTCCATGCAGTTCTTCCAGGACCGGCTCTACCTCGTCACCACCGACGGTGTGCTCGCCTGCATCGACGCGAGCGAGAAGGCCATCCAGGCCGCGCAATCCGGCTCGCTGCCGCAGGCCCGCAGCATCCAGGCGCCCAAACCCGTGGACGCCGTCCTCACCAGCACCGTGGAGACGACGCGCGAGGCGGGCAAGGGCGTCATCGTCGAGTGCTACCAGGACGGCCCCCACCTGCGCGTGCGCGCGGTGTCTCCCGGCTACCGCTCCGACTGGCACGTGCAGTTCCCCAAGGACATCCGCCAGGCGGGCAGCCGCTACGTGGTGGAGGGCCTCCATGCGTCCGCGCGTGGTGGCTTCTACCGCGCCCATGGCGACATCCGCCGGCTGGTGAGCTGACGTGAAACTGCTCGAGCAGGTGACGCTCCTCTTCCAGGAGGGGAAGAGCGACAAGGTGTACGAGGTGGACCTCCTGGAGGTCTCCCCGGGCCAGTGTGTCGTCAACTTCCGCTACGGGCGGAGGGGCACCGCGCTCAAGGATGGCTCGAAGACGCCCGTGCCCGTGCCCCAGGCCGAGGCCAAACGCGTCTTCGACAAGCTCGTCCAGTCCAAGCTGGACTCGGGCTACCTGCCCGGGGGCGCGCCCGGCACTCCCGCCTCGCCGCCCGCGTCCCGTGCTCCCGCGTCCCCGCCTCCGAGGGTGGAGGCTCCGGCCGGCACCTCGCCCCGCGAGCGCACCCTGCTCCAGCAACTCCAGCAGGAGGCCAGTGCCCGGCAGTGGTTCCGCCGCGCCGACGTGCGCGCCCAGCCTCGCAAGCTGGAGCGGGTCATCTGGCGCGCGGGCGAGCTGCGGCTGCGCGCCGCCGAGCCCCTGTTGCTGCCCCTGCTGGAGCGGGCCCAACCCCTGCGGGCCTACAGCCTCGTCGCCGCGTTGGGGCGCCTGGGCTCGGAGGCCTCGGTGTCCACGCTCGGGCGGCTCTACGGGGAGGCCTCCACGCCGGACATGGTGCGCCGCATGGCCACCGAGGCGCTGCTGCAACTCTCCGACGAGGCCACCCGCGCCGACTTCCGCCGGGACATGCTGGAGACGCTGCCTCCCGCGCTGCGCGAGCCGGCCCGGGCGGGGAACGCGGAGGCCTTTGGCCAGGCGCTCGACGCGCACCTCGCCTCGGGGAAGGCGGACGCGCTCGACGTCCTCGAGTCCCTCTACCGGGTGGACTCGGAGACGGTGCGGCCCGCGCTGCTGCGCGTGCTGCGCACGGTGCCCTTCACCGTGCAGTCGGTGCGCGTGCTGCGTCACCTCTTCAAGGCGGCCGAGTACCGGCGCGACGGCGAGGTCTTCGGCCTCATCGCCTGGCGCTATGAGAAGGAGCGCTCGCTGGGGGCCAGCCGGCCGCGCGCCTATACGCTGCGGACGCGCAAGTACCTCCGGCGCCGCGTGTGGCGCACGCTGCGCCGCCTGGGCGAGCTGGAGAGCCCGGACTTCGTGAAGATGGCGGTGGGGGTGCTGCTCGCCTTCAGCGACGCGGACGCGAGCCCCACGGCGGAGTCGGACTGGGGGCCGCGGAGGCACTGGTACGCCTACTCCCCCTACTGGGCCTTCAACCACCTGCTGTACAGGGAGAGCTCGCGCTACGAGGCCAACCCGAACGCGCTCTACTTCCAACTCAAGACGGGGCACCGGTTCGGAGGGCATGCGCCGGACGTGCGCGAGGAGGCCTTTCCCAAGCTGTGGGAGCGCACCCCGGCGGGCCTCCTGCACCTGTTGGACGAGAGCCGCTGCGCCCCGGTGCACGAGTTCGCCGCCCGCGCGCTGCGCGCCTGCCCGGACTTCCTCGCCCAGCTCGACGTGGACGCGGTGGCCATGCTGCTGGAGCGGCCCTATGAGCCCACCGCGCGCCTCGGCTTCGAGCTGGCCTCCCAGCGGCTGGATGCGAAGCGCGAGCCCCGGGCCCTGCTGCTCGCGGTGGCGCGCTCGGCGTACGCCCCCGCCCGCCAGCAGGCCTTCCGGTGGATGGACGAGCTGCGCCACGTCCTCGTCGAGGACTCTGGCTTCGTCGCGGGGCTGGCCACCGCGCCGCACGCGGAGACGCGCGCCTACGCCGCCAACCTGGTGCGCGGCTCCGTGCTCTCCGCGCAGACGGTGCAGGCCCTCGTCGGCCGGCTGGTGGCGGCGCTGCTGTCCCTGAAGGCGAAGGAGGACGGCCCCGTCGCCGTGGACGTGGCCCGCGTGGTGCTCGCCGCGCTGGGGCCCGTGTCCCGGACGGTGGGGCTGGACGTGGTGCGCGACCTGCTCGCCCACCCGCTGCCCGAGGTGCAGGAGCTGGGCGGCGAGCTGCTCCTGCGCCGCGATCTGCGCACCGAGCCCGTGCCGGACGAGCTGCTCCAACTGCTGGTGCAGGCGGAGCACGCGCCCCTGCGGGCCCTCGGCCTGCGGCTGCTCGCGCTCCTCGCCGAGTCCGAGGCCTCGCTGCTCGCCCAGGAGGAACTCCTCACGCGGCTGGCCACCAGCCGTGTGCCGGACGTGCGCACCGCGGTGCGCCCGCTGCTCGGGAGGCTCCTGGCCGCGAGTCCCGCCGCGGGAGCGCGGGTGGTGGAGGCCCTGCTGGACGCGCTGCTGCGTCGCCGCCTGCCGGAAGGTGTGCCGGCCCATGTGGCCTCGGTCCTCTCGGAGGAGCTGGCGCCCGCGCTGGCCTCGCTGCCGGCCGAGACGACGTGGCGGCTGCTCGAGTCCGAGGACGCCGCCGCGCAGGGCGTGGGGGCCGCGCTGCTCGCCCGCCGTGGCGTGGAGCTGACGGTGGAGGTGCCGCGGGTGACGAGGCTCGCCGGACATGACGTGCTGGCGGTGCGCGAGTGGGCGTGGCGCTGGCTGGAGGCCCACGTCCCCGAGGTGCGCGCGGAGCTGTCCACGGCGGTGGGCCTGCTGGACTCGCGCTGGGAGGACGCCCGCGCCTTCGGCTTCCGCTACTTCCGCGAGCGCTTCGCTCCGGAAGACTTCTCCCTGGAGGTGCTCGTCTCCGTGGCGGACAGCGTGCGCAAGGACGTGCAGGCCTTCGGGAGGGAGCTGCTCACGCGCTCGTTCCGCGAGGCGGATGGGCCCGAGCTGCTCCTGCGGCTGTCCGAGCACCCCGCGCCCGCCGTGCAGCTCTTCGCCACCAACTACCTGGAGCGCTTCGCCAGTGGCAAACCCGCGCTGGTGGAGCAGCTCGCGCCGTACTTCATCCGGGTGCTGAGCCAGGTGAACCGGGGCCGCGTGGCGCGGCAGCGGGTGCTGGGCTTCCTCCAGCGCGAGGGCCGAGGCACCGAGGCCAGTGGCCGCGTGGCCATGGAGGTGTTGCACCGGATGTCAGCCACCATTGCGATAGAGCATCGGGCCGCGGCGCTGGAGGCGATGCTGGCCATCGCCAAGGCGCAGCCGTCCCTTCCCGTGCCCTTCCAGGTCCGCCCGGTGGAGGTGCGCCGTGCAGTTTGAATACTCCTACAAGGGCAGCACCTCGGTGCAGAACCGGGGAGACAGCACCGAGCTGTCATTCGCGCCGGACCTCAAGCGCCAGCCCACCTTCTTCTCCGGCGAGCTGCGGCAGAACGTGGCCTTCCGCGAGGCCATCTCCGCCCTGCATGACGTGGTGGTGTCGGACCTGCGCTTCAAGCCCAAGGACAAGACGGCCTACAAGGCCTGGGCGGCGCAGCGCGACGAGACGCTGGACGTGGAGGTCATCCTCGCGAGCCGCCAGGCGGTGGCCAGCCGGATGAAGGCGCTGCGCGAGGAGCTCGCCGAGCTGGAGAAGGAGAGCTCCCGGCGCATGAGCGCCTTCTACGCGGCGCGCACGCGCTACTACCAATACCTCTACGAGAAGAACCGGGACTTCTGGTTCGTGTTGGACCCGGTCATCACCGTCCACCCGGACGAGTGCTTCTTCGAGTGCTTCAGCCAGGACGAGTCCAGCTATGGCCGGCTCGGCGCCAGCTACGAGGTATTCCAGAACGTCGGCGAGTTCGCCTGCGGCACCACCAACATCGACTACTCCTCGCCGCTGTATGACGAGTTCCAGAAGATCCGCTCGTACAAGCGCACGCGCTTCGAGGTGGACCCGAGCGGCTTCACCACTCGGACGGGCACGGACGAGGCGTACAAGGAGGTGAAGATCGACCTCCCGGACTCGTGGGTGCGCGGCTTCCTGCAGGTGAACTCGGCGATGGCGCTGCCGGCGGTGCGCTTCACGCTGCACCCCATGGACGTGCACAACTTCCTCTTCGTGCTCAAGCGGCACAAGGAGAAGAAGGGCCCGCGCTCCATGCGCTACAAGCTCTCGCCGGGGCAGCCGGTGAAGGTGGTGTTCGAGCCCTGGGGCACGGAGGTGGTGTGCCCGCGCTCGGTGTACGAGGGCGAGGGGACGCACGACATCCGCGTGTGGGGCCGCCGGCGCCTGGGCGTGCTGGAGCGGCTCATCCCCGTGGCCAGGCGCTTCACCGTGCACCTGCTGGGCTCGGGGCTGCCGTCCTTTTACGTGGCGGACCTGGGAGACCTGTCCTTCACCCTGGGCCTGTCCGGGTGGACGGCCAATGACTGGTCCACCGCGGGCAACTTCGACCTGATGGCGCCGCGCGGGCAGGTGGACGAGTTCACCCGCCGCCGTGTCTTCGACGCGCTCAAGGAGACGTGGTCCGCGAGGCCCGAGGCGCTGGCCTCGAAGCTGGGACTGGACCGGGGCGCGGTGCTCGGCGCGCTCTCGGCCTGGACGCAGGCGGGGCGGGCCATCTGGGACTTGAACAAGGGCGTGTACCGGGCGCGCGAGCTGAGCCGCGAGCCGCTGCCCATGGACAGGCTGCGCTTCGCCAACGAGCGCGAGGAGCGGGCCACGCGCTTCCTGGACGCGGGCGCGGTGAGCGTGACGGCGCGGCCCTCCAGCACGGATGGCTCGCTGGAGCTGAGCGGCTCGGTGAAGGAGGGCGGCAAGGTGCTCCGTCCCACTTTGCGACTCGATGGGGACCAGCGTATGGTTTTCGGCGAGTGCACGTGCAACTTCTTCCAGCAGAACAAGTTGTTCCGGGGGCCGTGCGAGCACCTGCTCGCGCTGCGGCTCCAGCACTCACGGGTGTCTCGCACATGAGAAGGGGGAGGGTTCGCGCACGCGGCGGTCAGGGGGCGGTACCTTGCAATCCGGACGGTGTTTCGCCGTCCATGCCCCATGGCCTGTCATGCATCACTGGCCCGCTCTTTACTGTGCGGAGCCTCCCTCCCTGTCGCGGCAGCGCTGTCGACCTCGTCGGTCCTGCGCGCGACAGGGAGGGGGCTCCGCTGGAGTTGAGACGGTCCAGTCCCGAGAGCAGTACGAAGGTGCTCTCTGACCGCCGCGTGGACGGACTCTCCCCCTCTCACTGACCCGCCATGTCCTCCCAGCCTCCCCGCAGCAGACAGGAGCTGTACGAACGCATCCGCGCCGGCTCCAAGGACGAGGTCGTCCTCGAGGAGATGGTGCGCCTGGGTTTCTGGCCCGCGCGCAGCGGGATTCCCGGGGACCCGGCGGACGTCATCCACCGCCGCAACGAGCTGCAGGGGCAACTGCGCGCGCTCACCACCGAGCAGAGCCGGCTGGCCAACCTGCAGGCGATGAAGCGCGAGCTGCTCGAGCGGCGGCTGGAGGAGAGCCGGCGCAAGCGGCAGGAGACGAAGGAGCGGCGCGAGCGCGAGCGGCAGCAGCGCGCCGAGGTCTGGAAGGAGCGCAAGGCGAAGGAGGTGCTCTTCCTGGGCCGGGGCGTGTCCGGGGGCCTGAGCGCGCGCACCGCGGACGAGGCGAAGCTGGCACGCCAGGGGCTGCCGGTGCTGGCCTCCCCCGAGGTGCTGGCGCAGGCGCTGGGGCTGAGCGTGGGGCAACTCCGAGCGCTGTGCTTCACGCGCACCGCGTCCACCACCAGCCACTACGTGCGCTTCCTTTTGCCCAAGAAGACGGGCGGCACCCGGCTCATCTCCGCGCCCCTGCCGAGGCTCAAGGGGGCGCAGGCGTGGGTGCTGGAGAACCTGCTGAAGAAGGTGCCGGTGCACGAGGCGGCGCACGGCTTCCGCGAGGGGCGCTCCATCGTCACCAACGCCCGGCCGCACGTGGGCGCGGGCATGGTGGTGAACCTGGACCTGAAGGACTTCTTCCCCTCGGTGCTGTACCCGCGGGTGAAGGGCGTCTTCGTCAGGCTGGGCTACAGCGAGGCCACCGCCACGGTGCTGGCGCTGCTGTGCACCGAGCCGGACGTGGAAGAGGTGGAGCTGGACGGGCGGCGCTGGTTCGTCACCCAGGGCAAGCGGCGGCTGCCCCAGGGCGCGCCCACCTCGCCCGCGCTGACCAATATTCTCTGCCGGCGGTTGGACCGGCGGCTCGCGGGCGCGGCGCGCAAGCTGGGCTTCGTCTACACGCGCTACGCGGATGACCTCACGTTCTCCGCGCGGGGGCCGGGGCCGCACGACGCGGGCGAGTTGCTGCGGCTCGTGCGCTGGGTGGTGGGGCAGGAGGACTTCACCCCGCACCCCGACAAGACGCGCGTCCTGCGTCGGGGCCGGCAGCAGGAGGTGACGGGCGTCGTCGTCAACGACAAGCCCGGGGTGGATCGCAAGACGCTCAAGCGCTTCCGCGCCCTGCTGCACCAGGTGGAGAAGACCGGGCCCGAGGGCAAGCGCTGGGGCCAGAGTGGGGACGTCATCGCCTCGGCCGTGGGCTTCGCCAACTACGTGGCCATGGTGGACCCCGTGAAGGGCAAGGCGCTCCAGGCGAAGGCCCGCGCGCTGGAGTCGCGCCATGGGCGCCGCCCCGTCACGCCGCCTCGAGCGAAGGCGAAGAAGGTGGCCGCGCCCCCGGCGGCTCCCTCCGCGACACCGGTCCAGGCTCCCGCCGCCCCGGTGGAGTCCGCGAGCAGCCCACGGAGTGAGGAGAAGCCCACCGAGGCCCCGAAGAAGAAGTGGTGGAAGCTGTTCTGAGCCGGGGCTCGCGCTAGGTTCGCCGCCGTGAACGGGAACGTCGTCGTCGCGGTGGTCGTGGTGGCCGTACTGGTCGGGCTCATCTTCTGGGCCCTGCGGTTCTTCAATCCCGTCGACCGCCTGCGCAACCAGTACCTCCGCAACGTCCGCCAGCCGCGCCCGGAGGCCGAGCAGTCCCTCGCGCGGCACCTGGCCCGCCTCCAGGAGCGCTACCCTGGCAAGTCCGAGGTCTGGTACCTCCGCCGCGTCCTGGCGGACCTGGAGCGCGACCGGCGGTGAGCGCCTGGGGCGCTCACGCTTCCCGGTGGAGCAGGCGCGTCACGGAACGTCGGCGTTCGCCGTCGCCTTCGGCACGCGCGAGTACACGCGCACCCGCTTGCTGCGGACGTCCGGCTGGTCCTGCTTCTGCTCCTCGAAGGAGAGGGTCTCGCCCTGGAGCAGCTGCTCGTCGTCGTAGTTGACGAAGAGCGCCTGGATGAAGGGATCCAACGGCTGCTGCGTCAGGCCCTCACAGCTCACCGGACTGCGGGTCAACTTCTCGGCCTCCATCCACGGGCCGTACCTGCCATCCTCCCCCCGGGTGGACTCGACGGACACTTCCATGACGTAGCACCCCGGCTCGTCCAACGGTGCATCCTCGTCCTCCGCGCTCTCGGTGTCCGGGCCCTCGTCGGGGTCCGGGGCCAGCGTCGGCTCCGTGGCGGCCACCTCGGTGTCATTCGCGCTCCCCGCCGTCGGCGTCGAGCTGGCGGTCGTCGCCGGTCGTGGCGCGTCGGGTGCGCCCACGATCTGCTTCACCAGGGTGACGATGAACACCCCGATGAACAGGAGCAGGGGAATGCCCAACACGACGCCCGCGGCGATCGCCACGACGCGCATCGCGCCGCTCGAGCGCGGGCGGGGCGGAGGCTCCGGCGTCTTGGGCGCGGGCCGCTCGGGCTCGCGCTGCTGCCGCACCTCGGGCTGGGGTTCCGGCTTCTTGGGGTCGGCGGCCCGCTGCTCCTTCTGGACCTTGTCCGGCGGCAACGTCGCGGACCGCCCGTCGTCGGCGGGCCCGTCGTCGGGCGACGGGTGCGGCATGTCCACGGGCGCCGCGAGGGAGGAGACGCCCACGCCCGGACGCAGGGCCTCCTCGCAGGCGGCGAACGCGCGATCCGCCTCGGCCGCGTCCTGGAAGCGATCCTCCGGGCGCTTCTCCACGAGCTTCGCCAGCGTGCGGCGGACGACGTCCGGCAGGGGCAGCTCGATGGGCGGGGGCGGCTCCGTCATCTGCGCATGGAGGATGCGTGGAATCGTCTTTCCCGCGAAGGCGCGCTTGCCACTGAGCATCTCGTGGAAGATGAGCCCCGCGGCGTACAGGTCCGTGCGCGCGTCCACCGGCTTCTCGGCGATCTGCTCTGGCGCCATGTAGGCCGGCGTGCCCACCAGCGCGCCGTCGGAGGTGAGCTGGGTGACGGACTCATCGAGCTGCTTGGCGATGCCGAAGTCCAGCACCTTCACGAAGAGCTGGGTGTCGTCCGGGGCGGACAGGAGGACCTTGAGGTTGGCGGGCTTGAGGTCGCGGTGGACGATGCCCAGCGCGTGCGCGGTGCGCAGCAGGGACAGGAGCTGGCGCATCACCGCCACGGCCGTGCGTGGCGGCAGCGCGCCCTGCTTCGCCAGCAGCTCGGCCAGCTCGGTGCCGGTGACGTACTCCATGACGATGAAGGGCGTGCCCCGCACCACGCCGAAGTCCACGACGTGCGTCATGACCGGGTGGCTGATCTTCGCGGCCACCTTGGCCTCGCGCTCGAAGCGGGCCAGGGTCTCGGGCGTGCCGAAGAGCCGCGAGTTGAGCACCTTCACCGCCATGAGCTTGTCGAGCTGCAGGTGCGTGGCGCGGTAGACGGTGCCCATGCCCCCGCTGCCGAGCTGGGCCTCGATGCGGTAGGTCTCCTTGAGCACCATCCCGGGGGTGATTTGAAAGGGCGTGGACGGGTTCGAGGCCGGCTCGGAGGAGGCATCGACGGGAGGCGTGCGCGAGGCGTCGGTCATGGCTGGGGGCGCATGTTACTGGAAAGCGAAACGGCCTGGACACCGCCCACGAGAAGCGGTTTCCAGGCCGTTGGGGTGCGCCGAGGCGCGAGGCGGACTAGCGGGTGCCCGTCGCCGCGCAGCGCATCATCATCGCCTCCAGGTCACTGCGCGTCTGGGCGAGCGCCTCGCGCCGCAGGTCCTGGCGCAGCGCGTTCGACAGGGAGCGCGAGAGCGTCTTCACGATGTTCAGCTCCTCGGACGTCCACCGCCGCTCCTTCTGGCAGTCGTCCAGCCGCAGGAAGCCCCACCACTGCCCGTTGAGCGTCCCCACGCTGATGGGGCACAGCAGCACCGACTGCACGCCCTGCGCCTCCAGGTTCACCTTCATGGAGCCGGGGATGTTGCGCACCACCTCCCAGACAGGCTGCCCGCGCGAGAGCACCTCCACCCAGCCCGTCATTTGATCCTTCAGCGGGAAGGTCTGGAGCAGCGGCGTCGTGGGGGCCACGCCCCACACGCTGCGCAGCACCGACAGGCGCCGGCCCGGCGTCGTCGAGGAGCCGTTCTCGTACACCACCGCCCGGTCCACGCCGAGCGCGCGGCCCACCAGCTCGATGGCGCCCAGCACCGCCTGCGCGGAGAAACCCTGCTCCACCAGCAGCTTCGAGGCCTCGGAGACCTTCGTGAATGCTTCGAGCGACATCGCATCCTCCGTTGCCAATGAACCCAGGAATACCCTGGAAGGCCAGTAGCAGTCGCATTCCTAGCGACTCGTGGGTTCATTGAACAGCAAATGGATTGCGACTGTCAAGCTAGTCTGGATTTTCCCAGCTCCTATGGAATTCCACTTCCTCTGGGTGTTGGACGCTTCACGGTGAGCGCGGCTGCGTGCCTCCCACGACGCGCTTCACCTGCTGGCCTGCGGGGAGCGTCTCGCCCGGGGCGACGCCGTTGAGGGTGGCCAACTCCTCCAGGGGGACGGTGGAGGGGTAGCGGGCGTGGAACTGCTCGAGCGTCATCGCCTGGGGGAGCGTCACCAGGTCCAGACGCGCCGGCTGCACGCCGAGCACCGCCGGGTCGTTCAGCTCGCGGAAGCTGGAGAGGGTGGCGCGGAAGGCCGGCTCATGGGCGGCGAGCTGGCCGGCGGCGGTGTAGCCGATGAGCTGGTACGTGGTGCCGCCGTGGGTGAGGAAGCTCGTCACGCCCTGGACGACGCCCTGCTCCGTGCGCGCCTCGAAGAAGCGCGACTGCGGGGGGAGGCCCTGGGGCGCCACGGTGAGAGGCTGCACGCCGGGCTGCGAGAAGAACTGTTGCAGGGCCTGCTCGGGCGGGACGGTGCCCGCCACGGCGAGCCCTACCAGGGCATCCTTCTGGGGGCTCACCCCCAGCACCGCCTGCGTCTGGTTGGCCGTCTGCCAGCCCTGGGGGAAGTCCAGCTGGAAGCGCAGCTCCGGGTGGAAGAAGCGCGTGCCCTGGAAGAAGCCCTGCCGGGGGTTCTGCCCATAGGGCATGTCCTGCAGCAGGCGCAGGTAGCGCGCCGGCTCGTCCCGCAGCGTGGAGACGTCCAGGTTCAGCGTGCCGAGGCGCTTCTGCGTCTCCTTCAAGCGGTCCCCCGGGTCCGGGTGCGTGGAGAGCCACGTCGGCAGCCGGCTGCCCTCCTTGCCGCTCGTGCGCGAGAGCATCTCGAAGAGGTCCAGCATCTCGCGGGCGTCGTAGCCCCCGTTGAGCATGTAGCGCAGGCCCAGCTCGTCGGCCTGGGTCTCCGCGCCGCGTCCGTACTTGAGCAGGAGGAGCCCCAGCCCGGCCGAGGCCAGCTCGCCGTACTTCGCCAGGTCCGGCGACAGCACCATGCCCAGCCCCAGCCCCAGCTGCGCGAGCTGCGCCCGTGTGAGCTGCCCGGCCGAGTGCCGCGCGGTGACGTGGCCAATCTCGTGCCCGAGCACCGCCGCCAGCTCGGCCTCGGAGCTCATGTGGGCGAGGATGCCGCGCGTGACGAAGATGGGGCCGCCGGGCAGCGCGAAGGCGTTCACCGTCGGGTCATCCAGCACCTGGAAGCTCCAGGGCAGGTCCGGCCGCTCCGTCTTCGCCGCCAGGCTCTTGCCCACCTGGGCCACGTACTCCTGCAGCTGGGGGTTGGGCAGCAGCCCGATGGACTGCCGCACGTCCTCGGCGCCCTGCTTGCCCAGCTCGATCTCATCCCGCTGGGACACGAGGGAGAACTGACGCTTGCCGGTGACGGGGTTGTGGACGCACGCGGCCAGGGCGAGCAGCAGCGACACGGCGAGGAGTCGTCGGGACATGGCCCTGGGCGATAAGGATGCCCCCCGCTCGCGGCCACCTTCCCTGGCGTCGGAGTGTCGATGGTGGACAGAGAGCCGGACTGCGGGGCGGGGCTCGGGTAGCCTCCGGGCATCCGGTGCCGGCCGTGGGGCCCGGAAGGGGAGGTCTCGTCGATGGAGAGCCTGGACGCGCGCCTGGAGAACCTGGAGCGCCGCTGCCGCCGCCTGCAGTCCCTCACCTTCGCCGCGCTCGTGCTGGGGGCGCTCGGGGTAGGCACGGCCACGCTGGGCCCGCTGGCCTCGGGTGGGGAGCTGGTGGCCTCGCGCCTCACCCTCCGGGACGCCCAGGGCCGCACGCGCGCCACCCTGTCCGCGCAGGGAGGCGAGGGGGGCCTGGTGCTGCACGACCTCCAGGGCCGGCCCCGGGCCCTGCTGGGGGTGGACTCCAGCGGCTCGCCCCGGCTCCGCTTCGCCACCGCCGAGGGCGCCTCGCTCGCCGAGCTCACCGTCTACTCGGACGAGGCCCCGCGCCTGTCGCTCGGGAAGAACGGCGGCACCGAGTTCTTCTCCGTGGGGCTCATGCCCGATGGCTCCTCGCGCCTGGAGCTCGCGGACGAGGACGGACGCCCACGGGCCATTCTCGGCGCGGACGAGCATGGCTCTCCCGGGTTGATGCTCGTGGACCGGAAGGGCCAGCCCCGCGCCTCGCTGCGGGTGTCACCCAAGGACGAGGCGAGCCTCATCCTCGAGGGACAGGACGGCGAGGTGTTCCGGGCTCCGACTCCCGTGCAGTAGGGCGGAGGGGGGAAGCCACGTACACGCGGGGGCAGGCGGGCGGGCTCGGCCCCCCGGGCGAGGGCTTCCGCGCGGAGGCGACGTCCCTACCTTCCCCCGGCCATGCACGAGGGAGCGCCAGCGTCGGGGATGCAGGGGTGGGAAGCACCCAACCACCAGAACGACCAGCATGAGATGACGGGGCCCACGGTGCTGCCACCCGGGTTCGACGCCTTCCGTCACGCGCTCTACCAGTCCACGCGCGTGCGGCTCGAGCCGGGACACCGGGTGGAGCTCGTCGAGAACGGGCGCATCTTCGACGAGGTCATCGAGTCCATCCGTCAGGCCACCGAGTTCGTCCACATCCTCGTCTTCATCTGGCGTCCCAGCGAGCCCTCCGACCGCATCGTGGAGGCGCTGTGCGAGCGCGCCCGCGCCGGGGTGGCCTGCCGCGTCGTCGTGGACCCCGTGGGCAGCCAGGAGGTGCGCGGCGAGCACGACTTCAACCCGAAGGTGGAGCAGCGGTTGCGCGAGGGCGGCGTCGAGGTCCACTACTTCCGGCCCCTGTCGGGCCGGTGGTTCGGCCGCATCCTGGGGCGCACCCACCACAAGCTCGTCCTCGTCGACGGGCGGGTGGGCTTCACCGGGGGCTTCGGCATCTGGAAGTCATGGCAGGGCGAGGGAGACAGCCCCGAGGAGTGGCGCGACACCAACGTGCGCGTGGAGGGCCCGGCGTTGCGCGAGATGCAGCTGGCCTTCGCGCGCACTTGGCAGGAGTGTGGCGGCGCGCTGCTGCCGGAGAATTGCTTCTCCGCGCCGACGGACGAGGGTGACGCCACCGCCTGCTTCGTGGAGAGCGCTGGCGGCCCGGGCCTCTCCGACGCCGAGCGCATGCTGCGCATCGTGTTCGCCGCCGCGCGCCGACGCCTGTGGATCGCCAACGCCTACTTCACCCCGCCCAAGGCCATCCTCGAGCAGCTGCTGGAGAAGCGGAAGCAGGGGGTGGACGTGCGGGTGCTCGCGGCGGGGCCCGTGCATGACTGGCGCATCGTCCGCGCCTCGCAGCGCGCCACCTACGAGCAGATGCTGAAGGGTGGGGTGCGCCTGTGGGAGTACCAGCCCTCCATGCTGCACTCCAAGACGGTGCTCGTGGATGACTGGCTCAGCGTGGTGGGCTCCACCAACCTGGACGCGCTCTCGCTGCACCGCATGCGCGAGGGCTCGCTGGTGGTGGCCGACCGGCGGCTCGCCGCGAAGCTCGAGAAGTGCTGGGGGCGGGACCTGTCGCACGCGAAGGAGATGACCCTCGCTCACGGCGGGCGCACCAACCCCTGGCGGCGCTTCGCGCGGCGGGTGACGCAGCTGCTCGCCACGGACCGCTGAGCCCACCGGGCCTCAGCGGGGGTTGCGCACGCCCACCTGCTGGCACATGGACAGCACCGGGCAGGTGGAGCACTGGGGCCGCGTGCCGGTGCACACGTGCTTGCCAAAGGGCACCAGCAGCCGGTTGAGCTCCACCCAGTGCGCCCGGGGCAGCTTCGCCTCCAGCGCGACCAGCGTCTGCTCGGGCGAGCGTGCCTGGACGTAGCCCCAGCGGTTCGTCACCCGGTGCACGTGGATGTCCACGCTGATGCGCTCCTGCCCGCAGGCGATTCCGAGCGCCAGGTGCGCGCACTTGGGCCCCACGCCCTTGAAGGACTGCAACACCTCGGCGTCGGCCGGCAGCTCGCCGCCGAAGTCCTCCACCGTCCGCACCGCGATGGCGTGGATCGTCCTCGCCTTGGGCTCGGGGAACGTCACCGGGCGGATGAGGGACTCAATCCGCTCCGGCCCCAGGCGACGCATCGCCTCGGGCGTGCGGGCCTGGGACAGCAGCCGGAGCGACACGGGCAGCGACACCTCGTCCCGCGTGCGGATGGAGAGGATGCAGCTCACGAGCTGCTCGAAGAGGCTCGTGTGGCCGCGCGCCGCCAGCTCGAACATGGCGGCGTCCGCGAAACCCTGGATGGACTCGCGCACCCGCGCCAGCACCCGCTCGATGTCGAGGGGCTCCTTGTCTGGGCGCGGGGGCGCCTTCACGGGCCCGCGTCTACTGGGAGCCCGCCTTGGAGCTGCCGGGGGCACGGATATCCCGCTGGTCGTTCTTCTTGGGGCCGCCATGCGTGCCGAACTCGCCCGCGTTGCGCTGCTTGGGGTACTCGTCGTCGTCCCGACGCTCCCGGCCCTGACCCGACACGTCACCCGAGTGCACCTTCGGGCTCTCCTGCTCCTGGTCCGTGTCGGCCTGCAGCTTTTCCTTGTCCTGGTCCTGTGCCATTCGGGCACCTCCCTTTCTCCAGGAAGATGGGGATGGCGGAGGGAGGTGGCTCCCGGCTGCTGCCGCGCCGCAGGGCGGGCAGGCGACCGGGCGGCGGGAGGTGACTTTGGAGGGGGAGCCTGGGACCCGTCCCAGGGGCTGGGCCTTCGCTTCAGGGCAGCGGGGTGGTGACGTAGTCCGTGCCGCTGGAATGGCAGCCGTGGCAGGTCTCGTGGCCGCGGCCGTAGTAGTTGCGGGCGTAGTCCGGCGCGAAGCCCTCGTAGAAGAGCCACGTGTCCTTGCCAGTGCCCTCGGAGACCTTCACGTCCAGGGCATGGCCCCGGAGCGTCTTCCCGTCGTTCTCGTACAGCTCCTTGATGAGGATGCTGCCCACCGGGTGGGTGGCCTTGCTGTCCCGCATCGACTGGACGACGGTGTCGTTGAAGAAGACGCGCACCTTGCTGCCGTGAGGGGCGCGCGTGTCGTGGACGGAGGGCTCGGCGAGCCAGTCCTTGTACCGACCCTCGCGCACGAAGGCGGTGATGCCGGCTTCGGAGGTGTCGAGCTGCTGGATGACACCCACGCCCTCGTCCACCGTCGACGTGGGACCGCAGGCGACGGCGAGCATGGACAGCAACAGGAGACGCCTTCCGGGTAGGGCCATCCCGGCATTGTACTCAGTCCAGGAAGCGGCGCTCCCAGCGGAGCAGCTCCTCGGGGCTCACGCGGCCGTAGGACAATTTCCAGTGATGGAGGTGGGGCTCGAGGACTCTGGCGAGCGCGCGGTGGAGGGGGAGCGTC
>NZ_DASVSO010000010.1:0-8092 GCF_036388035.1 Archangium sp.
TGGCGCCCGAGTGGTGCAGCGCCAGGTGCGCCGCGTCCAATAACACCTCCTGCGACACCTCCGCGCTCTTCTCCAAGGGAACCACCACATGGCTGCCCGGCAGCCCCCGCGCGTGCAGCCACAGGTGGTAGGGGCGCGCCACCTTGAAGGTGAGCGTGTCGTTGTCCTCGCCGCCCTTGCCCACCCAGATGCGGTGGCCCCCGTGCCCCACGTACTCCTTGAAGGGCCGGGCCTCCTGCGGGCCCACCTCGCCCGCTGCCTGCATCAGCACCTCGGCCTGGGCCAGCAGCGCCGTCTCGTCCAGCGCCTCGAGCTGCTCGAGCGCCGCCTGCGCGTGCCCCACCTCGCGCGCCAGCTCCGCCTCGCGCTGCCGCGCATGCTCCACGCCCCGCAGCAGCCGCTTGTACTGGTGGAAGTGCCAGTCCGCCTCGTCCTTCGGCGTGCGCTTCGGGTCCAGCTTCACCCGCACCTCCTCCATGCCCGACTCGGTGTACGCGGTGAGCGTCACCTCGGTGGCACCCCGCTTCAGGCGGTAGAGGTTCTGGGTGAGCAGCTCACCCAACTGCCGGTGACGCTCGGCCTCCGGACCCCGCGCCGCCTCCGCGCGCACCTTCTCCAGCGTGCGTCCCGAGCGCTTGAGGCGCGCCCGGTACGGCAGCGCCAGCCGCCGGCGGATGGCCTCCGCGCGGCTCGCCTTGTCCTTCGGTCCGAGCACCCCCTCGGCCGCCTCCGCGTACGGAGCGAAGGCCCCGGACACGGGCTCCAGGCGGGAGGGCGTGCTCCGGGTGCGCGCGAGCACCTCGGCGGACAGCGGCTCGGGCCTCGCCCAGTGCCCACCCGGGTGCAGGGCCCGCCGCTGCGCCAGGCCCTCGCCGGAGAGCATCAGCACGCGGCCCGCCTCCGTCAGCAGCACGAGGCCTCCGGGCGAGCCGAGCTCCAGCACCAGCCGGCGCCGCGAGTCCTCGCTCTGGAAGTCCAGCGTCACCACCCGCTCCGCCTCCGCCCACGAGGCCCCCGTCAGCTTGAGGCCCACCAGCTCCTGCCTCAGCCATTTCTGGAAGGGCGCCGGCTCGCCGGGCGTGGGGAAGCGATCAGCGGCCACGGACACGCGGGACAGCTCGCCCTCCGCGCATAGGCACAAGAGGAAGGAGCGCCCGGGCACGCGCAGCTCCAGGTAGGCCAGGCGCGGCAGCGGGCACCACGCCTTCTGCACCACCGCGCCCGCCAGCCGCGCGGCCACCTCCGTCACCACCTGCTCCAACTCCGAGGGACGCAGCGACATCCCTTCCTCCTGGAAAAAGAAAACGGCCCGGCGGAAGTCCGCCGAGCCGTTCAAACTGCTTGAATTTCCTACCCTACGTCTAGCCCTCGGTAGGGGCGGCCGCGGGGGCGGTCTTCGCCGTCTTGCGGCGGGTGGTCTTCTTCGCGGCCGTCTTCTTGCCAGCGGCCTTGCCCGCGGCCTTCTTCGCCGGCGCCTTCTTGGCGGTCTTCGGGGCAGCGGTCTTGCGGGTGGTCTTCTTCGCGGCGGTCTTCTTGCCCGCGGCCTTCTTCGCGGTCGTCTTCTTGGCGGCCATCTAAACCCTCCGTTGGTTCTACGTCCCCTCCACTCATCGAGAGTGGGGCTGCACTCACATCGGGAGTGCTTATCACCAATGGTAGAGATGACATGCCAGTGTGTCAACGCATGGTGATGTAGTGCAACGCGTGGCGCGCCGATTTTTCGGCATCGCGCGCGTTCGCGACCCCCGCTCAGCACCTTCTCGGCGGCTTCACGGCACTCTCGCGGCGGCTTCGCGGCCCGAGTGGAAAACGCGCCGAGGCCCGAGTTTCCGGCCTCCGCCGCGTTGCGCTCCGCCGCGTGGAGCCACGAGTGTCAGCTCGCGCGCACTCGACACCGCGCCGGCACGCGGACACACCGCGCTTTGCGCGCGCCAGCGCCGCGTCTACGGTGCGCGCCCGCATGAGTGCTCACGAGATGACCTTCCCCTCCGACTTCACCTTTGGAGTGGCCACCTCCTCGTACCAGGTGGAGGGCGGCATCGAGAACGACTGGGCCGAGTGGGAGCGCGCTGGAAAATTGAAGGAGCCCCACGCGCGCTGCGGCCGCGCGGTGGACCACTGGCACCGCTACGAGGAGGACTACGGCCTGGCCCTCGACGTGGGCGCCACCGCCTTCCGCATCTCGTTGGAGTGGGCGCGCATCGAGCCGGAGCGCGGACGCATCGACGGCGCGGCGCTCGAGGCCTACCGCGAGCGGCTGCTGCGGATGAAGGCGCGCGGCCTGCGCCCGGTGGTGACGCTCCACCACTTCACCCACCCCACCTGGTTCCACCGCGACACGCCCTGGCACCGGCCCGAGAGCGTGGAGGCCTTCCGCGCCTACGCACGTGCCTGCGCTCCTCTTCTCAAGGGGTTGGAGGCACTCGTCATCTCCCTCAACGAGCCCATGGTGCTGCTGCTCGGCGGCTACCTGCAGGGCCTCATGCCCCCCGGCATCACGGACGGGGCGAAGACGATGGCGGCGCTGGAGAACATGGTGCGCGCCCACGTGGCCGCGCGCGAGGAGCTCCAGGCCGTGCTCGGCCGGGTGGAGCTGGGCATCTCGCAGAACATGCTGGCCTTCGCGCCGGACCGGTGGTGGCACCCGATCGACCGCGCGCTCGTCCGGTTGGGGGGCCAGGCGTACAACCACGCCTTCCACGAGGCCCTGGTGTCCGGGCGCCTCCGGGTGAACATGCCCGGCATCGGCTCCACCCGGGTGGACATCCCCGGCGCGCGCGGCGCGTGCGAGTTCATCGGGATGAACTACTACACGCGCGCCCACCTGCGCTTCATCCCCCGCCCCCCCTTCATCGACTTCAAGTTCCGGGACATCCACGGCCGGGGCCTCACCGACATCGGCTGGGAGCTGTTCCCCGAGGGCTTCGGCCCGATTCTGGGCGAGCTCAAGCGCTACGGGCTGCCGGTGTGGGTGACGGAGAACGGCATGGACGACCGGGGTGGGCAGCGCCGGCCGCACTACCTCCACACCCACCTGCGCGAGGTGCTGGCCGCGCGCGCCGCGGGCCTGGACGTGCGCGGCTACCTCTATTGGAGCTTGCTAGACAACTTCGAGTGGCTCGAGGGCTGGGGGCCGCGCTTCGGCCTCTACCACGTGGACTTCGAGACGCTGGAGCGCCGCCCCACCCCCGCCTGCCGCTACTTCCAGGAGGTCGCCACCACCCGGCGGCTCGTCCCGCCGGAGGCCGTCCTCGGCGCCGCGGCTCAGCCGAGCGCGGCGCGGTAGTCCACGTCCTGCTCCTCGTCCGGGGCGTTGGGGTCGGAGGCGGCGGAGCCGAAGAAGCGCCGCACCGCGTCCCGCACCTGCTCGGTCGAGTCGAGCTGGTTCACCTCGGAGCGGAAGGTGGCGGCGCCGCGCAGGCCGTGCGCGTACCAGGCCAGGTGCTTGCGGAAGGAGCGCACCGCCCCGAGCACATCGCCCACGAAGTCCATGTGGGCGGCGAGGTGCTCGAGCACCAGCTCGCGGCGCTCCTCCGGGGTGGCCGGCGCGCCCCCGAGCAGCTCGCGGAAGATCCACGGGTTGCCCAGCGCGCCCCGGCCAATCATCACGTAGTCACACCCGGTGGTCTCCAGCATCCGGCGCGCGTCGGCGGGCGTCTTCACGTCGCCGTTGCCGATGATGGGCCGGTCCGGGAAGTGGCGCTTGAGGTCGGCGATGACGCTCCAGTCCGCCCGCCCCGAGTAGCCCTGCTCCCGGGTGCGCGGGTGGATGGCGAGCGCCGCGCAGCCGGCCTCGAAGAGCTGCCCGGCCACCTGGAGGTAGTTGCGGCTCTTGTCGTCCCAGCCCGAGCGGATTTTACAGGTGACGGGCAGGCCGGTGGCCGCGTGGATCTCCCGCACGAGGGCGGCGCCCCGGTCCGGCTCGCACAGCAGGGCGCTGCCGGCGCCGTTGCGGGTCACCTTCTTCACCGGGCAGCCCATGTTGATGTCGATGATCTGCGCCCCATACTCCTTGCCGATGACGGCGGCGCGGGCCATGGCCTCCGGCTCGCCGCCGAAAATTTGGAGGCTGTAGGGCCGCTCCACCTCGGGATCGAAGCGGAGGTACTTGAGGGTGCGCTGGTTGACGCGCATGAGGCCCTGGGCACTCACCAGCTCGGTGGGACAGAGGGCCGCGCCCAGCCGGAAGGCGATGACGCGGAAGGGCTTCTCGCTCACCCCCGCCATGGGGGCGAGGATGAAGGGGTTGGGCAGCGTGTAGGGACCGATGCGAAGCATGAGCCGGAGGAACCTAGCGGATTGCCCGAATTCATTCAGGACCCGGGCGTGGGCCTGCGCGCTTGCCCTCCATTGGTTAAGGTCGGGGCCATGCTGCGCTTTCGGCTCGGGAGCATCCCCGTCCAGATCCACCCCACGCACCTGCTCTTCTCGGCGCTGGTGGCCTACGCCTTCATGCCGGGCCCGGGCACCGCGATGCAGAACGCGACCAGCTGGCCCTACCGCCACCTGCTCGACCGGGGAGATCCGCTGTACGGGCAGACGGTGCTCCTCTACATCCTCTCGTGGATGTTCATCGTCTTCCTGTCGGCACTCGTCCACGAGCTGGGTCATGCGCTGGCGGGCCGGGCGTTCGGCTACCGACCGAGCATCGCCCTCGTCTGGATGGGGGGCGTCACCCGGACGAATGCCCCTGGCCCCATGCCCTGGCACAAGACGGTGGTGGTGACGGCGGCGGGGCCCCTCGCCGGGCTGCTGCTCGGGGTGGCGGCCCTCGCCCTCCGCTTCTTCGTGCGCCCCCACTCCGAGGTGCTCGACTTCCTCCTCCTCTGGCTCTTCGGGGCCAACCTCTTCTGGACCATTTTCAACCTCATCCCCGTCCCCCCGTTGGATGGGGGCCACATCGTGAGCACGGTGGCCACCCGTCTCTTCGGACAGGCGGGCTTCCTGGGGGCGCAGGGACTGGCCGTGGTGTTGTGCCTCGCCGCGGTGGCCTTCGCGGTGAAGCTCCAGGAGCCCATCCTCGGCATCTTCTTCGGCCTGTACGGGGTGCAGGCGCTGCGGCTGCTGCTGGCCGCCGGGCGCGGAGAGCTGAAGGTGTCCTCGGGCGTGGCCCCGGAGCCGCTGCTCCAAGAGATGCAACAGGCCCAGGCCGCACTGGCCGAAGGCCGGCTGGACGACGCGCGCCAGCGGGTCCAGGCCGTGCTGGCCTCGGAGCAGAGCACGCCGGACCTCACCTCGCAGGCCCACCACCTGCTGGGCTGGGTGGCCCTCAAGAACGGACAGGGG
This sequence comes from Archangium sp., assembly GCF_036388035.1. Lineage (GTDB taxonomy): Bacteria > Myxococcota > Myxococcia > Myxococcales > Myxococcaceae > Archangium. The sequence goes on from NZ_DASVSO010000010.1 coordinate 5,287, forward strand.
CGCTCGGCGCTGGACCACTTCTCCCAGGTGCATCGCCGGCCGGTGGAGACGCATGCGCTGGCGGCGGCCTTCTCCCTCGTCGGAGACGAGCACCGGGCCCTCACCCTCTGGGAGCTGGCGTGGCAGGAGACACGCGACCGCACGGTGCTGCACGAGTACGCGGGCTCGCTCATCCGCGCGGAGCGGGTCCAGGCCGCGCTGCGACTGCCCGGGGTGGAGCCGGAGGCGGCCTTCACCTGTGCGCAGCGGACCCTCTTCATCCGTGGGGCGTACTCGGAGGCGGCGGCGATCGCCGAGGCGGGACTCGCCCACGTGCCCTCGGCGCGGCTGGCCTATGACGCCGCGTGCGCGCATGCCCGGGCGCGTCACAAGGATGACGCGGCGCGCTTGCTGCGGCGCGCCACGGAGCTGGGCTTCCGCGATGCCTCCTACGCGGCCTCCGACGAGGATCTCGCCTCGCTGCACGGCCACCCGGACTTCGAGCAGTGGCTGGCGGAGCTCCACAAATCTGCTTCCGCCTGACATGGCCATGACATGAGGGGGTGTTGATGCGGGGAGAGGCTGAGCACCTTCCCGCTCGGTCTGCTTCCAGCCCGAGGCCCCCTTGAACGCTCAAACCCCCGCCCTGGCGCAAGACGAGAAGATCAACTGGCTCTCGTCCATCCCGTTCATCGGCGTCCATCTGATGTGCCTCTTCGTGTTCTACACGGGGGCCAGACCGGTGGACGTCGCGGTGTGCGTGGGCCTGTACATCTTCCGCATGTGGGGGATTACGGCCGGCTACCACCGCTACTTCAGCCACCGCGCGTACAAGGCGGGCCGCGGCTTCCAGTTCTTCCTCGCGCTGGCGGGCACCCTGGCCACGCAGAAGGGCGTGCTCTGGTGGGCGGCGCACCACCGCCACCACCACCGCTACTCGGACCTGGAGCAGGACATCCACTCGCCCCTGCAGAAGGGCTTCTGGTGGAGCCACATGGGGTGGATCCTCTGCGACAAGTACAACGCGACGCGCTACGAGAGCATCAAGGACTTCGCGCGCTACCCGGAGCTGGTGTGGCTCAACCGGCTCTTCATCGTGCCGCCCGTGCTGCTGGCCGTGGCCCTCTTCTTCATCGGCGGCTTCTCGATGCTGGTGTGGGGCTTCTTCGTGAGCACCGCGCTGCTCTTCCACGGCACCTTCACCATCAACTCGCTCAGCCACGTGTTCGGCAAGCGGCGCTACAAGACGACGGACACCAGCAAGAACAACTGGTTGCTCGCGCTCATCACCCTGGGCGAGGGGTGGCACAACAACCACCACTACTACCAGAACACCGCCAACCAGGGCTGGTTCTGGTGGGAGGTGGACCTCAGCTACTACTCGCTCAAGGCGCTCTCGTGGGTGGGCCTGGTGAGTGACCTGCGCACCCCGTCCGAGCAGGTGAAGAACGTCTACCTGAACTACACCTCCGAGGAGCGCGCGGCCCTCAACGCCCCCTTCCGCATCCCCTGGCTCGTCCCCGTGGCGGCCAGGCGCAAGGCGGCCGAGGAGAAGATGAAGGCCGCCGAGGAGAAGGTGCGCGAGGCCCTGGCCGCCGCGGCCAACAGCCTGCCCTCCTCCGCGCCCTCTCCCCAGGCGCTGCTCAAGCGGCGGTAGGGGGAGTCAAAGGAGAAGCCCTGCCGGTTGGAGCAGCAGCCAGGTCAACGTGCCCCGGGTGGGCTTTGTTCAGTACAGGACCGTATGGTAGCGTCCCCTGACCGTGAAGGCTCGTTCACGCGTGGTACTGGGGGGTCGCAAGAAGGTGGTTTCCGCCACACGCATCATTGCCTTCACCATCGTTCTCCTCGGTGCGTGGGTCGCGGGCGCTGCCGCCCCGGTACGGCTGGACCAGGTGCTTCCCCTCAACCGGTATGAGCCGACACCGGCAGGCGAGTCCTCCATCCAGGTGGAGGTGCCGCACTACGGGACCGACGAGTTCTCCGTCGGGTTCAGCCTCAACTATGCCCACAGGCCGCTGGTGCTCGGCGTGGAGAACGAGGCGGGGGACTTCCAGACGCTCCGCGTCCTGATCGAGCACCAGCTGCTGGGCAATATCGACCTGGCGGCGCGGTTCTGCGACTGCACCACGTTCTCGCTCTCCCTGCCCATCGTGATGACGGAGCGGGGGAAGTCCCCGGAGGAGGACTCCTCGCAGCGGGCCATCTCGAGACAGCTGCTGAGGGCGTCCGCTTCCGCCCGGAGCGCGCCCGAGCTGGATTCGCTCACGAACCTCAGCCTGCTCCGGGACTCGAACGTGGGGGACCCGCGCCTGGGGATGATGCTGCGTCTGTATGGCCAGCCCGACGAGAGCCCGTTCTCCGCCAGCATTGGCGGCTACCTGTGGGTGCCGCTGAGCCGGCTCCTCGCGCGCACGGAAGACCGGACGGGCAACCAGGAGTTCCGCGCGCGGCCCATGCTGGTACTGGCGGGCTACAGCCACCACGTCCAGTGGTCGCTCGCGGGCTCCTTCCTCTTCCGCCCCGAGGCGCCGCAGAACACCCTGCCCGCGCTCGATGGCAGCGTCGAGGGCTCGGAGCTGCGGGTCGGCACCCATGTCAGCTACACCGACAAGGAGCGGGGGTTCGCGGTAGGCCCGGAGGTGCAGCTCTCGACCCTGCTCATCCCCCGCGATTACGCCTTCAAACCCTTCTACACGAGCCTGGATGCGTTGCTCGGGTTCCACTTCAAGCTCGCCCAGGTGTTGCAGGTGCACCTGTCGGCCGGGGCGGGCCTGCTGCGGCGGCCTGGCACTCCGGACCTGCGCTTGATGCTGCGGGTGTCCTACAA
>NZ_DASVSO010000011.1:0-11576 GCF_036388035.1 Archangium sp.
GTACGAGCTGCAGAACTACTCGGAAATGGTCCAGATGATCTCCAACGTCATCAAGATGCGCGGTGAGACGCAGAAGTCCATCATCGGCAACATCCGCTAAGCAGTCCGGCGGTTGCTCGAAGCAGGGCGGGTGCTCCTCACTGGGGCCCCGCCCTTCGCTTTTGCGGGCTCGGCGTGCACCGTGGGTTCCACGCTCGGTGAAAACCGTCCGGGTGGAGATGGGGGATGATGTGGCTCGTGAGGGCGCCCCCACGCCCCATCAGGAGCTGACACCCATGCAGAAGCAGTTGGCCGTTCCCGGTCCGCCTCCGCCCCCCGTGTTCGGTGCGTTCGGCACGAAGGTGCAATTCTACCGGGATCCCCTCGGCCGGATGCTGTCTCTCTACCGCGACTACGGCACGCTGGTTCGGCCGGGAGGGCCGGGAGGGATGGTGTTCGCCTTCGGCCCCGAGCACAACCAGCGGCTGCTGTCGGACACCACGCTGTTCTACAACCCCGACCTCCAGCGCATCTGCCCGGAAGGCACCTCGCTCCATCGGCTGTGGACGGGCCTCGTCAACATGAACGGGGATCGGCACAAGCAGAACCGCAGGCGGATGATGCCCGCCTTCCAGCGCAAGCGGGTGGAGGGCTACCAGGGGTTGATGCACGAGGTCATCGAGCGCTCGACCGCACACTGGAAGGCCGGAGAGGTCCGGGACCTGTCGCACGAGATGATGCTGCTCACGCTGCGGGTCGTCACGCGCGCGCTGTTCGGCCTCGACGACTTCGATGAGATGGACCGGGTGGGAGGGCTGCTCAAGCAGTGGCTGGGCCTGTACGCGAGCGCTCCGGTCCACCTCTTTCCCCGCGACGTGCCGCTGACGCCCTTCCGGACGCTGCTGCGACTCTCGGAGCAGGTGGAGGAAGTCATCCGCGACATCATCGCGCGCCGGCGTCGCCTGGGCCCGGGCCAGGACGTGCTGTCGGTCCTCATGAGCGCCACCGACGAGGAGGGGGGCTCGCTGAGCGAGCAGGAGCTGTTCGGCCACATCGCGCTGCTGTACGTCGCCGGTCACGAGACCAGCGCCAACGCGCTCACCTGGACCTTCTTCCTCCTGGAGCAGCACCCGGAGGTGCTGGCCAACGTGGTCGACGAGCTCCAATCCGTGCTCCAGGGACAGCTCCCCACGGCCGAGTCACTCCCAAAGCTCCCGCTGCTCGACCGGGTCATCAAGGAGAGCCTGCGCCTGCTGCCGCCCACGCCCTTCAGCTCGCGGCGCGGCATGGCCCCCTTCGAGCTGGGGGGGGTGGAGTTCCCCACGGGCACCGAGGTGCGCTACAGCCCCTTCGTCACCCACCGGATGCCGGAGCTGTACGCGCAGCCGAATCGCTTCCTGCCCTCGCGCTGGGAGACGCTGGAGCCGCAGCCGTACGCCTATATCCCGTTCGCCGGGGGCCCGCGCATGTGCATCGGCTACAGCTTCGCCATGCAGGAGATTGGCCTCACGCTGGCCTCGCTCCTGCCGCGCTTCCGCTTCGAGCGGGTACCCGGGCACCGGGTGGACCGCAAGGTGTTGGCCAGCTTCTCGCCGAAGCACGGGCTGCCCATGGTCCTGCACGCACAGGACCGCGCCTTCCGGCGCACGCCGCTCGAAGGCGACGTGGGGGAGTTGTTGGACCTGTGACTTCGTGAGGGCACTCGCTCCCAGGGGGGTGGAGCGAGTGCCCAGGGTGCGAAGGCCACACGGCGCACGACTATGTTAAGGGGCTCCCGCTTCGAGGCGATCTGGAAGGAGGCGAGCGCTTGAGTCACGACAACAGTCCGCCTCCGGCACAGGCGCGGTCCATGGCGGAACTCCTCCGGCGAAGAAGGTCGGAACTCCTCGAGGTCTGGAGGGAGCGCGTCCACGAGGCGGTGACCGCCTCCCGGGCCATGACCGCCGCGGCGCTTCAAGAGCACCTTCCCGGTTTCTTGGACAACCTGCTCGAGGGGGTGCTCCATCCAGGGGGGCGTGTGCACCAGGAGAACCGGCGGCTCGCGCGAGCGCACGGACGACAGCGGTCCGAGCTCGGTGCCTACACGCTCGCGGACGTGCTCCAGGAGTATCAGATCCTGCAGTCGGTGCTGCTCGAGGTGCTCCAACGGGAAGCGCCAGCGGCGCTGGGAGGCATCCCGCCCCTCCTCGAGCTCGTCCAGGAAGGGCTGCGCGAAGCCGCGACCGGGTTCCAACACGCGCGGACCGAGACCGAGAGGTTGAGATCGGGCGAGCGTGAGCGGCTCATCTCCGCGTTCAAGGCCGCGACCGCCGCGACCGCCATCGTTCACGGTCCCGAGCTCCGCTTCGAGTTCGCCAACGACGAATACCAGCGGCTCTTCTTCAGCTCGCGCGAGTACCTGGGCCTCCCGCTTCGCAGCGTGTTCACGGAGCTGGAGGGGACCGGCATCTTCGAGCAGCTCGAGGAGGCCTATCGCGCGGGAAGACGGGTCGAACAAAAGGAGGTCCCGCTCAACTTCCGCACCGTCGACGGTGCCATGAAGCTCGGTTACTACACCTACACGTTCACGCCTCATTTCGATGAGGCCGGTCGTGTCCAGGGGTTGATCCTGATGGGGATCGACGTGACCGAGCACGTGCTCGCGCGCGAGGCGATTCAAAGAAGCCAGGAGCTGCTCGCGCTCGTCATGGAGGCGATTCCCGACCTCATCGGCTACATCACCTGGGAGGAGCGCCTCGGGTTCGCGAACCGCGCTTACGCCCAATGGTACGGAAAGTCAGCCGAGGAGATCGTCGGCCTGCGCACCCGGGAGTTCCTGGGAGAAGAGCTGTATGCCCGGGTACACCCGCTGCATCAGCGCGCTTTGTCCGGGGAAGCCATGCGGTTCGAGACAGGGAGGCGAAACGCCCAGGGGGAGCTGCGCCACCTGGAGGTGCGTTACCTGCCGGACCTGGGCGCGGACGGCACCGTGCGGGGGCTCGTGGTGGTGGGCAACGACATCACCGAGCGCAAACAGGCGGAGGATGCCGTTCGCCGACGCGAGGAGCAGCTGCGCCTCATCACGGATCGCCTCCCCGCCTTCGTCTCCTATATCGATCGCGAGGGGCGCTATCAGTTCGCCAACCGGACCTACGAGCGCTGGTACGGCTTGAAGTTCTCCGACATGCGGGGAAGGAAGCGCCACGAGTTCACGACCGCGGAGACCGCACGTCTGGCGGAGCCGTACGAGAAGCGCGCGCTTGCCGGCGAGGCGGTCCGGTATGAGAACGTGCTGCGCAAGCCCTCGGGTGAGTACTCCGTCCAGGACGTCGAGTTCGTCCCGGACCGTGATTCCGAGACGGGAGAGATTCGCGGCGCCGTCATCCTCGCCCACGACATCACCGAGCAGAAGAAGATCAGACAGGCGCTCGAGGAGGCGATCCGTGCTCGCGACGAGTTCCTGTCGATCGCTTCCCATGAGCTCAGGACCCCGCTCACCTCCATCCAGCTCCAGACGCAGATGATGAAGCGGAACATCGAGCTCGGCCGTCCGGAGGCCTTCGAGCCCGCACGGGTGACCCGGCTCGTGGCGCAGACGGAGAAGAGCGTCCATCGGCTGACCCGGCTGGTGGACGACATGCTGGACATCTCCCGCCTCTCGACCGGAAAGCTCACGTTCACGCCGGAGCGGTTCAATCTCTGTGAGCTGGCCCACGAGGTCGTGGATCGCCTGGTCGTTCAAGCGAGTGCCAGCGGCGCTCTGCTCTCGTGCGAGTGCCACGAAGCGGTCGAAGGCGCCTGGGACCGCTTTCGAATCGAGCAGGTGCTCACCAACCTCATCACCAACGCCATCCGCTACGGGCAGGGCTCACCCGTTGAAGTCACCGTCCATCGCTCGGGCCCTCGCGCCCTGGTGAAGGTGCGGGACCAGGGCCCGGGGGTCTCCGCCGAGAACCAGGAGCGCATCTTCCAGCGATTCGAGCGCGCGACCTCCGCCAACTCCATCAGCGGGCTCGGGCTCGGGCTCTACATCTCGCGGGAGATCGTCGAGCGCCACGGTGGGTCCATCCGGGTCGAGAGCGAGCCCGGCCAGGGCGCGACCTTCATCGTGGAGCTTCCCCTGGGGGAAGAGACGCGCTGAGCGCGCCTCCCGGCCTGGAGACCTTTCGGGCTCAGAGCGCCTTGCTCGCGACGACGTCGAAGAGGAGGTTGGGTGCCAGCTTCGCCACCTCGACGGCGCGGGCCATCTGCCACGGGAAGCCGTACTCGTCCTCCCCGCGCAGGATGGCCCGGGCCATCAACTCCACGGCCGGCTCCGTCTCCAGGAGGAAGGGCATGATGTGCTGGGTGCCGGCCGTCATCTCGGTCTTCACGAAGCCGGGCTTGATGCAGGTGACGCGCACCCCGGTGCCGTGGAGATCCACCCGCAGGCTCTCCAGGAAGGTGTTGAGGAAGGCCTTGGAGGCCGAGTAGGCGGCGTTGTGGGGCAGGCCCCGGCAGCTCGCCAGACTGGAGACGCCCACCAGGTGCCCGCGGTTGCGCTCCACCATTCGCGGCAGCACGGCGGACAGCGTGGCCACGGCCCCGGTGACATTCACGTCGATGATCTTCTTCGCGTGCTCCCAGGGGAAGTTCAGGGCGTGGGTCTGCCCTCCCACACCCGCGTTGGCCACCACCAGATCCAGCCCGTCACAGGCCGCGTCCAGCTCGCGGATGCGCTCGAGCGTGGCCTCCGCGTGGGAGACATCCAACTCCACGGGCTCGATGTGGGCGCCGGTCGCCCGCGCCTCCTGCGCGAGTGCCTCCAGGTGGGCGCGGCGCCTCGCGGCGGCGTACACCTTCACACCGCGCTTGCCCAACCACAGCGCCAGACCACGTCCCAGGCCGCTGGAGGCCCCCGTCACCAGCGCCGTCCGATAGCTCATCTCCGTCATGGGTTCCCTCCTCCGGCCCCGAGGCTTAGCGCGGGGGCTCGAGCGCTGTCAGCAGCGACCGGGGAGGAGGGTCCAGCAGTGGTCCAAGCCGCTCGGGCTCCTGCTAGTCGAAGGCTCCCAGTTGCTGCACGGTGCAGGTGCTCCCACCCGTCTCCACGAGGATGTCGGCCTCGATCGGGAACACGCTGGTGCCGTGCAGGTAGCTGCACTCGACGATCGCGCGCATGTCCCAGTCGTGGCTGTAGGAGAAGACGCGCGCGGGCATGCTGTATTCGCCCTCTCCCCCCGGGCTGCTCGCGATCGCCTCGTTGGGCCGGGGATCCCAGGTCTTCACCTTCACCTGCCAGTGGTCACCCGCCATGCAGCAGTCGGCGATCTTCGCTTCGATATGCGGAGTGGCGAGGCAGTGGAGGGCGAAGCGCTGTACCTGGTTGGGCCGGTCCAGCACGCAGGTCAGGAAGAACTGGTTGGCCATCAGGGCGAGCTTCCCGCTCCGACGTTCGGAGTCGGAGCGGACGTTTTTCCCAGGCCTGGTGGGAGCCCTCAGGGTTGGGGGCTGCTGCTGCTCGTCGGGCTGGCTCTCCGCGTAGACGAGCGGTGCCAGTCCGAGGAGGGCTCCACACACCACGAAGGCAGCGCGCTTCCAGTGCGACTTCGGCATACGCAACATGATTCTTCTCCCTCTGGGACAGACTGCGCCTGCGCTCGCTGGAGGAACTCGCCCAGGAGCAAGCTCGAGACGGCTACGGTTCGGTCAGGGCCATCCACCCGGTGACCGGCCGGAAGCTCCGGGCCGTGAGGTCCACCGTGACGACATAGGAGCCCAGCGCGCCCACCCGTCGATTGGGCCCGTAGCTCAAGGGCGGCACCAGTCCTGTCTCGAAGGCATACAGCCCCTCGAGCTGATCGATCAGCTTCTTCCTGCTCAACTGCCTGCCGGTGCGACGCAGCCCCTCGGTCATCACCCGCGCGGCCGTGAACGCGGAGACCTGGGCCATCCGGTGTGCCTGCGTGGCATGGGTGCGCGCGCTCCATCGCGAGAAGGCTTCCCGGGCACGCGCCTGTTCGTCCGAGGGCAGGGTGGGGTAGGCGACGAAGATGCGTCCCTGGAAGAGTGCCGGCGCCTCCACCGCCGCCCTGGCCGAGAGGCTCCCCGAGAGCAGCAGGTAGGGAGCCCAACCGAGCGCCCGCGCCCTCGCGGTGAGCGCGGCCAGCTCCGTGTCGTTGCCGAGGAACATGACGAGCCGGGTGCCCTTGCGCTTCAGGTCCGCCACCACCGCTGGATTGAACCGGCCCCGCTCGTATCGGAGCACCTCCACCCGCTTCGCGCCGCGCTCCTGGAAGCGGGCCCGTGCCGCGCGGGCGGTCTCGGAGAGCCCCTCGTCGTGGGGGTGGAGGATGACGACCGGGGAGTCGTCCAGGTGCAGCTCCTTCGCGGCGTACTCGACGAGGACGCGGGCCTGCTCCTGGGGGCCCGCGAGGAGATGGAAGACATGCCGGTTCGGCGCATCGCCTTCCCGTGAGAACAGCGTGAGGGGCCCGATGAGGGGCAGCTTCTCCCGCTCGGCCAGCTCGGCCAGCTCCTTCTCCGCTCCCGGCACCCAGCCGGACAGCAGCGCGAAGATGGGCTCCTGGGCCAGCAGGTGCTGGAGGCTGGCCAGGCCCGTTTCCTGGTCGCTGTCGTACCCGGCGACGGCCAGCTCGAGCTTGCGGCCATGAATCCCTCCCGAGGCGTTGACCTCGTCGAGCCAGGACTCCAGCACCCCTCTCATGGCCCGACCGGGCTCCGCGAGCCGACCTCGCAGGGGCAGCACCACGCCGAGCCGCAGCGCCGAGTCCGTCATCCCGGGAGCGCCGTCGTCCTCCAGGCGCTTGAGGTACGCGAGCAGGCCCGTCATGTCCTCCCAGGACATCGAGTAGCGCGGCATGGCGGCATCCAACCGGTTTCCGCCACGGTCGAAGCCCTCGGAGATGGCGCGGGCCACGCTCTTGTCGTCGAAGGCCGGGTGCTTCCTGCCACTCGGGTGGACGTGGCCATACGGCTTGGTGAGCTCCGCCCAGGTGATCTCCGGCGGCAGGAGTCCGCCCTCGGGCCGGCCCGCGCCGTCCTCTCCATGGCAGTTGGCGCAGGGGACCGCGGAGCCCGGCAGGCGGACCCCGGCACCGAGCGTCGCGGAGATGTCCCCGCCCGAGGAGCTCGCCCCCTCGAAGTAGATCTTCCTGCCCGCCAGCTCCCGGGGCGTGAGCGGAGCCGGAGCCGCGGCGGCGCCGCAAGACAGCGTGCCCAGGAGCAGGGCGAGGAACCGGGGACCCATCGAGCTCATCTCCTCATTCCCCGGCGAGGAGCCGCACCCGCTCGGCGACGGCCGAGGCGGGCGCGTCCGGACGGATCTTCGTCCAGTGCTTCTTCTTCTCGTTGCCGGCGATGAGGAGCGTGGAGTGTCCCTCGATGTTCTCCACGTACTGGCCGAGCCGGGCGATGACCTGGTTCACGTCCTCCTTGCTTCCGGTGAGGAACGTCCAGCCCGCGTGCGTCGCCTGTTGCCTGAGGGCGAACTCCTTGAGCCGCTGCGGCGTGTCGTGCTCGGGGTCCACGCTGATGGAGATGAAGTACACCTCGCGCCCGAACTGCTCGCCGAGCTGCGCCCGGATTTGATTGAGCCGGGCGGCGATCATCGGGCAGGCGGTGTTGCAGCGCGTGAAGAGAAAGGAGATGACGACCACCCGATCCTTCAACACGTCGCTGTAGAAGCGGACCTGCTTGCCCTCCTGTGTGACGAGGACGGTGTCGGTGAACCAGGCGCGGGCCTTCTCCTCGGCCGAGGGGGTGGTGCGCGCGCCGGCTCCACCCTCCGCCGCCCGCGCGTGGACACCGAGGACCAGGGCCAGCAGGAGCAGCGTCTTGCACGGCATCGTCATGGGTCAGTTCCTCTTCGCGGCCACGGGAGTGGCCTCACGGCGGTTCGCGGCCAGTTCATCCACCTTCGCGAGGATCTGCTCCTCGCTGGGGAACCCGTTGAGCCTCACCCAACGCCCGGTGCGCACGTCGCCCACGAGCACCATGGGCGCGTGGTTGGCGGCGTTCGCCGTATAGGCCCCCAGTCCCTCGAGCACCTGCTTGATGTCCTCCGGGCTTCCGGTGAGCCACGTCCACCCGGTCTTCGCCCGGTGGCTGGCGGAGTAGGCCTTCAAGCGCGCCGGCGTGTCCTGGGTGGGATCCACGGAGACGGACACCAGCCGCACCTCCTTCTCCAGCCGCTCGCCCAGCCGGCCCTGGACCCGGGCGAAGACCGCCGAGAGGACGGGACACACCGTGGTGCAGGTGGTGAAGACGAAGTCCATGACGACGATCCTGTCGGCGAGCACGTCGCTCTTGAACCGGACCTGTGCACCGCTCTGGTCCATCAGCCCGGCGTCGACGAGACGGACCTCGGTGGTAGGCGCGGTAGCAGTGGGCGCCGTGGCGGAAGGCTCCTCCTTCCGGTGGGCACAGTGCCCGTCCGCTCCAAGGGAGTGGGTGGGAACCGCCAGCAGCAGGAGCGTGAGAAGACTCGCGACCTGGGGGCTAACGCGCTCGTGTGACACGGGACTCCTCCTGGTTCGCGTGCGATGTCCCTTCCACCCAGAGGGTGCGGTACGACAGGCCGCCGTAGCGCACCTTCTTCGAGGGGACCGAGACGTAGACGTAGTAGGCGCCAGCGCCCGCGAGTGCCGGCTCCACCTCGTAGACCCCGGCCTCCACCTCCCGGGCGCTCACCTCGGCGCGATGCCTTCCGGGCGCGAGGTAGGTGAGCACCTTCACGTCCTTCAACCCGGTCGCGGGCTGGTGGGTCTCCGCCTCGGCGAGCGTGAAACGCAGGCGCGGCGTCTGTCCCGCGGGCACCCGGGTGGGAAAGTCCAGGTACTGGAGCTCGAGCGCCCCGAGCGCGTGCTTCACGGCGGGGTTCGGTTTCGCCTCGAGGCTGAAGCAGTGCAGCACCCGCGGCGAGTCCAACAGGAACGCGACGTCGTACTTGCCCGCCGCCGGAATCCTGAGGTGGGTGGCATAGACGCCGGGCTCGACCTCCTTCAGGCTCCTGTCCACCACCTCCACCGCGCGGGCGTTGTGCCCGTAGTTGCCGAAGCTCCCCATGGGAGAGTTCATGCCCTCCATGTAGAAGTACGTGGTGTTGTCCGCCGGGTTGACCACGAAGACAGCCGCCTCGGTGGAGGCCTGGGAGATGGAGCTGGCGATGCTGAGGTCTCCCGCGAGGTTGGGCGCGGTCGCTCCCGCGGCGAAGCCCTGCACCCTGGGCTGCTCACCGCCCAGGGTGGAGAGGTTGATCATCCCCACCCGTTCGGAGTCCAGGGAGCGCACGTAGGCGAACGCCCGGGTGATGCCCAGCTGGTAGGGCTGACCGCTCACGGAGAGCGTGTGCGCGAGCCGATTCTCCGTGGCGTCGATGACGTGCACCACGTGCTCGGAGGGGTTGACCACGAGGCCCCAGCGCCCGTCCTGGGAGAAGCGCATCGGTCCCAGCCCCGGCTTCGCGGAGAGCCGGGAGACCTGCTCGAGCCGTGAGCCGTCGATGGCGGTGATCGTCCCGTCTTTCCCGTCCGCCACGTAGAGCACCTGGGAGAGGGAAGAGAACGCCAGGGAGATGGGGAGCGGGCCGGTCTTGAGGTCCTTCACCTTCTCGAGCTTCGCGATGTCGATGACGGACACCGTCCCCTCGTCCCGGTTGCTGACGAAGGCGTAGCGGTCATCCTGGGTGAAGGCGAGCTCATGGTGCCCGCGCCCGGTGGGAATGCGGGCCACGGGCTTCAGGGACTCGGTGTCGAGCACGGTGACGCCGCTCTCGCCCGCCGAGCTGGCGTCGTTGCCCACCCAGAGGTAGCGCCCGTCGGGCTGGAGGGCGACCCGCATGGGCTCCTCGCCGGTCTCCACCTGCGCCTTGACCCGGAAGGTCTCCGTGTCCACCACGGCGACCTTCCCCGCCCGCGGCATCGACACGAAGAGCCACCGTCCATCGCGGCTCTTGATCCAATCGGCGCCGGGACGCTCCATGACCACCGTGGCGTAGAGGCTCGTCTTGCCCGTCATCCCGACGAGCGGGTCGATGACCGAGATGCTGGCATCCTGGTTCAACACCAGCAGGTAGTAGCTGTTGAGGTCGACGAGCGGCCGGACGCCGACGAGTCCCTTGAGGTAGAGCGCGACCCGGTCCTTGCATTGCTGCTGTTCCTCCGGTGCGCCCGGCAGCGCGCGGCCGACGTCCATCCAGGCCGAGGGGGACAGGCCCCGCATCGGCAGGCCGCTGGTGGCATCGGTCATGCGGAAACGGACCTCGGTGTAGTCGCCCTCCATCAGCGGCCGAGGCTCCGCTCCGGTGCTCCCGGGCGGCAGGGCGGAGAACTCCACCACGGCGCCGCCCTTCACGAGCTTCTGGGGGACGGCCACCGGCGTGGGTGCCGCCGCCGGTGGCGCCGCGGGTGCTGGCTGCTCGCGTCCCCTCGCGGTGACGGCCGCGTACCCGGCCAGGGCCATGCAGGCGAGGAGCACTCCGGCGAGGGCGGCTCGCCGGAGGAACTTCGGGGGGGAGGGGGCGTTGTCGTGCGGTTGCATGGTGGAGTTCCTCGGGTGTCTCGGTCTCACTGCACGCGCAGCAGGCCCCACTGGCCACTCAGGTTGCCGAGGCTCTGGTAGTCCCGGAACAGGTAGTCCCCTGGCACCGCGTTGGCGCCACCGGCGCTGGGCAGGAGGACCTCGTAGTGCGAGTAGGGAAGGAAGTTCTCCTGGGCGCCGATGTACATACCGAGGGGATTGAGACCGAGCCCCCGGGAGGGCAGCTCGGTGGGGAGGCACTTGCCCGGGAGGCCGAGATGGGCCGAGCCCGGACACACGTACGGCTCCCGCTGCCAGACATGCCCGTGCAGCCGGAAGACGGAGCCGCGGAAGCCTCCGTGCGGCTCCAGCAGTCGCAGGCGGCTCTGTTGGCCGGGCGCGGCGGTGAACACCGGGGTGGCCGGGTCTCCTCCCACCAGGCTGTTGCTGTAGGCGGCGTGGGCGTTCGGCACGGCCCCCAGGCCTCCGGGCTCGTTGCCAAAGGGCGCGTTGGGGCGCAGGCCGAAGCGGAACCACAGCGGCTCGGACCCGTAGTTGATGGCCATCTGGCCAGAGTCCTGGGGATCCTCGGCGACGACGCCCTCGGCCTCGATGTTCTCGACGGCCGTGCCATCCCGGTAGCGGTGACTCAGTTGCTTCTGCCACACCACCGCGAAGTCACGGAAGGCGATGCTGTCCGGCACACCATCCCGGTTGGCGTCCGGGCCGACACTCGCCGAGGTCCGCCGGCCCGCGTCCTCGCGCCAGGCCGTCCCCGGGGGCTCGATGATGAGGGCGCCCACCAGGGACTTCTGGCCCTGCTTGATCTTGTCGGCGGGAATGAGGTTGACGCCGCCGAACTCCAGCGGCGTGGCCACGAGCCGGACCCTCCGGGTGTTCACCCCGGTGAAGAACCCGCTGATGTCACCGGCATACCAGCGGTAGACGGACTGGCCACCGGGCGGGGTGGTCTGGGTGCGGTTGATTCCAACGTTGGAGCCATCCGCCTTGGTGATGTCGTACTCCACGAGCTGGGGATGCAGCCCCACGTGGCTCGACGGGCGGATGAGGTTGTTGTTGAAGGTGGTCACCCCCTGTGG
>NZ_DASVSO010000012.1:0-3682 GCF_036388035.1 Archangium sp.
TGCCCACCTACGGTGTCATCCCCGCCCTCAACACCGTGCTCAAGCTGGCCGCCGAGGGCAAGCAGGCCCCGGGCCTGAACTACGGCCTGGACCGCGTCCTCCACGGCGAGCAGTACACCGAGCTGCTCCGCCCGCTGCCCCCCAAGGCCTCCCTGCGCCACAAGGGCCGCATCAAGGACATCTTCGACAAGGGCAAGAACGCGCTCGTCGTCACCGAGGTCACCAGCTACGACGCGCAGACGGGCGAGCCGCTCGTGCGCAATGAGATCACCACCTTCGTGCGCGGCGCGGGTGGCTGGGGGGGAGACCGCGGGCCGTCGAGCGACGTCAACGTGGCGCCCGAGCGCGCCCCCGACGCCGTCCTCACCGAGAAGACGCATGAGAACCAGGCGCTCCTCTACCGGCTGTCCGGGGACTGGAATCCGCTGCACGCCGACCCCGAGTTCGCCCAGAACTTCGGCTTCAAGCGGCCCATCCTCCACGGCCTGTGCACCTTCGGCTACGTGGGCCGCCACGTCATCAAGGCCTTCGCCGGTGGGGACCCGCGGCTCTTCAAGAGCATCCGCGTCCGCTTCGCCGAGACCGTGCTGCCCGGCGAGACGCTCCGCACCGAGATGTGGAAGGAGGGCGAGCGCATCATCGTCCGCTGCAAGGTCGTCGAGCGCGACAAGGTCGTCATCAGCAACGCCGCCGTCGAGCTCTATAAGGAGGTGCCGAAGGCCCAGGGCAAGCCCGCCGCCCCCGCGCAGGCGAGCGCTCCGGCCAAGGCCTCGGGTGGGCCCTCCGCCAGCACCCGTGTCTTCGAGGCCCTCCGCACGTACGTGGCCCAGCACCCCGAGCTCGTGGGCAAGGTGGCCAACGTCTACCTCTTCAAGCTGACCCAGCCGGAGAGCGCCTGGACGTTGGATCTCAAGAGCGGCGCCGGCTCCGTGCAGGAGGGCGCGCAGGGCAAGGCCGACTGCACCCTGGAGCTCACCGACGCGGACTTCCTCGCGATGACCTCCGGCAAGGCGGACCCGCAGAAGCTCTACTTCGGCGGCAAGCTCAAGATTACCGGCAACGTGATGGCCTCGCAGAAGCTCGGTTTCCTCGCCAAGGTTGGCTCCGCTCCCTCCGGCGAGGGCGCCGCGAAGGCGGCTCCGGCTCCGGCTCCGGCCTCGGGCAGCGGGGCGTCCAACGCGGGCAGCGGCCGCGCTCCGGCCATCTTCAAGGCGCTCGGCGAGCGGCTGGCGCAGAAGCCGGAGCTGGCCCGCGAGGTGGGGGCCGTCATCCAGTTCCTCGTCACCGAGCCCCAGGGCTCCTGGGTGGTGGACCTGAAGGACGCCCCGGGCGTGCACGACGGGAAGGCCGACAAGGCGGACCTGACGCTTCGTCTCTCGGACGAGGAGCTGGCGGCCCTGGTGCAGGAGCCGCAGGCCGTGCAGCGCCTCTACCAGCACGGCAAGCTGCGGGTGGACGGGGACGTCCGGCTCGCCTCTCGCCTGGGCTTCCTCAAGCAGCTCATCTGATGGTCGCGCGAACCCACACGAAAGGAACAGCAATCATGGGACGTCGGGTCAATGTCATCGGAGTGGGGATGGTGAAGTTCGCCAAGCCGGGCGCCAGCGAGGAGTACGACGTGATGGCGACCAAGGCGGCGCACGCGGCCATCAAGGACGCGGGCATCGCCTACGGCGACATCCAGCAGGTCTACGCCGGCTATGTCTTCGGCGACAGCACCTGCGGCCAGCGCGCCGTGTACTCGGTGGGCCTCACCGGTATCCCCGTCATCAACGTCAACAACAACTGCTCCACCGGCTCCACCGCGCTCTACCTCGCGCGCCAGGCCGTCGAGGGCGGCATGGCCGAGTGCGTCCTCGCGCTCGGCTTCGAGAAGATGGAGAAGGGGGCGCTCGGCTCCAAGTACGACGACCGCGCCAACCCGCTCGAGCGCCACGTGGACACCATGAACCGGGCCCAGGGCATGAACCAGGCGCCCTTCGCCGCGCAGATGTTCGGCGGCGCCGGTCGGGAGTACCGCTGGAAGTACGGCACGAAGCGCGAGACCTTCGCCAAGATTTCGGAGAAGGCCCGCAAGCACGCGAGCAAGAACCCCTACGCCCTCTTCACCCAGACGCTCTCGGTGGACGAGGTGCTGGCCTCGGACGACGTGTTCGATCCGCTCACGCGCTTCCAGTGCTGCCCGCCCACCTGCGGGGCCGCCGCCGCCATCGTCTGCTCGGATGACTTCGCCCGGAAGCTGGGCATCTCCAACCCCGTGTACATCGCCGCTCAGTCGATGACCACGGACCTGCCCTCCAGCTTCGGCGACAGCATGATCAAGATGATTGGCTTCGACATGGCCGTCCTCGCCGCGAAGCAGGTCTACGAGAAGTCCGGCCTCGGCCCCAGCGACGTGGACGTCGTCGAACTGCACGACTGCTTCACCGCCAACGAGCTCCTCACCTACGAGGCGCTCGGCCTGTGCAAGGAGGGCGAGGCGGAGAAGTTCATCTGGGACGGGGACAACACCTACGGGGGGCGGTTCGTCACCAACCCCTCGGGCGGCCTGCTCTCCAAGGGCCACCCGCTGGGCGCCACCGGCCTCGCGCAGTGCACTGAGCTCGTCTGGCAGCTCCGCGGCCAGGCCGAGCAGCGCCAGGTCGAGAACGCCCGCGTCGCCCTGCAACACAACCTGGGCCTCGGCGGCGCGTGCGTGGTGACGATGTACCGCCGCGACTAGCGAGTCGGCCTCGCGTGGGCCCGCTGGCTCGCTCGCGGGTGGGCTCCGCGTCACAAGTGGAACGCCTCCCCTCCGTCTCTCCTGGACGGTGAGTACCGAGAGGGGAGAACTTCCAATGGCGGATGCCTATACCGCGTCGAAGCTCACACACGAGCCATGCGGCGCCGACTGCGACACGAAGCTACACAGACCTCGTACGACGGGCGAGGCGCTCGTGTGCATGGAGAAGAAGCTGCGGGAGCTCTATGCCCGGGGCGATCGACGCGCCATCTTCCTGCGCGCCTACTACGTCATGACGGCCCAGGTGAACGCCGCCATCCATGGGGGAAATGAGGACTTCAAGACCCCCATCTTCTTCGACCCGGACTGGGTGGATCGCCTCGCCGGCCGGTTCTGCCTGCACTACTTCCAGTCGCTGCGGAAGCCCGTGTGCGCGGCCTGGAGGTTCGCCGAGGAGCGGGCCGGGGACGGTCGCTCGAGCATCCTCCAGAACCTGATGCTCGGCATCAACGCCCACATCAACTTCGATCTGTCCCGTGGCATCCACGAGATCCTCGTGGAGGACGGAGATGCGGGGGACGCGGAGCTCATGGCGCGGCGGAAGTTCGACCATGACCAGATGAACAACGTCCTGGTGCGCTGCAACCCGAAGTTACAGGAGGTGCTCGCGCGCGAGTTCGGCGGTGGCATGCGCCTGTTCAGCGGCCTGTTCGGGACGTTCGACGAGCTGCTCACCAGCACGGGGCTGCGGTACTACCGGGACCGCGTCTGGTGCAACGTGCTCGCGCTGCTGTCGGCGAAGGGCCCGGAGGAGTACGAGAAGGTGCGGCTGCGGCTGGAGTGGGAGTCCCGGCAGGTGGCCGAGTTCATCGCCGATGGGAGCTGGTTGAACAACGTGGTGTTCCGCGTGGACAGCTTCCTGCGCCTGAGGAACATCGAGGGCAGGTTCCAGCCGGAGGA
>NZ_DASVSO010000013.1:0-9760 GCF_036388035.1 Archangium sp.
TGTAGACACCCTTGGCCAGCGTGCCACCGCAACCCGTCACACTCTGCACCACGTACCCGGTGTCAGGCGTCACGGTGAAGAAGGTGGTGCCGCCATGCACCACCTTGGCGCTGCCGGGCGAGATGCTGCCACCCGCCGTCACCTCGGTGCTGACGGTGTACTCCTTGATGAAAGAGACGGAGACGGTGCAGTCCTCCGTCACCTCAGCCGTGGTGTAGACGCCCTTGGCCAGCGTGCCACCGCAACCCGTCACACTCTGCACCACGTACCCGGTGTCAGGCGTCACGGTGAAGAAGGTGGTGCCGCCGTGCACCACCTTGGCGCTGCCGGGCGAGATGCTGCCGCCCGCCGTCACCTCGGTGCTGACGGTGTACTCCCTGATGAAGGAGACGGAGACGGTGCAGTCCCCCGTCACCGCGGCCGTGGTGTAGGTGGTACCAGAGAGGGTGCCGCCGCAACCCGTCACACTCTGCACCACGTACCCGGTGTCAGGCGTCACGGTGAAGGTGGCCGTCTTGCCGTGCGTCACCTTGGCGCTGCTGGGTGACGAAACGCTGCCGCCCGCCGTCACCTCGGTGCTGACGGTGTAGGTGGCCTCCGCGGTGGGGATGTAGCCGAAGCGGAGGCTCGTCGCTGCCGGGCTGCTGGGATTGAGATCCACCGGCGTGGAGTAGGCGCTGTACAGCACCAGGCCGTTCAGCACGTTCTGATTCGATGCTCCCGTGGGGATGGACACCTTCCAGGTCTCCGTCGTCCCTGTCCGGAGGATGCGCTGGAAGTAGCCGAAGCCGTCCGTCTGGGTGCTGAACAGTCCGAGGGTGGGGCCACCGTTGACCTCCACCACCACGCCCTCCAGACCGGTGTCGTCGTTATCGTGGACGCCGAGCGCTGGCCGGTCCCGGAAGACGTGGCCGGCGACCACGAAGGATTTCGCGTCCAACACCGTCACGTCCTCAGCCGTGGTGCTGAGCGCGTCGAACGGCGTGACGCCCACACCGGTGGGAGCCACCACCGACAGCTCGTTGTTGTAGGTGCCGGTACCGGTGGACACGTCGACGTCCACCTTGAAGGTGAGCACCAGCGGCGCCCCCATGGTCACCGCGAGCCCAGACCACGTCGGCTGTCCCCCCTGGTGGACGGAGGTGGGCGCCAGAGTGCTGGAGCCCGGCTGGTAGCGGAACCCGCTCGGCAAGAGGTCGGTGACCGAGATCCCCTCCACGCTCGTGTTGAGGGAGTTCTCCACGGTAATCGTGTACGTGGCGGTCCCGCCCGCGGACACCACGGGCGTGCTGGTGCTCTTCGTCACGCTCAGTCCACCCACCTGGGTGGTGACGGAGTCGGAGCAATCCGACCTTGTCGCGCTGGGGCAGGAGTAGAAGTCGACGACCTCGGACGGGAGCGTATCGGTGCGAGTCGGAATCGCCACGACCTGCAACGAGGAAGACTCCCTGGCGGCGACGCTCCCCAGGTTCCAGCTCACGCTGCCCGTCGTCCCCACGCCCGGTTTGGCGTTGGCCTCAGGGAAAGAACCGACGTAGAGCCACCCTGCCGGCAGATGGCTGGTGACGACCACCGACTCAGCGCCGGCGTTCCCGTTGTTGGCGTAACTGACCGTATACGCCGCGCTCCGCCAGAGCTTATCCCCCATGCTCCCGTTCACCGGCGAGGCCACCGTCACCGTCGTGCCGGCGATGCCCGTGATCCGAGCGACCGTCCCGTTGAGGGACAGGTACCCTCCGACCTCGAGCAGCGCGGAGCTGTTGACCTTCAGGGTCGTCGTGTTCGAGGCACTGGCTGCCAGCTGCGCGGCAGGGCCTGGCAGGCTCGCCGGGCCGCTGCTGATGAGGCTCATGCGCTCTCGCTCCACTGAGGTCGCGACGGTCGACTCGCGGAGTTGCGCGTTGCTGGCGCTCACCGAGGCTTTGTTGACCAGGGGCGTCAGGCGCCCTGGCAGGGAGTTATCGACCCGCACCCGGAACTTGAGCTCCCGGGTCTGCCCGGGGGCGAGGTCTCCGAGGGAGAAGTTCACCTGGTTCTTACCGACGTCGTACGACCCGCTCCCCTGGGTGATGGACTCGAAGCGCGTGTAGGGCGGGAGGGAGTCGCTGAGCACCACCCCGGTGGCCGTGGAGGAGCCCGCGCTTCCCACCGTCAGCGTGTACTCAATGAGCAGCCCAGGCACGACGGACGTCGGCGTGCCCGAGCTGCTCAGCGTCAGGTTCGCATTGCCGTCCGCCAGGACGGTGACCGTGTTGCTCGTGCAGCTCGCGGGCCTGGACGCGCCCGTGCAGGAGCTGCTGTCGGAGACCGTCGCGAAGTCATCCAGCGCGGTCAGTCCGCTCGGGAGTCCAGTTGCGGAGACGACCATCCGGAAGCTCAGGGTGGCCGTGGAGCCCGCGGGCAGGGTGCCGATGGGCCAGCTCAGGTTGCTGCCCGAGGCCGAAGGGGTAACGCCGCCCGTGATGCTGCCCGCCACGTACTGGTACCAGGACGTGGCCGGGATGGCATTGGACACCGCCACGTTCGTCGCCGTCCCCGTGCCCACGTTCTCCACCTGGAAGGTGTAGGTGACCACCCCTCCTGGTCCGACGACCACCTTGTCCGCGGCACCGGTGATGGTCAGCATCGGCAGGGCGCTCCCCGTGATCGTGGTGGAAGCCGTCGCGCTGAGCGGTGAGGTCTCATTGCTGGTGAGGGTCGCCGTGTTGACGAGCGGCTGGCCCGAGGTGGGCGAGGCTGGCGAGTTGCCCCGCACCTGCACCGTGCCGGTTGCTCCGGCGGCGAGGGCGCCCAGGGAGAAGACGTGGCGCTGCGGGCTGCTCGCCGCCGCCGAGCACGCCTGCCAGGTCGAGCCGCTGTCGATGGAGTACTCGCAGGCCGTCATCCCCGCCGGGAGGTCATCCGTCAGCACGACGTTGGAGGCGGAGGAGCTACCCACGTTCGCGTAGCTCAGCGTGTAGGTGAGCTTCTCGACCGCCCCGGAGATCCGCAGCTTGTCGACCGTGTTGGACAGGGACAGGTTGGCCGGGGCAGTGGCCGGACAGAACGCCGACCGGGACTGCTCCGTGAGGGAGTCGTAGTGAAGCGTGATGTTACGAGTCCCGCCGTTCGCCTTGAACCTGATGACCCACTGCAATTTCTCAGTGGATTGCACCGTCGTGCCCGCCGCCACCGCGGGAAGCTGGTGGGTGATCAGCGTGGCCGAACCATTGCCGAGGCTGAAGTCCACCGGTGTCGTTTGGGAAATCAGGGTCCTGGCATTGGTGGTGGTATTGACCTTGTACAGGTCGATATGCATCTGGCCACCACCCTGAGGAACGGTCAGGTAGAGAATGAGGGTGGGCGTCAATCCCCCGATGGCCGTTTGCTGCGGGAAGGCCGGCTCCTGAAGGAACGTGAGATCAGCGGTAGCGCCATACTCCGAGGTGGCCGTCACCAGGGTGCTGTAGGGGGTGCTGTCCGTGGGCGGATTGAGGGAGGCGGGACGCACCGTCGCCTGTTGGTTGTCCACACCGCGCCGGAAGTAGAAGGTGTTGTTGCAATAGTAATCCCCGGAAACACCAACGGAGGACTGGGCCTGCGCGGCACCGGGCCCCGTGAGTGGGCTGAGGGTGGCGCGGTTCACGCCCGGATTCGGGTGGGTGAAGGGGGCGGCTGCCGCGGTCGCGGAGAATGACACCGAGCCTTTCCCGCCAGGCCCCACCGCGACCCTTGCGCCTCCCGCGTCACGGAACTCGACTGTTCCGTTGGAGTGCGTGCAGCTCTTGAAGTGCGCGCTGCCAGTGAACGAGCAGCTGGCGTTGACGAAGGTGAAGCCGGCGGGCAGGGCGCTCACGAGGAGGCTGCCATCCGCCGAGCCGTCGCCCTGGTTTTCATAGGTGAGCGTCCACGTGACGGAGCCGCCCGGATTGACGACGGCCACGCTCGACGTCATCGAGAGACTGAACACGGGGACTGGCCGCTCGACGGCGATGGTGCTGGTGGACGAGCGCTGGAGCGGGCTGCCGCCAGGCACGGTGGCCTGGAGGGTGGCGACGTTGGTGAGCGAGGACGCGGTGAACGCGGGAGTGACGGAGATGTTGAACGTCACGCTCCCCTTCGTGCCCGCGGCGAGCGTCCCCAACGGCCACGTCACCTGCCCGCCGCTGAACGAGCAGGAGGTGCCTCCCGTGCAGCTCTCGTACTTGACGTTGGCGGGAAGGGGGTTGGTGAGGGTCGCGTTGGACAGCGTCACCGACGACTCGTTCGCGTAGGTGAGGGTGTACTTGACTTGCGTGACCCCATCCGCCTTGACCGAGTACCGGCTGGGCGCCTGGGTGAGCGAGGCCCGCGCCGAGTAGACCGTGAGCGGGACGGGATTGCTGGTGATGGTGCCGGAGATGGTGTCTGCTTTCGCCTGGGCGTTGTAGCTGCCCACCACGCTGCCCGCGGTCGCTTTGAAGGTCAGGCTGAGGCTCGCACTCGTGCCGACCGTGACGACGGGGCTGAAGTTCCAGGTCAGGGTGCTCCCGCTGACGACCGGGTTGGCGCTGCCGAAGGGCCCGCTGGTGGTCCCGTTGACGTAGCTGAACCCCGGAGGAAGCTCGCCCACGATGCGGGACACGTCCAGGGGGGTCGTGCTGCTGGGGTTGCCCACGGTGATGGTGAAGTTCACGCTGTCGCCCGCGATGAGCTCGCCGGGGGTGCCGGTCATGCCGAGGGTCGGCGCGACTCCGCAGGTGTTGAGCGCCAGGTCCACTCCCGTCCCGGCAACCTGGACGCCGGTGATGAGCGGGTTGCCGTACCAGTTCTCGCTCGCCTGCGGCGTCATCACCGGGAAGTGGCCGGGGAAGTTCGCCGTGTCGATGTGCCACGAACCGCCGATGTACACCTGCCCCAGGCTGTCGCTCGTGACATAGGAGAAGGTGCGGTTGTCTATCCCGGTCGGCGTCATCCCGTCGTCCAGACGGGTGTTGTCATCCACCGCCTGCACGCCGATGAGGTAGTTGCCACGTGGCAGGTCGCGGCTGTCCCAGCGGGCCCGCCACTCGTTGAGCTTGCCGGACGCGAGGGTGCCGTCCGCCGCCCAGCGCCAGGTGCTCCCGTCGTCGGAAACGCCGTCGAGGTCCCTGTCGTGGTAGTACCAGAAGCTCACCTTCTTGACGGAGGGCTCGACCACCTCTTGGGAGTTCACCCACAGGGCGTCCTGCACCTTGGCGGTGAGCTCGTAGGTGTCGGCGCAGGTGCTCGGCGCCTTGGCGGTCACCGCGGTGATGAGCGGCTGGGCGTAGGAGTCGTCCTTGTCGAAGGAGATGAAGTCACCGAAGGGGCCGGGAGTGTTGGTGTTCGCGGTCCACTTCCGGTTGAGGGCACAGTCCTTCTGGAAGGGATTGTTCAGGCTGTTCGCGGTGCAGAACAGCATCGAGATGGGCGTCGAGCGAGTGACCTTGGGACCGCCGTGCGCGCTCGCATCGAGCATCGCCACCGGGATCTGGTAGTCGATGAAGTACTCGGTGCAGGGGCTATTGGTGACGAGCTGCGCGCGGGTGGTGCCGTAGTCCCAGACGGTCGCCACGGAGCCATCCCCCCAGACTGACTTCGGGGCCGCCGTGCCGTCCGGGGGTGTGAAGTTGAGGAGGCGTTCGGTGCCCTCGTCGACGAAGGCGGTCGGCTGGGTCCCCAGCAGCTTGATGTTGGCCGGATCGTCCAGGTAGTTGATCGACTGGGTGGGAATCTTGCCGTAGATGCCCGCCAGGGTGTCGACGGGCGCCGAGGGGGAACCGGCCGACCCGTTGATGTGCGCGGCGAGGGTGCGGTAGCCGCTGCCGTCGAGGTTGAAGAGGACCGTCCAGAGCGCCGAACTCCAGGGGTCACCCGAGCGGAACGTGCCGGCGGAGGGACCCGTGGCGTAGGTGTGCGCGTCCTGGCCGACGCGCCAGCGGAACAAGAGAACGTCCTTGGTCGGGTCCGTGGGGTGCTTGTGGAGAGCGTAGTAGACGCTGGGCAGGGCCTTGTCGACGCACGACGAGGCGATGTTGACGTGGTTCTGCGGCGAGGTGCCGCCGTTCGACGGGTCCTTGGTGCGCGGGTCGTTCAGCGCATTCTGGAAGCGGGTGTAGGGCAGCCACTCTCCGCAGGTCACCCCGCACTCAGAGGCGACCGGTTCCGCGGGCCAGGAGACCGGGGGGTGGTGGACGGCCGGGCCGGTGCCTCCATCCCAGTAGGGAGGCGCGCTGTCGTGGAGCCCCTGGGCCGAGTTCTCCAGCGAGCTCCGCTCCTCCGAGCACGCCGCCAGGATTCCCAGGAAGCAGGCCGCCACGACGGAGGA
The DNA here is from genome assembly GCF_036388035.1 of Archangium sp. Lineage (GTDB taxonomy): Bacteria > Myxococcota > Myxococcia > Myxococcales > Myxococcaceae > Archangium. The sequence continues at coordinate 6,308 of NZ_DASVSO010000013.1, forward strand.
AAGGCGATGCCCGGGACGCGGCGCCAGGACTGGCGCGGCCCGCTTCGAGGGACTCAGGAACTTGGAATGGTTCATGCCGGATTGCGACCACACCGCGTGCGCTCAGGACCCGATGGCGCCAACGCGATAAGGTGAGCCCCCACTTCAGTGTGAAAACCTGTACAATTTTCCGCAGGGCATTCTACTCTGAGAGAAGTTTTCGTCCAGCTCCCGTTTAGAAATGGACGAATCCTGATCTTTGGAGATGACGGCGGGGGCAACCCCCGCCTCGCCCACCCCACCCCACACCCCACCCGGCACGTACTCGAGGGCCGCCCGGCGGATGCTCGCCTGGGCCTCGACCCCGCGTGAGCACCCGCCCCTGCCCCGTGTAAGCAGGTGCCGAGCCCGCCGGGTCCCGGCGATTGAAAGCCGATTCTGCCGCATGGTAGGACGCGGGTGACCGCTCGCTCCCGACCGAACATCATGGAATCCCTCGGAGCTGGACGACCTCGTCGGCGGTTGGCTCGAATCATCGCAGGCGTGCTCCTGCTTCTCGTGGGGCCCCCCGCGCTGGTGCTGGTCACCGCGGTGGCCGCTCTGCACAACCTCGACCGTCCCTGGTTGAAACAGCGCATCGTCTCCAGGGTGGAAGCGGCCACGGGCCTGCGGCTGGACTACCAAACAGCCCAGGTCGCCCTGCTCTCGGGTCTGCGACTGGAAGGGCTGGTGGTGCATACCCCGTCGCCGTTTCAAAGCATCGTGCCCGAGCTGCTGCGCATCGGCACCCTGGAGGCGCAATGGTCGCCCCGCTCGCTGCTGAGCGGGACCACCTTCGTTGAGCGGGTGGCGGTGCGGGACGCGGCCTTTGCCCTGGTGGCCGACGAGGCGGGGGCCACCTCGCTCACGGCATTGATGGGGCCGGAAGCCCCTGAGCCGCCGCCCGTTGAAGCGCCACTCGGAGGCTCTCAGCAGGTCGCTGCCCTCCTGGCCTCCGCGCCTCCCGTCGGGAAAGTCGAAGTGTCGGGCGTGTCGTTGAGCTACGTCCGCGTCCGCAACGGTGAGGTGATCGATCGCTGGGACTTGCGTGGACTCGCAGCCACGGTCGAAGCGAACCCCCAGGACGATGGCTGGAAGGTCTCCGCGAAAATAGGCCAACCCGGAACGCCGCTTCCACTGGAGTTGAGCCGTGAAGGCTCAGCCATTCCGTCGGCCCTGGCCCAGCTGGAACTGACCCTCTCGGCGGAGGCAGGGGCGTCTGCCGCTCGCGCGCGGGTGGACCTCGATGTCGCACGGCAGACTTTCAATCCACAGTTCACGGTCCGCGCACTGCTGCACGGCACGGCCTCCGCGAAGTTCGATGGCGAGAAGCGGCACATCGCCATCGAGCTGGACCGAACCCAGCTGACCGACAGCGCCGAAGTGCAAGCCCAGTGGGTGCTTCCGGATGCAGCGGATGTTCCGCCAGTCGTGACGCGGGCCCTGGTGGATCTCGATCTCGGACGGCTGCTGCAACAGGTCCCCGCCGATTGGCGTCCGTTCTCCATCGAGCGCGGTGCAGTGCACCTGGACGCCCAGGAGGTCACGCTCAGCGCCATGCCGCGGCTGGGAGCCCAAGGCAAACTCGGGCTGGACATCGACGTTGCGGCCCTCCAGCTCGTTCAAGACGATCTTCGGGTGGCACTCGGCGGTGGACGGGTCTCCCTGGTGGCGACCCCGGATCCCCAACAGGGGCTGGCCGCTCAACTCGCGTTCGCGCTCCAGGGGCTCGAGGTCGGGGGGCCCACCACGCTTCGTGTTCCGAAGGCCCACGGTGAACTGAAGGGCCAACAGCTGCGGCCAGAGCTCTCATCGCCCATCAAGGTCGCGGGGGATGCGGCCCTGTCCGGAATGGTGGAGGCATTGGACGTTCGTGCAGCAGGGCTCCGTGCGACCGCCGACCGTTTGGGATTGCAGCTCCATGCCCCCTTGGCGGGTGAGCCGCCCTTCGCACTGAAGGCGGACGTGTCCGTGGGGGCGCTCCAGGTGGTCACGGCGGATGGACGCGAGGTGCTGAAAGGCCCCGTGCACGTGAAGCTCAACGCGTCGGAGGCGTTCCCCCGGTTGGACGAGCCGCGGCTCAGCCGGGCCCGCGCTCGGCTGGAGCTCGACGTTGGCACGATGCACGCGTCGATGAATGCCACCAAGGGGACCGACGATGTGGCGTACACCTTGGCCGTCCAGACCCCGGACCTCGTCGCCGCTCGGCCCTTCATCCCCGAGTCGGTCGCCGCACGCCTTCCCTGGAAGCACCTGGCCGTGAACCTGGCCTCCACAGGCAAGCTGGCGGCACTCTTTTCCTCCTCACCACGGGTGGAGCACCGAACGGAGCTGCGCCTGCAGCGGCCGGGCTGGGACGACGTGTCGGCCAGCAACCTCGCCGTCGTGATGCGCTCGCGAGGAGATTCCTGGCGGCACAAGGGCGAGCTGGATCTTCAAATCGAAGGGCTGCGCGTCGGTGAGAACGACGCGGGCCCTCAGCACCAGACCCTGACGCTGGACCTCGATCGCCGAAAGCCGTCGCTCCGGCTGGGGCTCACCAGCCATGCGGGGCTGAAGCTCGCACTCGATGCCGCACTGGCGTTCGATCGAAAAGCCCGCGCGCTTCGCTTTGACGTCAAGGGCGACGTTCCGCCCCTCGGTGCGCTGTCTCCTCTCCTGGCCAAGGCGCGGGTGCCCGCGGAGCTGGATCCCTCGCAGCTCGCGCTGAACGTCCAACTGCGGGGCACGCTTCTCGGCGTGCTCACGGACCTCGCCGCCGACGGAACCCCGAGCCTGGCCCCTGCCCCTCTGCGCACCGCCAGCTTCGAGGGAAAGGCAGTGGTGGACGCGCGCGGTATCCGCTGGAGAGAAAAGGCCCAGTCCCTCAACCTCCCCGCGCTGCATTGGCAGGTCGAGTCGCACGTCGATGGGCCACTGCGAAGGGTCCACAGCAACCTGACGGTGGAAAAACTCACCGTGCGCATGGGCGAGCGCCGGCTGTCATTCGCCGACGTGTCCAGCGACACCACCGCCACCTTCACCGAGAAGTGGGAAGCGGACGAAATCGAACTGAAACAACTCTTGAAGGTCCGCTCCCTCGAACAGAGGCCGGCGCTGCCCTATCCAGTGCAGGACCTGGAATGGTCGTTCTCCGCTCGCCGGAAGCCCAATGGCGTCATTCACATCCCCGACCTGCGACTGTCCAACGCGGGGACGAGTACCCAGCTGAAAGCCGAAGGCCGGCTCGAACTCGGCGCAGACCGGCGCCGCCTGGCGGTCCGGGGTGAGCTGGAGCAGGACCTGTCCAGACTCGCGCAGCCCGGCCGCCTCGAGAGCAGCGGCAAGGTCACGGTCGATTTCCGGGTGGCTTCGCCCAACCTGGTGGTTTTCCGAACCCTCTCCAACGTTCTCTTCCAGAACGTGAACTTGCGGCTGCCCGCATCGGGAGTCGCG
>NZ_DASVSO010000014.1:0-17652 GCF_036388035.1 Archangium sp.
GCCGATGACGTTCTTCAGCGCGTCCTTGACGCCGTTGAGCAGGGAGCCGCCGATGATCTTGCCGAGGTCAATCTTGGGAAGCTGAAAGCCACCGATCTTCATTTGGGTATCTCCAGTGAGGGGGCAGCGCCAGCGCCGCCCGGCTTACAAAAGGATTATCGCGGCGGCCCTCCGGGAGTTTCCTCCCTGATTTATTTCTCCGATTTTTCTCCGTGTCCCACGGTTGGAGCAGCGCGTCATGCTGAGCTAGAAGGCGGGCGCCTTTCGTTCCCTGGAGGAAAGTCCGCATGCGCCGTCCCGCCCCGTTGCTCCTCGCCGCGCTCACCGTGCTGGTGGCCGCCTGTGAGAAGAAGGCGCAGCCCGCGCCCTCTTCCGAGCCCGCCACCGCGCCGGCCGCGGCCTCCGCCAGCGGGGCCCCGGGGAGCACGGACACCCTCCTGCTGGGCCAGGTGGGCAGCCTCACCGGCAGCGAGGCCACCTTCGGCATCTCGGGGCGCAACGGCATCGCCATGGCCATCCAGGAGGCCAACGCCGCGGGCGGGGTGAAGGGCAAGCAGCTCGCGGTGCGCGTCTACGACAGCCAGGGCCGGCCCGAGGAGGCGGCCCAGGCCGCCACCCGCCTCATCTCCCAGGACAAGGTCCTCGTCCTCCTGGGCGAGGCCGCCTCGTCCAACTCGATGGCCATGGCGGACAAGGCGCAGGCGGCCGGGGTGCCGATGATCACCCCCTCGTCCACCAACCCCGCCGTCACCAAGAAGGGCGACTACATCTTCCGCGTCTGCTTCATCGACCCCTTCCAGGGCTACGTGATGGCGAAGTTCGCCCGCGACCACCTGAAGATGAACAAGGTGGCGGTGCTGCAGGACAACAAGAGCGCGTACTCGGTGGGCCTGACGGACGTGTTCAGCCGGAAGTTCTCCGAGATGGGCGGCGCCATCCTGGGCAACGAGAGCTACTCGAAGGGCGACACGGACTTCCGCGCCCAGCTCACCGCCATCAAGATGACGAAGCCGGACGGCATCTTCGTGCCGGGCTATTACACGGACGTGGGCATCATCGCGCGGCAGGCGCGCGAGCTAGGGCTGACCGTGCCGCTGCTCGGCGGCGATGGCTGGGAGTCCGACAAGCTGTTCGAGCTGGGCGGCGAGGCCATCGAGGGCAGCTACTACTCCAACCACTACTCGGTGGATAACCCGGACCCGCGCGTGCAGGAGTTCATCACCCGGTACAAGGCGGCCTACGGCGGCGTGCCGGACAGCGTGGCGGCCCTGGCCTATGACGCCGCGCGGCTGGCCATCGACGCGATGAAGCGCGCGCCGGACCTGAAGGGCGCTTCCATCCGCGATGCCATCGCCTCCACCAAGGACTTCCCGGGCGTGGCCGGCACCATCAACCTCGATGAGAACCGCGACGCGGTGAAGCAGGCCGTCATCCTCAAGGTCGAGGGCGGGAAGACGAAGTTCGTCACCACCATCAAGCCGTAGGCCCCGTCCGAACTCCCGGAGCTGGCGCTGGCTCGCCTCCCTGGTACCAGGCCGATAAGGCAGACGCCCGCCGGCTCTTCCGCGGCGGGGGCGGGGTCCCGGCTTGCTCCTGACGCCCGCCGACCCACCCTGACGGTATGGGGTCCTCGCCCCAGTCCTTTCCCGGAGGAGCGGACGTGATCAAGCACATCCTCGTCGCCATCGACGGCTCGGACAGCTCGCGCAAGGCGGCGCGCTTCGCCCATGACCTGGCGCAGCAGACGAACTCTCGCATCACCCTGCTCTTCGTGCTCGAGCCGCCCCGAGTGCTCCCCTTCGGATTCATGGACGCGGAGATCATCTCCGGCCCGCAGCGCACCCCCGAGCAGATGGAGGCCGTGCGGCGCATGCTCGACGAGGTGGCCGCGGATCTGCCCAAGGCCCAGGTGGAGAAGGTGGTGGAGATTGGCCGCCCCGCCGACACCATCGTGGCCCAGGCCGACGCGCTGGGTGCGGACCACATCGTCATCGGTGCCCGCGGCCTCAACCCCGGTAGTAAGTGGCTGCTCGGCTCGGTCAGTGACAGGGTGGTCCAGCACGCGGGCCGCCCCGTCACCGTGGTGCACTGAGCGCGGCGCCCCTCCCGCGCGTCACGGCCCGGCGGGAGCCGCGACCGGAGCCGACGTCGGGGCCGGCTCGTTGACCATGCCCTGCACGCCCACCCCGAGCCCCCGGACGACCTGCAACACGCTGCTGCGCTCGTCCGTCCACCGCGCCCGGGCAGGCCCGGTGAGCATGGGGCGCTGCAGCCGGTCTTCCTCTCGCAGGAAGGTGGCCCCTCGCGAGAAGCTCGCCTCCGGGCTGAGCAACAGCCAGATGCTGGGGCTCGCGTCCTGCGATGGCTCCGTCGCCACCTGCGTGGCGTACAGGCCGAAGGTCCTCGCGTGCGCCAGGGCGACGGGCCTCAGGTCCAGGTGCAGGCTGCTGATGTGCAGCGCCAGCACGCCCCCGGGCGCCAGGTGCTTGCGGTAGACGGCCACCGCCTCCTCGGTGAGCAGGTGGATGGGGATGGAGTCCGAGCTGAAGACATCCACCGCGAGCACGTCGAAGCCCTGCCCCTGGCCGCGCTCCAGCTCCTGCTCGAGCAGGAGCCGCGCGTCTCCCTCCACCACCTCCACCCGCGCCGGCGTGTCGCGCAGGAAGGAGAAGTAGCCGCCCTCGCCCTGGGCCAGGGCGATGATCCGCGGGTCGATCTCATAGAAGCGGAAGCTGTCCCCGGAGCGCCCCAGCGCGGCCGACGTCCCCACACCCAGCCCCAGCACTCCCACGCGCAGCGAGGACGGCAGCCCCGCGGCCTCCTTGAGACGGCGCTGCTCGGCGAACGCCAGGCCCAGCCCGCTCTCGGGCGTGTAGTAGGTCGTGGGCCGCATCCGCCGCTCCGGATGGGTGTACTGGTAGCCGTGCAGGATGACGCCGTGCCGCAACATCACCACGTGGCCCACGTCGTCGCGGTCCGGCGTCTCCGCCACGTGCACCACGCCGAAGAAGCCGCGCCAGGCCGCGATGAAGGGACGCGTCTCCGCGATGGCCAGCCCGAGGCAGCCCGCCACCAGCAGCAGCAGCAGGGCCGGCACGAAGCGGAGGGCGGCCCGGGACACGGACTCGCCCGGGGAGCGGCGCACCAGGACGAGCGCCGCCAACAGGCAGCAGGCGCCCAGGGCGAGCGGGTACTCCAGGTAGAAGCGGAAGAGGCGCGGGGCCGCCAGGTGGACGAAGGCGCCGCCAACCACGCCTCCCACGGACACCCAGAGGTAGAAGGCGCCGAGGTAGCGCGGTGGAGGCCGCAGCCGGTACAGCTCGCCGTGGCACAGCAAGCACCCGGAGAAGAGGGCCGCCGAGTGGACGAGCACCTGGAAGAGCAACGGGGCGCTGCCTCCCATATAGGTGGCGCTCACCACCCCGCCCACGGCCAGCAGCAGCACCAGCGCGGTGAGGGGGCGTGAGTAGAGCGCCTCGCGCTCGAAGGCGATGATGAAGGTGAGGAGGTACAGGGCCAGCGGCAGCACCCACACGAAGGGCCCGGCCGACACGTCCTGCGAGAGTTGGTTCGTCGCGCCCAGCAGCAGCACCGAGGCACACCCGCTCAGCCCCAGCCACGCCAGGGTACGCCCCCGGCCCGGCGCGGGGCCGCTGTCCGGCGCCGCCTCGACAGCGGCCACCGGTGCCGCCTCCAGGCGCAGCATGCTCCGGGCACACACCGCGCAGCCCGCCGCGAAGAGGAGGAAGCCCACCGCCCACACCCAGGCCTGCACCCCGCGTCCCAACCAGGGCTCGACGAGGAAGGGGTAGGCCAGCAGCGCCAGCAGCGAGCCCGCGTTGGAGAGCGCGTAGAGGCGGTAGGGCGACACGCCCGGCCGCGCCCGGCTGAACCAGCTCTGCAGCAGCGGCGCGGTGGTGGACAGCGTGAAGAAGGGCAGCCCCAGCGTGGCCGCCAGCAGGGCCAGCAGCCGAGCGGTGGAGATGGCATCCGCCGCGGGGCGCCACTCGGGACCGGGGGCCACCGGCGAGCCGCTCCACAGCGCGCGGCCGCCCAGCACCGCCACCGTCAACCCCAGCAGGGCCAGGTGCACCTGCGCCTGTCGCCTCGGGGCCAGCCAGCGGACGCTGGCGTACGAATAGGCATACCCCGCCAGGAGCATCGCCTGGAAGAAGAGCATGCACGTCGTCCACACCGCCGGTGTGCCGCCAAACCATGGCAGTGCGTACTTGCCCGCGAGCGGCTGCACGCCAAAGAGCAGGAAGGCGCCCAGGAAGAGGGTGGCGGCGTAGGGTTGCATGGGGGGCGAAGCATACGCGCCGCCCCCGAGCGGGCGAAATCCACCCCGCCCGCCCCCTTGGCGACTTCCTCGGGGGCCTGGGTCTATGCTGAGGGCCCCCCGCCATGGCCCCGTCCTCGGTCCTTCCCTCCGCGCCGATCGCTCCCCCCGAGCCCGTGCCGCTCTCGCCGGTGCCCGCTCCCGCCCGGGCCAGATCGGCCTTCATCGTCGGGCCGCTCTATGACGGGCTCTTCTTCATCTTCAGCCCGCTGCTGGCGCTCGCGCTCGGCCTGCTCGTCTCCCCCTGGCACAAGAACGGAGACACCCTCTCCTTCTTCGGCTCGCCGGTGAGCTTCATCAGCCTGGCCTCCGCCAGCTTCATCCACGCCCACCTGTTCGCCGTCTTCTTCCGCAGCCACGGCAACCGCGACGTCTACCAGCGCTTCCGGTGGCGCTTCACCGTCATCCCCCTCGGCATCTTCCTCGGGCTGGTGGTGTCGCCCTGGCTGCTGATGTTCAGCACCATCGTCAACACGGTGTGGGACGTCTACCACTCGAGCATGCAGAACTTCGGGCTGGGCCGCATCTACGACATGAAGCGCGGCGCCAACCCGGAGGTGGGCCGCTCGCTCGACATCTGGATGAGCCACGTCCTCTACATCGGGCCCATCCTCTCCTCCAGCGTGACGCTCGCCGCGCACCTGGACTCCTTCAAGGAGCTCAACCGCGTCGGCAGCCACCTCTTCGACGTCGTCCCCCTGTGGGGCTCGAAGTACCAGTGGATGCTCGCGGGTGGCGCGCTCGGCGCGGGCGTCACCTACACCGCCTACTACATCTTCTCGTACGTGCGGCTCGCCCGCCGGGGCGTGCCCATCTCCACGCAGAAGGTGCTGCTCTACGCCTCCACCGCCCTGGTGAGCCTGCTGGGCTGGGGCTTCAACTCGTTCGGTGAGGGCTTCCTCATCGTCAACTTCTTCCACGCGCTGCAGTACTTCGCCATCGTGTGGTGGGCCGAGCAGGACAACCTGCCGCGCCTCTTCCGCGTCGAGGGCCGGCGCTGGGCCAGGCCCTCCGCGCTGCTGCTCTTCCTGCTCGTCCCGCTGCTCTACGGCGTGCTGCTCGGCTTCGGCTCCAACTACCTGGCGCCCAAGGGGCTGGAGCTCAGCGTGTGCATGGCCCTCGTCAACACGGTGGCCATGATGCACTTCTGGTACGACGGCTTCGTCTGGAGCGTGCGCAAGAAGGCCGTGCCCGCCACCTGAGGCGACGCGGGGCCACGGCCCCGGGCCTCAGCGCCTCACGCGCTTCATCGTCTCCTGGATGAGGTCCACGTACTGCCGGTTCTTCGGGTTGAGCTTGAAGGCCTTGCGGTATGCGTCCTCGGCCTGCGCCCACTGGGCCTCACCGCGCGACACCTCGCCCGTGAAGAACCACGCCTCCTCGCACCCGGGCTCCTGCCGCGTCACTTCCTGGAGCTCCTGCAGCGCCAGCTTGCCGTGCGCCTCGGGCTTCATCAGGTAGCGCGCCCACGCCCGGTACGCCCGGTAGATGGGCTTCGGGTCGATGTCGCACGCGTACTCGAGGTACTCGAAGGCGCCCGCGTAGTTCTCCGCCTTCAGCCGCTTCATCGCCTCGTCGTACTGCGTGCGCGCGTCCAGCAGGTCCGTGCGGATGCGGAACTGCTCCGCCGTCGACGGCCTGCCCGTGCTGCCCGCCTTCTTCTCCCGCGCCGCCGCCCGCCGCTTGCGCCACAGCGCCGCCTGCTCCACCTCGGACAGCGCCCCGTACGCCCGCGCGTACCCCACCAGCAGCGCCTCCGCCTTCTCCTTCAGGTCCGCCGTCTGGAAGCGCAGCGGCGAGAACTTGTCCGCCAGCGCGAGGAACGCCTTGCGCAGCGCCACCGGCTGCACGTCCTCGGGCACGCCCAGCAGGTCGAAGGGGTCCTGACTCCGGTGCGACATGAAGGCGCTGAGCAGCACGTTCTTCACCGCGTCGTCGTCATCCGAGAACGGCATCCCCTTGGGGCCCGTCGCCTGCGCGAGCGCCGCCGGGTCCACCGTCTCCACGCCCATCCCCGGCGGAGGCGTCAGGGCCGGAGCCAGCACGGGCGCCGGGGCCGCCACCGTCGCCGCGGGCCGCGGGCGCTGGTCCACCTCCTCGATGAAGTCCGCCAACCCCAGCAGGCAGAAGGCATAGAGCCGGCGCAGCGTGGAGTCCGTGTCCAGGCCCGAGCGCTCCATCAGCTCCGGGAAGGTGGGCCGGAAGCGCAGCGCCTGGAAGAGCCGCGCGTCCTTCGAGGACAGCTTCGGCCCCTCCACCGCCGGCACCTGCGCGAAGCGCCGGTCATCCGTGAAGGTGAAGTGCGTGGCCACCTCGTCGAAGGGCATGACGTTGGCCACGCCCGTGAGGATGAGCTGCGCGGTGTTCATCCGCACGCTCGTGTCCGGCGTCTCGATGTCGGCGATGAGCCGGAAGCGCGCGTCCGTCCAGCGGAAGCAGTCCAGCAGGCTCATCGCCATGTTGGCCTGCATCTGCTTGTACAGGTCGAAGGGGCTGATGAGGCCCCGCTGCACCAGCAGCGCGCTCATGGGGACATCCGTCTGCACGCTCTCGGCGAGCGCCTTCTGGTAGTCCACCTCCGACAGCTTCCCCTTCTCCACGAGGAACTTGCCCAGTGTCTCGTGCAGCAGGTTGCTGACGCACGCCACCGGAGCGCCGTCCTCGAAGGTGATGCGCTTCTCGCGCTGGCGCACCTTGAGTTCCAGCGTGCACGTGCGCTCCTCCACCGCGAGCGCGTGCAGCAGCAGCGGGAAGGGAGTTTCGGCGAGCGCCCCCTCGCGCTGCCTCAGGACCTGGGCGGGGGTGGAGAACATAGGGCGCGAAGTCTAGAGGCTCGCCCCCCTCTCCCACCAACCCCATCCGCTCGGCTGGATGCCGGACCGGGAGGCGGCCCCCTTCACTTCTAGTCGACTAGAAGTGATGTGGGCATTCAACCCACACCACTTCTGGACGTCCAGAAGTGAGGGCCACGGCGGCGCCCGGTCACGTCCGGGGGCCCATCACCTTGGCGGCCCAGCGGCGCGTCTCTTCGTCCACATGCTTCATCAACGAGTCGAAGCGCCCTGCGCGCATCAACTCCACCAGCCGCTCGTCCCGGGCGAGGAGTTCGGTCGCATCCCAGGGGAAGAGGAGGTCCGATTCCCCTGACTCTTGGTAGCGCGGATCCGCGACCACAGCTTCCAGGAAGCGTGAGTAGCTGTCGAAGAACCGATCCACGTTCGAGGCGATGGGTATGACCTTGGGGTCGTACTCGTAGGTATTCACCTCCACCACGGGCTGCCTTCCCCACGCATCCGCGAGTTCCGGCACAGTGGCATAGGCATAGATATCGCCACCAAAAATAATCACGGGAGTACCCAATCCCTGCCACCAGTTCTCCCGCGACCACTTGTTCGTCTTCTCCAACTCATGTTCTTCATCGGTGGATGATTCGAGATTCCAGCGCATGACCTCCGTGGCGAACGCCGCAAACCCCAAACGGGCATAAACGCCCGCCAGGATGGGGTCGAAGGGTACACCCTCCAACAAGCTCCCAGCCTTCACCGGCTCACGGGCGGGCGGCGAAGTTTCCAGCCCCAGATTCAACCGTTGGCATACGTCCAGCAAACGATCCAGACCAGGCAGAGCCATGGGTTCCATCGTTACTCCTCTTTACTCGAAACCAATGAGTCGGTCCCGCAGCTCACGCAGTGCGGCCTCCCTGGATTCTTCGACCGTCTTCGACAACCCTGGCGGATCGTCTACACGGTGGTACCAGGGTTCAAAATTCCTATCAATGACTTCGGCTGCGCGTCTCACTTCATCCGCTGTCGGGTTGGGCCGGGCCTGCCGAAATCTCCCCCACAAGAAGTTGATTTCATTGTGAACATGGAGCTGCACCATCGCCAGATTTTCCCCCGCGTTGATGTCTTCATCCGGGAAGAGGTGCGCGTGTTCGAGTTGCCGTCGATGGTGGATGGGAAGAGCCCTACTCCGCTTCTGTAAGACTTCCGCGAACCGCGGGTACAGCTCCGCGTAATACTTGCGAGCCTCCTTTCGAAGCGATTTTTTCTGTGTGTCACCCAGCAGTTGCTGGATGGCTTGTTCGATGCGAACAAAGAGGCCCCGCAGTGTCTCGCGCTCGGCATGGCTCAGGGCATGCTCGCCATCCAGCGCCACCTTCCGCCAGAGCTGCTCGAAAGCCTCCTTCTCCTCGCCGGACAGGCGTTTGACCGCGGTGCGCAACCACCCGGCCGCCACCTCGGGCTCGCGCCTCAGCGCCCTCGGCACCCACTCCAGCCCCTTCGTTGCGAAGAAGCCCGCGCCCTTCGCGAGGATGCCTCCCACGAACCAGACGGCCGCCTCCTCCACGCCCTTCTGCGCCAGCCACGCCGAGCCCTCCACCACTCCTTCCCGCCAGCGCAGGAGGATGGCCTCGTGCATGGACCGGTACCAACTCGGTTCGTATGCGAGTGCCGCCGGCGAGCGCTCCACCCGGGCGGACTCCACCCGGCCCCGGGCCTCCGCTTCGCCCAAACGGTGCTCGGCTCGCAGCACCACATGCACCGTGCGAGGCCCAAGCCCCTCGGTGAAGGGCAGCAGCACGGAGACGAGGTGCCCCGCTCCCTCGGGCGACAGCGGCCGAGGGCCTCCTCCTGGCCCCTCGCGCGAGCGCCGCACCTCCAGCAACTCCCAGCCGACGAGCCGGCTGTCCTCCAGCCGCACCTCGAGCACCACCTGCGTCGCGCCTCCGGTTGGCACCTGCATGGCGCGCAGCCGCTCCCGGGCCGTCTCGTGGAGCGTGAGGAAGGTATTGGCCGGCGTGCCCTTCGTGCCCACCGGGAGCATCCGGGCCTCGGTGGGGCGTGAGGACAGTCGGGTGGCCGCGTAGTCCACCGCCCAGCGCACCTCCTCCCGCCGCAGCGTCAGCACCATCTCGCCGGTGCGCCGGCCCACGTACTCACCGAAGACGTGGCGCAGCGTCCGCCCTAGTCCCTCCGTTTCCAACGGCCGCCCGGCGCGCTCGCCACCACCTTCTTCCCGGTAGCCCACCAGCGTCAGCGCTCCCTCCTCCCCCCAGAAGGTGAAGGCCAGCGTCGCCCCCACTTCCTCCACCCCGCTGCACAGGCCCACCACCCGAGCCACCGCCCTGTCCACCTCGGCCTCGCGCGCCGCTTCCGCCTCCCGCCCCTCCCTCTGCGCCGCCAGCACCAGCGCCCCCGCCCTCGCCTCCTCCACCTGCCGCGTCCGCGCCCTGGCCTCCTCCTCGGTGACTTCACCGTCCAGTCCCCGCGTCAGCGCCACGACTGGCGCTCTCGCGGAAGCGGGAGTCTCTCCGATACCGCCTCCTCCGCCTGGAACAGCAGGCCCTCCCCGCGGCACCGCTCTCGCGAATGCCACCGGGGAGTGCACTCCCGAGCGCAAGCCCGGCAGCGATGCACCTCCGAGCGGCGCGTGCGCGGCACACCCCGCCAGCAGCAGGCCCACCAGGCCGAGCACGCACGGGCGCCACCGCCCGGCCGCTGAAGACAAACGCGTGGACATGCCGCACCTTCCCAGGATGCCGCGAGGCTTGGAAGCCACGGTCACGCGAGTACACGGAAGCGCGAGCACGCCCGTCAACATGGTGGGTAGCGAATGGAGTGGAGGACTCAGTGGGGAGGTTTCCACCACGCCCGAGCCTCGTTGTACGCCGCGACGGGAACGTCCACGCGGCCCGTCGCCTGAACGGCCCTGCTTACGGGAAGGTCACTCCGTCCACGGACACACCCGGCGCCTCGCCGTCCTGCCACAGCGAGAGGGAGAAACGGCCACGGGCCTCCGTCTCCGCTGCCTCGGCCTCCACCACCACGCGTTGCCTTTCCGGGCCAGGGACAAGGGGCTCCAGCGGCCACACCCGACGCACCTTCAACCGCACGCCGCCCTCGCCCACCAGCTCCGCTCCCGCAGCCGTCCAGGGCCGCTCGGACAGGTTTGTCACCTTCAGCGCCACCGCCACCACCCCCCGCGCGCGGTAGCTCGTGGCGTCCCACACCTTGAGGGGCTGTCCGGGGAGTTGGGTGAAACGCTCTCCTGCTCTCAGCTCACGAGCAGGGACCCCCCTGTCATCCATTATCCCGTTGGCGAGCAGACCGGTGAGCCCGTCCGGCCTCTTCCGCTCCCGCTCCACCTCCGCCTGACACTGCCGGGCCCCGATGCGCTCCGCCTCGGCCTCCCGCCAACAAGCGCTCGGCACCTCCGGCTGGAGTTCCACATTCACCTGCTGCTCCGCCCGGGTGGCGTCCACCACCAGGATGAAGTCCGCACTCGCCGGCAGCGTCCCCTCCGCGAAGCGCACCTTCAACCTCAGCCGTTTCCCCGCCCCGAGCGAGCCAGAGGGCAGCAGCACGAGCATGTCCTCCAATACCCTCACTCGCACGAAGTGCTCGTACTCCTCCACCTCCATTCCGGCGAGCCTCAAGGGAGCGCCAAACAGCAGCGTCGTGAGGAGCCCCGGGCGGATGCGCAGCTCACTCACCTCTTGCGGCGCCTTCGTCCGCAGCGAGACGGAGCGGGGGGCGCCCGCCGCTTCGCCGGGTGGAGTAGCGGGCTGCGCGGCGGCAGCCCCCGCGAGGAGCACGAGCAGCGGGAGGGCAGGGAAAGCGGCGGACATGGGGAGTCAACCTCCGGAGTGGTGCAGATTAGCAGGCACCTCCCACGTTGGCCCCTGCCTTTTCCCACCGGGCCGCGCCTTCCCGCGCGCCGTTACTCGAAGCGCTCCACCGGCTTGACGTGCGGGCCGGCATTGACCATCGCGGTGTCTGGGCCACCGTTGGGGTTGGCCTCGTACACTAGGCCCCGCCCACGTTCCTCCTCACCAACGTCCCACGCCTCCACGCAGACGGAGTACGTCTGCCCCCCGGGCCTGCGAGCCTCGGTGAAGCGGCCGAACACGCGCTCCTTGCCGAAGAGGAGGCGCCCCGTCAGCACTGTGCCCGGCTCCAACTGTCCCAACGGTTCCCCCAGCATGAGCTGGGCGCCCGGCCCTTCACGCACGAGCCAGAACCCCGGCTCCGCGCCCGGAAAGTTGCTCCCGACTTCGTCCCCGGTGCGGATGCCCAACTGCTTCATGGCCTCCAGGGAGCCGGGCGGGCACGCCTCGGGCGCGGGGGTGGGGCGCACCTGGGCGCCAGGACACCCGGCGGCGAGCGCGCCCACGGTGGCGGTGCACAGGGCCTTGGCCACGGCGTTGCGCACCGTGCCCTTCTGCTGCTGCTTCTCCTGGGTGCTGGAGTCCTTCCGCGAAGTCTTCACGCGCGTGCTGTCCTCGGGGCGCGTCGCGCTGGCGACGAGCGCGGGGATTGCCGCCCAGGAGGGCGCCGCGCCCCCTGCACCTTCCAGCGGACACCACGGGGGCGCCACTTCCTGGCCGGGCCCAGGTGTCACCTCCGGCATCGGCAAGAAGGAGGCCACCGGAGAGGTGAGGACCGAGACCGCCTTCCTGGGCCGGGAGCCCCCGGGGAACGGCTCGGACGCGGAATGCGGAGGCGCGGCGGCGAGCAGGCCCCCCAGGCCCAGCGCCAGCGTGCGTCCGCGCCCCACCCAGGCCACCCAGGAGGCCGCTCGCGCTCGCCTCGGCATGGGGGCACGCACCGCTTCCGTCACGGCGTCCCCCCCGGTGGAGGGCTCGGAGGCGGGCGGCGCGTCCACGTCGGGCGAGGGCTCGGGGGCAGCGCCCTCCGTGGTGGCGGGCCGGCCTCGCCGGGGCCGGTCGCGCTCGTGCGCCAGCACCCGGCGGTGACGCGTCAGGTCGCGCTCCAGGTCCACCCGCACCGCCCCGTCCCCGGGCACCTCCTGGTGCCGGGTGGTGGCGGTGTCCGGGCCCCACGCCTCGCACAACGGCACCTCCCAGCTCGCGTCCGCCCCGGCCAGTGCCGACTCCAACGCCTCGCACACGGCCTCCGCGTCCGGAGGGCGCGCCTCAGGCGCCTTCTCCAGCAGGCGCACGCACACGTCCGAGAGCGCCCGGGGCACGCGCGGGTTGCGCTCGTGCGGCGGCACCACGGGGGTGTGCAGCACCGCGTCCTCCACCTCCTGCTCCGTGTCTCCCTCGAAGGGCAGCGTGCCCGTGAGCAGCCAGTAGAAGAGGACGCCCAGCGCCCACAAGTCGTCCCGGGCGCTCGCCTCGTAACCTTCCCCCGCCTCGCGCTCCCGCCGGAAGCGCCACACCTCCGGGGCCTGGTACAGCACGGCGCCCGGCACCTGGCCCCCCGTCACCTTCAGTGCCCCCGGAAAGGTGCCCACCCCGTAGTCCACCAGCACCGGCTTGCCGTCCCCCTCCCTCACCACCACGTTGTCCGGCTTGATGTCCCGGTGCACCACGCCCGCCACGTGAGCCACCACCAGCTGCTCCGCCAGCTCCAGCACCGCTCGCGCACCCCACAGGGCCGCGGGGTTGAGGCGCTCCACCCACGCGTCCATGGGCAGCCCGGGCACGTACCCCATGACGATGTAGAGGAAGAGCGGCCCGAAGCCGGGACAGTGGCCGTGGTGGCCGTGGCCGTCCACCACCACCAGGCCCATGTGGTGCAGCCGCAGCAGCACCTCCAGCTCCCGCACGGCCCGCCGCCCCACATGCGGCAGGTACAGGAACTTCACCGCGTACAGGCTGTCGCCGCGCCGAGCCCGGAACACGGTGCCGTAACCGCCCGCCCCCAGCCTCGCCTCCAGGGTGACGCCGCCCACCTCCTCGCCCACGCGCGGCAGGAAGTCCTCCGGCGCCCCTTCGTCCATGAGCCGCCGGAGCACCTGCCTGCGCTGGCGCTGCGCGAAGACCCGCCGCGCCTCCTTCCACCGCTCCTCGGTTGCCTGGTGCATGCGCGTGACCTCCCAGGTGGGTCACGCTAGCATGACGCCCGCCGTCACCGAGCGCGGGCTGGCGAGCTGCCGGATGGGCTCCACTTCTAGTCGACTAGAAGCATCGCACATAGGCGCACATCACTTCCAGTCGACTAGAAGTGAAGGCCACTCCGCGTCGACTCCGAGCGAGGGGCCAGGGGCCTCACTCGTCGTAGGACTCGTCGTCGTAGGCCGTGGGGGCCGCGTCGTAGTACCCGCCCGAGGAGGGGAGCGACACCCGGCTCAGGACGGAGTAGCCGAGGGCGAGGGCCACCAGCAGTGCCACCCCGTAGGCCATGGGGCGGCTGGGGCGCGCGCGCCAGGCCCACAGCCGCTCGCGCCGACGCTGGAAGCCGGGCGCGGCCACGTACTCCTTCCAGGCCTCCTCGCGCACCAGCGCCGCTTCCCCGTCCTGGCCGCTGCGCTCCAGCACCCGCGACAGCAGCACCCGCCCCTCCACCGTCCCGGGCCGGGCCCCGCGCAGGCGCTCCAGCGCCTCCTTCGCGCCCTTCAAGTCCCCGCGCGCCAGCCGCCAGCGCCCGCGCTCCAGGTCGATGGCTCCCATCTGGTAGCCCGCGTCCGCCTTCGCGGCCTCCTCCAGCAGCAGCTCGCCCCGGGCCATGTCCCCGGCGCCCAGGTACGCCACGCCGAGCAGGAACAGCGTCCCCACATCGTCGTCGCCCGCCTCCAGGTTCGGCTTGAGCACCTCCACCGCCGCCGCGTACTTGCGCCGCCCCACCCACAGGTCCGCCAGCTCGTAGCGCGCCCGCCGGTCATGCGGGTTGCCCTGGAGCACCCGCTCCAGGTGCGAGGCCCGCTGCCAGCGCTTCAGCGCCCGGAACGGGCTCGGCAGGATGCCCACGGTGTAGCGGTCCGCCACCCACACGAAGGCGAACACCAGCACCACCGAGAGCACCGGGCTGCCCGTCAGCGCGGAGAACAGGATGAAGAGCAACCAGGAAGAGCTCATGCGCGCCGCGTCATATCAGGCCCCGCGCGCACCACGAAAACCGCCCCGCAGGTGTGGCGTGGCGTTTCGCCACAGGGGCGTTCCGCCACACTCCCTCGCCCGCTCCACGAGCGGCTTGAGTTCTTGAAGAGCGAGCCGCTCGGAAAAGGCCACCTCGAAATTCGCAATCGAATTGCACCCTGTCCTATGCTGAACACGTTGGCGCGCAATGGCTTCGGCCTTGCACTGGGGGCGCGCTGGCCTTCCTTCACCCCTTTGCGTGGGATCCATGCTCAATCCTCTTCCACGACTCGCGGCCGTGCGCCGTCGCCTCGCGACGCTGACGTACACACCCGCCTTGCTGCTCTCGTTGGCGGTGTTGCTGACGTCCGGCGCCGCCCAGGCCCAGGCGCCCACCAACAACGCGTCCCCCAAGCTGCGCTACGAGGGCGACCTGTACGGCGACTTCGCGCTCATCGGCAGCGCGCTCGGGCAGAACTGCCAGCCCGAGACGCCCATGCCGCTCATCGGCACGACGCCGGCGAACAACAAGTTCGTGCCCGGAGAGCCCTCCTGCTACAAGAAGGACACCTCCCCGGACTTCTTCTGGACCCTGGACGACTGGACGCTCGAGAACACCGGGGCCACCACCCGGCCCTACCTCGCGCCCAGCGGCGCGCCCGCCACCAATCCCCTGCTGGCGCGGACCCAGGCCGTGCTCACCCTGCCCCCGGGGGCCCAGGTCACGTACGCGCGCCTCTACTGGGCGGCCACCCGCTACAACAGCCTCGCGGGTGACAAGGTCTCGGAGCCGGATCTCACCGCCACGCTCTCCCGGCCGGGAGTGACGGGGTTCGACAAGTCCCTCACCGCCGACGACTACGCCTTCGAGTACACGCCGGGCCAGGAGTACCAGTACCAGTCCACCGCCGACATCACGAGCATCGTGAAGGCGTACGGCTCGGGCCGCTACCAGGTCAGTGACGTGCTGGCCATTCCCCTCGACGCCACGGGCGGCGAGTTCCTCTTCGACAACTGGTGGATGGTCGTCTTCTACGAGCTGCCGGGCGCGGACAAGCGGCACCTGAAGCTCTTCGACAGCATGAAGGTCGTGGGGAGCGCGGCGGATGCCGTCTCCTTCGCCCTCAGCGGCTTCTACGTGCCGCCCTACGCCGTCGACGCCAAGCTGGGCGTCGTCGCCTTCGATGGTGATGAGCCCGACCTGGAGGACACGTTCTCCTTCAACAACAAGCGCCTCGGCAACGACCTCAACCCGCAGAACAACTTCTTCAACGGCACGCGCTCCTGGACCCGCAAGAGCCCGGGGGTGCGCACCGACACGCCGCTGGCGGGGATCCCCACGGGCACCGACGGGGTGCTCGACAGCTATCCCATGAGTCACAGAGGGGATCGGCCCCAGCTCGCCGGCACGGCCGGAAGCATCTCGGGCATGGACCTGGACGTGGTGGACGTCACGGTGGCCGTGGGCGACAAGTCGGCCAAGGTGGACGTCAGCACCGCCGCCGACAAGTTCTGGCTGGGCGGCTTCGTCACCTCCATCACCACCCAGGCCCCGGACTTCACCAACACCCTGAAGTCAGCCCGCAACCTCACCCGCACCGACGGCACGGTGCGCCCCGGCGACACCATCGAGTACACCATCTCCACCATCAACGTGGGGGATGACGACTCGCGAGACACCGTCCTCACGGACGCGCTGCCCGCCCAGCTCGACTACGTCCCCGGCTCGCTCCAGCTCCTCACGGTCGCGGCGAGCGACCCCACCCCCGCCCCTCGTGTCCTGACCGACACCAAGAGCGATGATGACGTCGGCTCCTACGACCCCACCACGCGCACCCTCACCGTCTACCTGGGCACGGGTGCCACGCGCACCAAGGGCGGCAGCCTGAAAAGGAAGCTGGGGGCGAGCCCGGGCGAGAGCACCAGCATCTCCTTCCAGATGAAGGTCAAGCCCACCACCGTGGGCAAGGTGGAGAACCAGGCCATCATCGAGGCCGGCGGCATGCTGGGCATCGACCCGGTGAAGACGCCCTCGCGCAGCCCGAGCGGCAGCGGGCCCACGAAGATCGAGGTCGCCATCGTCCCGGTGCCCGTCATCACCGCCCCGGCCCCTGGCTCGCTCATCTCGGACAAGTCGCCCACGTACACCGGGACGTCCCTGCCGGGGACCACCGTCACCGTGAAGCTGGCGGATGGCACGCCCCTGTGCACCGCCACCACCGACGCCACCGGCGCCTGGTCCTGCAAGAGCGGCACGCTGCTGAGCGAGGGCCCCCGCACCATCGAGGTCGTGGCCACCGACAGCTCGGGCAACCCGAGCCAGCCGGCGACGAGCACGTTCACGGTGGACACGGTGGCGCCCGCCACGCCCGTCATCACCTCCCCCTCCTCCGGCGCCATCCTCACGGAGCAGCGCCCGGTGTTCACCGGCACCGCCGAGGCCAACTCCACGGTCACCGTGAAGGTGGATGGCAAGGTGATTGGCCGGGTGAGCGCGGACGGCACGGGCAAGTGGCTCATCACGCCCTCGGAGCCGCTCACGGAGGGCCCGCACACCGTCAGCGCCACGGCGACGGACGCGGCCGGCAACACCAGCTCCGCGGCGAGCGTCCCGTTCTCCATCGCGGCCAACCCGCCGGAGACGACCATCACCAGCCAGCCGCCGCTCAGCACCACGAGCACCACGGCGAGCTTCACCTACGAAGCCAACGTGGGCGTCGACAGTTTCGAGTGCAGCCTCGATGGTCTGGCCTTCGTGCCGTGCAGCGCCAGCGGGAAGACCTACACGGAGCTGTCCGAGCGCCGGCACACCTTCGCGGTGCGCGCCAGGGGCTACGGCGGCGCCGTGGATCCCACTCCGGCCACCTACACCTGGACGGTGGGCATCGACACCGACAAGGACGGCATCCCCGACAGCGTCGAGACCGCCACCGGCACCGACTCGAACAATGACGATACCGACGGCGACGGCATCAAGGACGGGGTCGAGGACAAGAATGGCGACGGCTCCGTGGATCCGGGTGAGACCGACCCGCGCAAGCCCGACTCCGACGGCGACGGCATCAAGGACGGCGTCGAGGACGCGAACCAGAACGGTCGCGTGGATGCGGACGAGACCGACCCGCGCAACCCCGACTCCGACAACGACGGCCTGAAGGATGGCGTCGAGGACACGAACCAGGACGGCGTCGTGGACACGGGTGAGACCAACCCGCGCAACCCCGACACCGACGGTGGCGGCGTCAAGGACGGTGACGAGGACAAGAACAAGAACGGCAAAGTGGACCCGGGCGAGACCAACCCGCGCGATCCCGCGGACGACGACACCGACGGCGACGGCATCCCCAACCGCCTCGAGGACAAGGACAAGGACGGCGTCGTGGACCCGGGCGAGACCGACCCGCGCAGTCCCGACTCCGACAACGACGGCATCTCCGACGGCACCGAGGACACGGACAAGGACGGCGTCGTGGACTTGGGCGAGACC
>NZ_DASVSO010000015.1:0-29075 GCF_036388035.1 Archangium sp.
GGTGTCGCGGGCCGTCCGGCCAGGGAGCGGGGGGCTCGCGGTCATAGAGCTGCGACAACGGCCACGACTTCGGCCGTGGCTGCATCGTCTCCTCCACGATGCGACGAGGGCGCGGTGTCCGGCCGGCGAGGCGAAGCACAATGGCCTTGCATCGCTCGGGGTCATCCCGGCCCGCTTTGAGCAGGAGCCAGTAGTAGGTTCCGGCCTCGCGTTTGTCCGTAGGTTCGTCGGACTCATCAGCCGCCAGGCGCCGCTCGGCTTCGCGCAGGAGGATGTCCGCCAGCTCTTGACAGAGCGGCAAGCCCTCGATGCGGCGCTCCATCGACATCCACGTCTTGAGGAGCCGCAACACCTCCACCCATGCCAACGTGAAGGCCTCCTGACTGTGGGCGACAATCCAGCTCAGGACAGGCATCCACAGAAAGATCGATGCGGGTAAGCGGAAGCGAGCGCGATACTCCGCGACGAGCGCAGGGGGAAGCGCATCCTTCAGCGCCTTGGTAGGGAACGGCTCCGTCGTGGCGTACAGGAACCTCGTGAGGAAGCGCCGCAGCAGCTCGCCATCCTCTGCCAGGAGCGTGGGCTTCAACCTCTCGAGTACCTGGTCCGGCTGGGACGTGAACGCGACTGCTTCGACGAAGAGGTCCGCGAGGACGTCGGCAGCCCCCTGCCGCGCGGCCTTCACCTCCTGCTGCCACCGCTCGATATTGGCCGTGGCGGTGCTGCCCGGCATCTCCAGCAGGTGGAGGGCCACCAGCCGGAGGGGGCGGTGCCATCTCGGATTGGCGGCGCGCTTCCGGAGCTCCTCAGAGGAGCCGGCAATGAGCTTGCCGAGCAGGAACTGCTGCCGGGCATAGTCGCCCACTAGGTCATGCGCGAAGCCCACCGCACTGTCCTGCTCCTGAAGAATCCCGAGGGGAGTGAGCACGGGGAGCTTCGTCTCAAGCTCGGTTGGGAGATCGGCGACCGCCGTGAGGTGCCGTCTCTGGTCCGATTCCTCCATGGCCAGTCTCTGTAAGGCACCACGCTGAATATCACGCGGAACGTACCGCTCCCAGAACCATTTGATAATGCTGGCCTCGCCAGTAATGTCGTTGACCGAGGGAAGACGCTGCAGCTGTGCCGCACGAGCGAACAGGTCCAGCAACTTCGGGCGGGTCATCAGCGGGAGGAGGTCTCGACGCCCCAGCAGGGGAGCCAGCCCGGGGAACCGCGCGGCGACGAGCGGCAGATCGGCATCCTTCAGGAGTGGCACGACGATGGGCTGGAACGCCAGCTCGGGGCAGCCGGCCTGGACGAGCCGGTAGCGACATTCTTCCCAGGCGGCGAGCTGGCAGATCGCCACGAGATGCCAAGGGGAATCCGCCGCGTCCAACCGGAGTGCGTCAATGACCCTGGCGGTGGCCCGCAGCTCGTCTTCATCGCCAAGCTTCTCGAGGCCGTCGATGACGAGCATGGCTTCGGGGTAGGGCGCCTCGCGCAGGGCATCCGACAGCTCGCACTCACGGTCCAGACGCTCGAGCTCAGGAGCGTGGAGACACCATGTTGCCGCGGGGAGGAGCTGGCCGGAGACGGCCCCCTTCACGAGCGCTGACTTTCCGGTCCCCGATTCACCCAGCAAGACCACGGCCCGGTGCTGGCTAGAGACGTCCTTGAGCTCTTGTAACAGTGCGGGCCTCGGCAGCCGCAGGTCCGGACCAATGGAGTCCACCACACCCGTCAGCCAGTTCCGATGGGTGCGGTCGAGCATGTCCCAAGTGCGGCGGTTCTTTGCCAGGACCCGTGGAGGGACAAGCAGATCCGCGCATGCCTGGGCAATGACCTGCGCCGGGCAGGCGTACAAGGTGCCGGCAACGGCCTTGTTTCTCGGGTTCAGCAGGGTCGCGCGCACGATGCCAGCAATCGCCCCTTCGACCAGACAGGGACTTCCGGAGATGCCAAGCACGGGCATTCCATCTCCCGCTGCGGCTTCCATGCAGAAGAGCTGTTGAGCCCATGTTTCATCGGCGGCTCCGAGGTGATCCCGGATCTCGCCTCGGATGGCCATGCCCTCGACGGGCCGTGCGGCCGGAAAGCCAAAGCCGTCGAAGGCTCCTCCGGACTCGCGCACCTCGCAGAGAGGGAGAGGAGTCGCTCCAGGAGCCGTCTTGCATCGCAGCAGGGCCCAGTCGGCAACCGGGTCAAAGCGCACCACGGTTGCTTCCGTGAGCTGTTTCGGAAACTGGAGGACGATAGGCGCTGGGTAGAATGCGGGCGGGCTGACCTTCCGGTCCGCCACTACATGCAACGCCGTCAGGACGAGATCTCCTCGTCCAGCCGCATCCAGTACCAGCACGCCTGTCCCCCGCGACTCGCCGACGGTGATCCTCGCGATCGCAGCGCGTACCTCAGCTTGCATTCACCAAGCTTATGCCTCCCCGCGCCCTGGCGGTCCATGAAATTGGAGCCTCCACTCCTCCCTGGAGGCCCGGCTGATGTGTGCCCGGTCTTGGAGAGGCTATAGTGCGCAGTATGGACGAGACGCTCTATCGCGCAACAGCCCGGGTAGAGATCCTTCAGGACGGGAGCCGGGTCGACTGGGGAACGGGCTTCCTCGTAGGCCCCCGGCACCTGCTCACCGCATTCCATGTCGTCAAGCCGTGCGTGCCGGGGCCAGATGCGCTGCGCATCCGCCTCATCTTCCGGTACCTGGGGAACCACGAGACGGAGGCCACCCTGGAGGGAGGAGCTTGGGACGCGGAGGAGGACTGGGCGCTCCTGGAGTGTGTCCACCCGCCCAGCGGGGTAATTCCGCTGGCTCTTGGGACAGCCGAGTCCGCGGGGGGCCCCTTCAAGACCTTCGGCTTCGCGAAGGGCGCCAACTCCCAGGACGGAGATGTTTTTTCTGGGGAGATTGAGAACCCGCGGGCTGAGTACGGCAAGGTCCAGGCGCTCCAGCTCTACTCCCGGCAGGTCGCGGCGGGACTGGGGACCAACATCCAGGGGCTGTCGGGCGGGCCCATCCTCGCGGAGGGGGTGGTGGTTGGCATCGTTCGCTCCTTCCTAATGAACAAGGACAAGGGAGCCGTGGCGGGCACCATCTACGCGTGCCCTACGGCACCCGTCATCCAGTCCGCCGTGGCGGGTCCGCTGGTCCGGACGGATGTGTGCGTGGGCTTGCCTCCACTGCCCACCAATCTCTCACTGCCACCCGAGCCTTTCCGGTACCTGAACTTCTACACGCGAGAGGACGCGCGGCTGTTCTTCGGGCGCTGCCGGGAGATCGAGACGCTCTGCCGCATGGTGACAGAGCCGGACCGGCTCCCGCTCATCCTGCTGTATGGGCAGTCCGGGGTGGGAAAGTCCTCTCTCCTTCAGGCGGGGCTCTTTCCGCGGCTGGAGGCGGACTGGGACGTCCGGTATCGCCGTCGCAGCCAGGAGTTGGGGCTGCTGGGCGGACTCGCTGCGGAGCTGGGATGCGGGAGCCTGGAGCCGCAGGCGATTGAAGAGGCATGGCGCGCTCGGGAGAACAGCCAAGGCGTGAAGCCGCTCCTCATCCTCTTGGATCAGGTTGAGGAGATCTTCACCCGGCCGCGTCCTACCTCCGGCGCTCCTACCGACGCGGCCAAGGAGGAGCTCAACGCGCTCGTGGGCGTACTGCACCGACATTACGTGGGCTTGGCGGAGCCCCCTCGCAGCAGGCTCATCCTGTCCTTCCGCAAGGACTGGCAATCCGAGATCGAGGCGGCGATCAAGACGTGGAGCATGAATGCGGGAGCCGTGTTCATCCCTCCGGTGGACAGGGCCGCGGTGAAGGAGATCATGCTGGGGCTTGAGCGTGACAAGCGCCTGCGCGACCGCTACCAGCTGACCATCGAGCCGGAGCTCGTCCCACTGCTCGTGGACGATCTCACCCGGGATCGTGAGTCCCCCGTAGCGCCGTCCCTCCAGGTGCTGCTGACGAACCTCTGGAAGCAGGCCGTCGCTAAGTCGCGCGCCAGCCCCGCCTTCACCCGGCAGCTCTATGAGCCGATGCGGACTAGCCTGGGCCTGGAGGCGTTCCTCGATCAGCAGCTCGCCGCGCTGCCAGAGCGGGCCCGCCAGCTTGGCGGCAAGGGCCTGACGCTGGATCTGCTCGCGTTCCACACCACCACGGCCGGAGTGGCCGAGCGCCGCACCGAGGCCGACCGCAGGAGCGAGTACGGGGACAAGGCCGAGGCGGCCGAGTACTTGGCCCAGGAGCTCAAGCGGGTGTACCTGTTGGTGGACCCGCCCGAGGACTCCACGGAGGGGGCAAAGGCGACGCGCTTGGTGCATGACACGCTGGGGCCAATCGTGCGCAAGCGCTTCGCGGAGTCAGGGCTGCCTGGGCAGCGGGCCCGCCGGGTGCTGGAGAACCGGGCAGTCGATTGGCGGGACAAGGCCCAGGGCCCACTGCTGGACGAGCATGACGTAGCCCTGGCCGAACAGGGCACGGCGGGCATGCGTGCGCTGGCGCCTCATGAGCGGCTCTGCCTGGAGGCGAGCCAGAAGCGGAGGCAACACAACCAGAAGGTGCGCTGGTTCATCCGGACGGTCTTCGCGCTGGCGGGCGTCTTCATCTGTGGGCTCGCGTTCTGGGTGTGGCGCAGCAACACGGAGCTGGAGAAGCAGATGCGCCAGACGGCCCGCAGTCAGGCCGTCGCGCTGCTGGAGATGGCCGAGGAGCAGCTGGCGGCGGACAAGAAGCCCCTTGACGTACTGCCCTACGTGGACCGGGCTGTTACGCTCGCACCTGAGGACGATGAGAGGCTGCCGCTCTACCTCAACAAGGCCGTCCAGATGGCGCTCAGCGCGCCAGTGCTGGTGGGGGCCCTCTCCGATACAGGCTCATCGCAGGGAGGGAGACTCGGCCGGGATGGCCGGCAGGCCCTCAGCGTCGAGAACTCCGGCGAGATGGAGGCCCTGAGGTTCGAGTTCTCCAGCCCAAAGGCTGGTTTGCAGGGCGTCACCCGCCGCCACCTGAAGACGAGCAGTGGCAGCCAGGTCAACTCCGCCACCGCCCGGCTTAGCCCTGATGGACGCTGGGCGGTAGGGGTCGAGCATGAGTTCAATGATTTGTGGAAGGTCGGGCGTGGTGAGCCCTCCAGTTCCGCAAGGACGCTCGTGATCTGGAACCTGGAAAGCGGAGAGCGCGCCCTGTCGAAGCCCACCTCGGGCTCCGTGGACCTGGAGTGGGGATCGGACAGCAAGAGCCTCTGGCAGGTAGAACACCACCGGGCCGAGGTCATCGCGCTGTTCGATGGGGTCCATTGGATGGAGAAAGCGCACGCCTGGACGTCCGCCTCGAACACGCTCTTCATTCCAGTCGTCAGCTCTGTAGCTCGTGCTCCCATCGATCAAGTGCTCCTGGCGGAAGAACTCCAGCAAGACGGCATGGCAGCCTGCGGCTTCAAACTGGGCGACCCGCTCTCTGGAGACGCGCGCCCCATCACCTCGGTGCAAGAGGGCTGTCAGAGGGTTTTGAGTGCGGCCATCAGCCGGAACGAGAATTTTCTGGCGCTGTTACTCATCGAGCCTGACACGTTCCCGCTTGCTGGAACGTGGGCATCTCCCAATGATAATGATGAAGAGGAGCCGCTTCGCGAAACGAAGTTGGAGCTGCGTGTCATTGATCGGCAGGGTGATCAGCACTGGAGCGAGGTCCGGAGCATCAATCGGCTACCGGCTTCTGGAGTGCTGCTCTCGCTGGATGACGATGGACAGCGCGCCATCTTCACGGTGAATCAGACGGCTGTGCAAGGTGTCTTCGGCCTCCCCCTGCTTTGGAAAAAGGGAGAGAAGATCCGGCAAACCACAGAGGCGGATGGTTTTCCCGGGACAAAGGCCATGGCGGAGAGACACGCATTGGGAGAAGCCTTCCTCCTCCGAGAAGCGGTGCTCAATAAAGCCACGGTAGTGGACGCCACCATCCCAACGGACCGGTCCTGGCTCATGGTCCAACAGAGGGGGGGGAGCCTCACTGTCTGGCCTAGGAGCGCTCTGCGGACCGCAGAGGAGAACTTCGTGGCGAAGCCTGAAATCGAAGGCTTTATTACGGGGGGCTTTTCCTGGGATGGAAAGTACCTAGTCGGAAACACAGACAAGTCACTCATCGTCTGGACGGTAGAGCCTCACAAGATCAGCTCTTTCCCTTCGCGGCATGCAGCCTCGGAGCAGGCGGTCGTGCGATCCACGAGATCACCCTCAAGGCGCTGGGCCGCACTGGTGACGATGGAAGAGTCGCCTCCGCGGTTCGTCGCGGAAGTCTTCAACCTGGAGACGCAGAAGTGGGAATACACCACCTCCAGGGATGGGTCGTTTCATGCGTTCAGACTCAACGATGATGGCGGACTCACGGTCCTTGATGGCGATAGCCGATGGTACCGCTTCAACCCGAAGGAGTCGTGGATGGCCAGCCTAGGTGAGCCTTTGGCTTCCGGGCTCGAGCTTGCTGCTCCAGGAAAGATGCTGATGCTCGTGTCTGGAATGACGCGGGAGATCTTTCAATTCTCGGATGGTCCCCAAGAGGACACGCTGATGCCTCTGGCTGAACAACTGCTCCAAGAGGCACACAGCATTGAGCTGGGGACGAATCACGTGCAACTCGGGCATGGGAGCCACCTGAAGTTCACCCTCGTGAGCTCCGGTGGCGCAAGCAAGCTGACCGTCGGTGAGGGAGACCTGCAGATCACCCCGCCCAGACGTGAGGATCTGCCCAGAGGCCAATGGGTCTTCAGTGAAGACGGGCGCTTGTTCGCGGAGGTCACTTCCAAGGAGATCCGGCTCTGGTTCCACGACGGCACGGGCCTGGGGAAGCTCCAGCCTAGGAGCAACATCGTGGATGCGTACTTCCACGAAGACAAGGGGACGATCTATCTGCGGACCGCGTCGGAGTCCGGCGAGATCCGCGACCACTTCGTCTTCGAGCGGTTCAAGTCCAAGCCTGCCTGGGCCGGCCAGATCTCCAAGGCCGTGATGGGACAGATCGCCAGCGAGAATGGGCTCACCCTGGAATCCGATGCCTCACTGCTGAGCGGCCCTGGGCGCGAGGCCTTCTTCAAAGCCTTGCGAGAGGACTCGAGCCAGGCCGCGCGGTTGCTTCGCCGCTACTATGGGCTGCCAGAGTAGCGCATGGCTCAGTGCGCGTGGATGCGCGGTTCGACGAGGCCCAGTGTGGAGGTGAAATTACCCGGTTCGTAGAGTGTCCCGTTCAGACTTACGCCCCGTCGGAATCCGCCCACTCCCGGGGCACTCTTGGATTGAGCCTGCCCCGGTTTTGGCTCTCCCGCACTTTGTGTGGTTCACAAGCGAGGGAGCAGGCAAGAACGCAGGAGGCTGGTGGGGCGAGTACACTTGGAGATGAAAGAGTCGTACTCGATCCCTGGCTGTCAGGTGGAGCGGGTGGTGCGCAGCGGCTCCACGCAAACCGTCCTCATGGTGCGCACGGAGCGTCGAGGTGCGCAGTGCCCTTCCTGCAAGCAACATAGCGACGCCCCGCACAGCACCTATGTACGTCGACCAGCCGACCTGCCCTCCGCGGGGCGTGTGGTTCAGTTCGAGCTGCATGTGCGCCGCTTTTCCTGTCGCAATACGAGGTGCGAGCGCCGCACATTCTCGGAGCGCCTGCCCCGCCTGCTGGCCCCGAATGCCCGGCGCACGCGCCGGCTCGCTCGTGCTCAGTGCTCAGTGGGCATGACGGCCGGGGCGGAGACTGGCGCCAGACTTCTCAAACCCCTGGCCATGCAGACGAGTCCCGACACGCTGCTGCGGCTCATGCACCACACCCCTCTGCCCGCGCAGACACCGCCCCCAGGTGGTCGGTGTGGATGATTGGGCCTCGCGCAAAGGGCGCACCTACGGCTCCATCCTTGTCGACCTGAAGCAGCACCGCGTCGTTGACTTGTTGCCCGACCGGTCGGCTCCCACCCTGGCTGCATGGCTGCGTCGACCCCCGGGTGTCGACGTCATCGCCCGGGACCGATCGAGTGAATATGCGCGCAGCAACGGAGGGGGCTCCCCAAGCCCAACAGGTCGCGGACCGCTGGCACCTGCTGCTCAACGGGCGGCAGATGGTGGAACGCTGGCTGACAGGGGTTCACGCGCGGCTGCGTGCACTGCCTGAAGCGCCGAACTCGGATACCGCCCCAGTGCACCGTCATGCCAGCTTTCCGCGTACTCGCAGCGAGGCGCGTGCTCGTGAGGAGAGCCGGGCTCGACGCCTCTCCGTGTATCAGGCCGTGCGCCGCCGCCACCTGGCCGGGGAGCCGCTGCTGAAAAATCAGCCACACCTTGCGGCTGGCGCGCGGGACGGTGCGCAAGTACGCCTTCGCGCCGAGCTTTCCAGAGCGCGCAGCGCGTGAGCCCGGTCCGAGCATTCTCGACCCCTATCTGGAGTATCTCGCCCAGAGACACGCCAAGGGCTGCGAGAACGCGTTGGCCCTCTGGCGGGAGATTCACGCCCAGAGATTCAAGGGCACATCACGGCAGATGCATCGCTGGCTACAGTCGCGGCGCACGACAGTGGCGCGCTCGACACCTCGCATACGCCGCGACAATGACTCGACGCTGAACCTGCCGCGCCCCGGTGGAGCGCTCCCCTCGCCCAAGCAACTGGCGTGGCTGTGCGTTCAGCCGAAAGCCGCGCTCCCCCCCACCGAGGTGGCCACGGTGGCGTAAGTACTCGCCGGAGCCCGTCGTGACGTAAGCGCAGAGGCGTGAGCATGTCCGTCGCCACCAAGGAGGCGGAAGAGATGGACATGAAGGAGCAGGCGGAGACGTTCCGGCGGCAGGTACTTGAGCGAGGCGAAGTGGGCCCGCGGACGCGCTACACGCGGGAGCAGAGACAGGAAGCGGTGGCGTACATGCGAGCCCGCCAGCAAGAAGGGGCGAGCAGGGAGGAAGCGGCGAAGGAGTTGGGCGTGAGCAGTTGGACGCTCAGCCGCTGGGGCAGCGCGGCCCGCCGAGCCACCCAGGAGGAGCCGACGCGGAGCGCGCTGGTAGCTGTAGAGGTGAAGGCCGCGAGCACCGAGGCCAGAAGAGGGGGGCTGGTGGTGCACGGGCCCGGAGGAGTACGGGTGGAGGGGCTGTCGGTCGAGGACGCGGTGGCATTGCTGCGAGGGCTGGCGTGATTGGTTCCACGCGCAGGCTCGCGGTGTACGCCTACGGGCAGCCGTGCGACATGCGCAAGAGCTTCGATGCGCTGTGCGGGCTGGTAACGCAGGGGCTGGAGCGCGACTTCCTCTCGGGCGATGTCTTCCTGTTCGTCGGACGCGACAGGAAGAGGGCCAAGGCGCTCTTCTGGGACGGCACCGGCTTGTGTCTGTACGCCAAGCGGCTGGAGAAAGGACGCTTCGCCCCGCTGTGGCAGCGCGAGAGGGGCGCGCAGACGCTTCAGCTGACGGTGTCGGAGCTGGCCCTGTTCCTGGAAGGCAGCGAGTTGGTGGGACGAGCGCCGCTGTCGCCGACGCCGTACACGCTGGCCCCCCTCTTCCAGCCGGAGGAGGCCGGTGCGGTGACTTCGTGAGTCATGCGGTGCGGACTACTTGCGCGGGAGGGTGGAGCCATGTCACTACCGGCGCATGAGCTTCCAGCTGGAAACGGAGAAGGACATGGAGAGTCTGCGTCAGGCGGCCCTCCTGCTGGAGGCGGAAAACAGACGCCTGGTGGCGCGCGTGGTGGAGCTCACGCGCAAGCTGATGAGCGCCCAGGGCAAGGACGCCGAGGAGTTGCAGCTGCGCTTGCAGGAGGTGGAGCGGCAGCTGGCGCAGCGCACCGCCGAGCTGTTCGGCCCCTCCAGTGAGAAGCGTCCCCGCCCCAGACAGGACGAGGGGGACAAGCCCGAGGAGGCCACGCCGCAGCAAGGCCATGGCCCGCGCCCCCAGCCCACGCTGCCGACGCTGGAAATGGTGCACACGCTGGACGAGCCAGACAAGCAGTGTCCCAAGTGCGGTGGGGCGCTGGCCGAAATGGAGGGCTGCTACGAGGAGGCCGAGGAGGTGGACGTGGTGGAGCGGCGCTTCGTGCTACGCCGCCACAAGCGACAGAAGTACCGCTGCGGCTGCGGCGGGTGCGTGGAGACAGCCCTGGGCCCACCCAAGCTCCAGCCCGGCGGGCGCTACTCCGTGGACTTCGCCGTGCAGGTCGCCATCGCCAAGTACCTCGACCACCTGCCGCTGGAGAGGCAGGTGAGAAGCATGGCGCGAGAGGGCCTCTCGGTGGATAGCCAGACGCTGTGGGACCAGGTGGAGGCCCTGGCCCGCCTGCTTTCCCCCGCGCATACGGCGCTGCACGCGGCGCTGCTGACACGCGAGGTGCTGGGCGGTGACGAGACACGCTGGCCACTGCTCGGCAGCAAGAATCAGAAACGCTGGCACGCCTGGGCACTGTGCGCGCCCGACGCCGTCATCTACCGGATTGCCGAGGGCCGCACCGCCGAGGAGGCCCGGGCCATGCTCGAGGACTTCCGCGGAATCCTCATGGTGGACGGGCTGGGCAGCTATGAAAGCTACGCTGGGCACGGCGGGCGCTTCACCCTGGTGAACTGCTGGGCTCACGTGCGACGCAAATTCGTCGAGTGCGAGGTGATGTTTCCTCAGGCCAACGAGGCCATTGAGCTCATCGCCGAGCTGTACACACTGGAGCGCGAGTACAAGGCAGGGCCGCCGGACGCGGCGCGACTGCTGGAGCTGCGCCAGCACAAGAGCCGGGCTGTAATCGACCGGCTGCACCAGTGGGCGCGCGGGGTGCGGGCCCTGCCCGGCAGTGCCCTGGGGCAGGCGGTGAAGTACATGAGCAACCTGTGGCCGGGGCTGACGCGCTTCTTGTCGGACGCGCGAGTGCCGCTGGACAACAACGCCACGGAGCGGGCGCTGCGCGGGCTGGTGGTGGGCCGCAAAAACCATTACGGCAGCCGCAGCCGACGCGGCACCGAAGTGGCCGCGCTCTTCTACAGCCTGCTGGAGACCGCGAAGCTGTGCGGGGTGGACCCCAAGCGCTACCTACGTGAGGCCGCGCTGGCCGCGCTGCGAGGAGACGAGATTCCTCTGCCCCACCAGCTCGTGGATGCCGCGGCTGGCTGACGCGCCGTGCTGCTCTCCACTTCCGACCTCACATGGACGCCGCGATTGTCTGAATCGTCGCGGTGCTCGCATCCTCACGCCCTGGGCTCGGCGTCAACCTCCGTCTCGACGGGGCTCGGCGAGGTCTTACCCAGAGCGAGGTCGCGCTTGTCCTCGCCATCCAGGCCCGGCCCGTCCTTGAACAACCCCAGGCAATCGCCCGGCGTACCTTGCCGCTCGCAGAAGCTCCCGTAGGACCGCGCCAAGGGCGTGCGCCACTCCTCGCCTGTGAGCGGGAAGGAGGCCAGTGCCAGCTTCCGGTGGAGGTAGAGCGGGAAACGGGAGCCGGCCACCCGCAGCGGCATGTTCAACACCAGGGTGGCGAGGGCTTCGTTGAGCTCGAAGTCGCTCACCTGCACGGCCCCAAATCGGGTGGGCAGGGAGAGGCGAACCAGCTCATCCGCGGCCTCGCCTTCCTCCACCTCCTCGGCCTCCGCTTCAGCCGTGGGAGGCCGGGCGTCCTCATGGAAACGGGGTGTCGGTGGCCGGTAGGACGACCCCACCCGCAGGCCGCCCCGAGGAACACCCGCGGCACACGCGACGTGGAGAAAGAGGACGATGAGGGCCCAAGCACCGAACCAGGGGTGCTGCCGCGTGCCTGCCGGGCGCGAACCAACAAGACGGGTGGACACGCCACACCTCCGATAAAGGGACTGGCCCCAGGATTAGCGGGATGGGCGTCGACAGCCCCACCGCCACTCACGGCTGTGTGCCGGGATCACCACTGCCGGGAGTTGCTTGTCGCGGTCCCCTGCCCTTTGCGGCAGACGGATGCCATGGATGAGAAGCTGCGACACGCTCTGGGGGACGCGGCCCGGGCTGCTCGCCTGCGGCTGGGCCTCACGCAGGCGGAGGTGGCCAAGAAGGTGCGCCTGAAGTCCGGGGTCTGCGGGAGAGTCGAGCGGGGCTCGATGGTACCGAGCGTGCCCACCCTGCGGCGGATCTGCGAGACCCTGGGCATCTCCTCGGATGCGCTCCTGACCAGGAGGGCGTCGCGTAGAAATGAAAAAGCCCCCGAGTCACTTGGACTCGGAGGCTCTTTCGGGTTGCCCAGGGCGGGATTCGAACCCGCACACCTTTCGGCGCCACCCCCTCAAGATGGTGTGTCTACCAGTTCCACCACCTGGGCGATTCCGCTGCGGCCTCGACTGCCTGCTCCGCACCGGCGACGACGGCGCCTCTAGTACCACGAACCGCGCCGTCTTCAACAACGATTTTTAACTCCCTCGCCACCCGATTCCTTCCCGGGTGGCTTACCCGCCTACTGGCCGGGCGCCGGAGCGGGAGCCGGGGTCTCGGCCGGCCGCGGCTGCTCCACCGTGCTCGGAGTGCCCGGAGCCGTCTGCTGCTGCGCGGGAGCCGTGCCCGTGGGAGGCGCCGCCTCCTGCGGGTTCGCCGGGGGCACCTGGCCCGCCGGAGGAGCGCCCGTGCCCGTCTGCGCCGGAGCCGTCGGCTGCGCCGCAGGCTTCGCCACCGCGCCCGCCGCCACCGAGGTGCGCATGCCCACGAAGGACAGGCCCAGCGACGTCAGGAAGAACAGTGCCGCGCAGATGCCCGTCACCTTGGTGAGGAAGGTCGTCGCACCACGCCCACCGAAGGCGCTCGTCGCCGCACCACCACCCAGGGCCGAACCCATGCCGGCGTCCTTCCCGGGCTGCAACAGGATGACGAAGATCATGAACACGCACAGGAGGACGTGCACGATCGTCACGAAGGTCAACATGCTTTAAGCTCTTCTTTCCGGTCCTGGATGAAAGGCCGCGCAGCCTAACCGAACGGCCCCGGCGGTGACAATCTTCCTGAAGATCAGCTCGCGCCCTTCAGGATCCCCACGAAATCCGCCGCCTTGAGGCTCGCCCCACCCACCAGGGCCCCGTCCACGTCCGGCTGCCCCAGCAGCTCGGCCGCGTTGTCCGGCTTCACGCTGCCGCCGTACTGGATGCGCACCTGCTCCGCCGTCCCCCGGTCGTAGAGCCGACCGAGCTGCTCGCGGATGGCCCGGTGCACCTCCTGGGCCTGGGCGCTGGTGGCCGTCCGGCCCGTCCCAATCGCCCACACCGGCTCATAGGCCAGGACGAAGCCCGCCACCTCGGCCGCCTGGAAGCCCTTCAGCGCCCCCGCCACCTGCCGCTCCACCACCTCCAGGGTGCGGTTGGCCTCGCGCTCGGCGAGCGTCTCGCCCACGCAGACAATGGGCTTCATCCCCGCGCCCAGCACCGCTCGGGTGCGCTTGTTCACCGTCTCGTCCGTCTCGCCGAAGTACTGCCGGCGCTCGGAGTGGCCCACGATGACGTAGGCGCACCCCACGTCCTTGAGCATCTGCGCGGACACCTCGCCGGTGTACGCCCCGCTGGCCTCCCAGTGGCAATTCTGGGCGGCCAGCTTCACGGCCGAGCCCTCCAGCTCCTTCGCCACCGCCTGCAGCGACACGAAGGGCGGCGCCACGGCGATCTCCACCCGGTCCCCCGGGAGCGAGGCCACCAGTCCCTTCAGCTCTCGCACCAGGGCGAGCGCCTCGGAGACGGTCTTGTTCATCTTCCAGTTGCCGGCGATCACCTTCCGACGCGCCTGTGCCGCCATGAGGACTCCCTCCCGTGGTGCGAGTGCGGTGGACTGCTTGGACTACGCCTTGGTCTCCAGCGCCTTCACGCCCGGCAGCTCGCGACCCTCGAGGAACTCCAGCGAGGCGCCACCACCAGTGGACACGTGGCTCAGCTTGCTGGCCATCCCCATCTCGTTCACGGCCGCGGCGCTGTCGCCACCGCCCACGATGGTGATGGCGTCCTTGTTGGCGGCCATGGCCATGGCCACGTCGCGCGTGCCGGCGGCGTACTTCTCCACCTCGAACATGCCCATGGGGCCGTTCCAGATGACCGTCTTCGCGCTCCGGATGTGCTGGGCGTACATCGCCCGCGTCTTCGGGCCGATGTCCAGGCCCATCAGGTCCGCGGGGATGGCCCGGTCCGCCACTTCGCTCGCCACGCCCTTGTCCGTGGGCTCGGTGCTGCAGATGTGGTCGATGGGCAGCACGAGCGAGGTCTTCAGCCGCTGCGCTGCCTCCAGCATGCGCGTGGCCAGCGACAGCTTGTCCTCCTCCACGCGGCTCTTGCCCACCTCAATCCCCTGCGCCTTGAGGAAGGTGTAGGCCATGGCGCCACCGACGAGCAGCGCGTCCACCTTGGGCAGCAGGCTCTCGATGACCTTGATCTTGTCGCTCACCTTGGCGCCGCCCAGGATGGCCACGAAGGGCTTGGCCGGGGTCTTCAGCGCGCCGCCGAGGTACTCCAGCTCCTTGCGCATCAGCAGGCCGGCGCCCTTCTCCTTGACGAAGGGCACCATGCCGGCGGTGGAGGCATGGGCGCGGTGCGCGGTGCCGAAGGCGTCGTTGATGTAGACGTCGGCGAAGGAGGCCAGCTCGCGCGCGAAGGCCTCGTCGTTGGCCTCCTCCTCCTTGTGGAAGCGCAGGTTCTCGAGCATGAGCACCTGCCCGTCCTTCATGTCCTTCACCAGCTTGCGCACGCCGTCACCCACGCAGTCGTCGGCGAGGATGACCTCGTGCTTGGGGCCGAGCATCTCGGTGAGGCGGCTGGCGGCCGGCTCCAGCGAGAGCTTCGGGTCCGGCCCCTTGGGGCGTCCGAGGTGGGAGGCCAGAATCACCTTCCCGCCCAGGTCCAGCGCCCGCCGGATGGTCGGCAGCGCCTCGCGGATGCGGGTGTCATCGGTGATGCGCTTGCCTTCCAGGGGAACGTTGAAGTCCACCCGGATGAAGACGCGCTTCCCGGTGAGCTGCATGTCGTCGATGTAGCGGATCATCTCGGTCCTCACACTCGGAACGCCCGTTGGACTGCCTGACTAGATGCCCTTGGAGGCCAGGAACTTCGCCGTATCCACCATGCGGTTGGAGAAGCCCCACTCGTTGTCGTACCAGGACATGATCTTGAGCAGGTTGTCGCCCATCACCATGGTGTTGGTGGAGTCGAAGATGGAGGAGTGCGGGTTGCCGTTGTAGTCGACGGAGACGGTCATCTCGTCGTTGTACTGGAGGATGCCCTTGAGCGGGCCCTCGGCGGCGGCCCTGAAGGCGGCGTTGACGGCGTCCACCGTGACGGACTTGCTCGTCACCACGCTCAGGTCCACCAGGGACACGTTCGGGGTGGGCACGCGCACGGACAGGCCGTGCATCTTGCCCTTGAGGGCCGGGAGCACCTCACCGATGGACTTGGCGGCACCGGTGGAGGACGGGATCATCGACAGGGCGGCGGCGCGAGCGCGGCGCAGATCCTTGTGCGTGAGGTCCAGGATGCGCTGGTCGTTGGTGTAGCTGTGGATGGTGGTCATCACCCCCTTCTCGATGCCGAAGTTGTCCAGCAGCACCTTGCCCAGCGGCGCCAGGCAGTTGGTGGTGCACGAGGCATTGGAGAGGATGTGGTGCTTCTTCGGGTCGTACTGGTCGTGGTTGATGCCGTAGGCGATCGTCAGGTCCGGGCCCTTGGCCGGCGCGGAGATGATGACCTTCTTGGCGCCCGCGGCCATGTGCTTGGCGGCGTCGTCGCGCTCGGTGAAGCGGCCGGTGCACTCCATCACGATGTCGGCGCCCAGGGACTTCCAGGGCAGCGCGCTCGGATCCTTCTGGGCGGTGACGGCGATCTCCTTGCCGTCGATGACGATGCCCTTGTCCGTGGCCTTCACGGTGCCCGGCCACATGCCGTGGACGGAGTCGTACTTGAAGAGGTGCGCCAGCGCGGCCGGCTCGTCGAGGTCGTTGATGGCGACGAACTCGACGTTCTCCTTGCGGCTCAGCGCCGCGCGAAGGACGCAACGGCCGATGCGACCGAACCCGTTGATGGCAATCTTGGTGGCCATGTCACAGTCTCCTTGAGAGGTGAAAAGCGCACGACGGGCCGCACGCCCGCCCGACGTGGGAAAGGGCGGCCGACCGTAGGCATGCCGCGCACGCGAGTCAACGCTCAGTGAAGAGTCAATGACGACGCGTGCGCCGTAGCTGAACAGTCAGCAGCAGCAACAGCCACGCAACGGACGCGGTTCCCCCGCCCGCTCGGCAGCCACAGCCCGTCTCCGGGTTTTCGTAGGACTCGGGAATGCGGTCCACCGAGCACGGGGACGTGGCGCCCGTCAGGAGCCCCTGCACGTCGGCTTCCGCCAGCGGCAGGTCTTCCCCGTCAGGTGCGGCGGGAGGAGCAGCCAGGAGGCCCGCCCGCGCGAGGAAGGCCCCCATCACGTAGGCACGCCGCGAGGGGCTGACGATGCCCTCGAAGGGCACGCTCAGGAAGAGCACCTGCCCGCCCGGGGCCGAGACCACGCCCGCGGCCGAGCCCGTCCCCATGTAGCCCAGCACCGGGGAGCCTCCCTCCAAGGGGAGCAGCACGTCCGGCACGCCCACCGGGAAGGAGCCCCGCGTTCCGTCGTCGAGCAGGGTGCCCGAGAGGCCAGGAAGCCAGCCCTCCGGAAGCCCGTTCACCAGGAGGTTGGACATTCCGCACCGGGGCAGGGCGTGGAGGATGTCCTTCAGGAAGGCCTGGTCCTCCGGCCCTCCCGCGGAGAGCACGGAGGCCACATGGCTGCCCGAGAGCAGCAGGTGCCCGCCTCCCAGGACGAAGGTGCGCATGAGTTGCTGCTCGGCCGCCGAGGGACCCGCGCCCCCTACCCCACCCCGCCCGGTGAACCAGTCCAGCATCCGATAGCCCACGGGGGTGAAGAGGCCCGCGGAGATCGCCTCGCTGGTGGCTCCGTCGAAGGCCACCGCGTGCTGCGCCAGCGCCTCACCGTGCCGGCGCAAGGCGGTGCCGTCGTTCATGGACTCCAGGAGTTCGCGTAGAGGGGCATTCAAGCCGTACGCGGAGAGGTCCTCGGCACGAGCCAGTGCCGCGTCCAGCCGGCGGAAGGCGTTGATCACGAGCACCTCCACTCCCCTGCCCGCCTCGGGTACGCGCACCCCCACCACCTCCGAGGGGAAGGACTCTCCTCCGACGTTGAGGGAGGCCACGCGGAAGTACCGCGTGCTCCCCGGCGGCAGGGAGAGAGAGAAGGAGGCGGTGTCCGTCGCGATGCCCTCGTCCCAGGCCAGCCCATCCGCGCTCTGGTAGACGCGATAGCCGGTGGCCTCGTGCCCGCCCAGGTCGAGGGTGTCCCTCACCGGCGCGGCCCACTTCACCTCCACCTGGCCATTCCCAGTGTTTCGAGCCACCAGCGCGGTGGGGGGCTCGGGAGGCAGGTGCGGCTCCAGGCCGTCCCGCGCGGCGAAGTACTTGATGAGGCCCTGCAGGATGGCGCGCGCGGCCACGCGGCGGAACTCCGGCTCCTTCAGGTACGCGGCATCCGCGGGATGGTCGTGGTAGGCCACCTCGAGGAGCACTGACGGCATCTCCGGGTTGTGAACCGGATTCACCTCGCCCAGGTTGGCCGAGCGCAGCGAGCGCACCCTCCAGGTCGGCTCCACCGCGTTGCGGATGTCCCGCGTCATCTCCTCCAGCAGCTTGCGCGCGAGGTCATCGCTGCCCTTCACCCCTTTGAAGTCCAATGTGCCGTCCACTTGGTTGGGGCCATAGACGTACGCCTCGGTGCCTCGGAACCTGTCGTCCGGCTTCGAGAGCCCGGAGGCATTGGTGTGCCAGGCGACGTAGACGGCGTCCTCCCCTTCCTCGTGCAGCCAGGCGGCGAAGCGCGGGCGCGCAGAGACGTCGTCGTTGCGCTCATTGGAGAGCGCGTTGACTCCCGAGGGCGCGAACACCGCGGGCGGCGCGCCGCTGAATTGGGTGTGGTAGCGCGCGCACTCCTCGAAGCGCGGGCGCGCGAGGGGGCCGAGGGCCGCATCCCCGATGTCACCGCTGCCTCCGCCGAAGCGCACCGCATCCATCGACAGGCTGCCCGTCGCCATCGAGTCGTTGAGCGCCACCGCCGAGGCCGTCTCCGGGTGCTGTCCCGCCCGGAAGTAGAAGCGGCCCAGCAGCACCCACGTCCCGCCGTGGCGGCGCTGGTTCACCCGGAAGTGGCTCTCGCCGCCCGCGTGCCGCACCACGTAGTGCGCATCCGGGACTCGGTCCGGGTCCGCGGTGTACGAGACGTAGACGTGGTAGTAGCCGTCGGCCGGAATCGTGGGCGCCCAGGTGGCGCGCGCGGTGGCCGAGGGCGCCGCCGTCATCAGCCGGTTGTCCCCGAGCCGGAAGGGCTGCACCGCGTTCCCCATGGGCACCGACGGCGGCCCCCAGCCAGGAGTGGAGGTGGAGAAGAGCTCCGGGGGACCCTGCTCCGAATAGCCCTCCCGCCCGTTGTCGACGAGGGCCATGCGCGGGTTGAGGTCCGACTCGCGCACGGGAATCACCGTGGCCCCGGCCCCCGTGAGCATCGGCAGCAGGTACTGGTTGAGCGTCTCGATGGAGACGAGGTCCTCGACGATGTCGTTCGTGTTGCCGCGCTGGGTGGCCCACCGGCCCAGGGGCGAGCTGCGGAAGAAGCCGTGCCCTGGGCTCAAATAGAGGGTCTTGCCCGACAGCGCTCCGGTGCGGGTGCGCGTCTGAGGCAGGCCCGCGAGCGCCGACACGCCCACCGCGTCCTCACGGCGCACCAGGGGCGGCTCCGAGGGGCTCCACCGCGTCTCATGGGGCCTCGGGCCCGGGAGCGGGACATAGACGGCGCCGGGGGGCTCCAGGCCGCAATCGAAGGAGAAGGCAGCCTCCTCCTGGGCCTGAACCGAGCCTGGCAGGCAGAGCAGCGAGAGCAGCACCCAAGCGGCGGCATGGACGTGAGCAGGAAGGGCCATGGGGGGGCGGACGTTAGGCCCCGGCGTGAGAGGCGGCAAACGAACCGTGGGTGGTCGCCTGCTCTCCCGCTAACCTGTCCCGTGATGAGCTCTCCCGCACTCACTCCTCTGCCTCCGCCTCCCGAGCCGCGGCCGCCGTCCTATCCGTCTCGCGGCGGCTCCGGCATGCTCGCCTCCCTCAGCCACGCGTGGAATGGGCTGATCCACACCGTCATCCACCAGCGCAACATGCGCGTCCACCTGGTCTCCGCCCTCTTGGTCGGACTGGTGGGCAGCGGCATCTACCTGGGGCTCGCGGAGAAGGTGACGCTCATCTTCTGCGTCCTCCTCATCTTCTTCGCCGAAATCCTCAACAGCGCGCTCGAGCACCTGGTGGACCTCGCCACCCGGCACTTCGATGAGAAGGCCCGCCTCACCAAGGACGCGGCCGCCGCGGGCGTGCTCGTGCTCGCCCTGGGCACCGTCGTCATCTTCTCCGCCATCCTCGTCCACAACTGGGAGACGGTGATCAGCAGCGGGCCGCAGATCGCCCGTCAGGTGGCCCTCGGGGTGCCCCTCGCCGCGTGCGTGACGGGACTGGTGATGCCCCAGCCGCGCTCCCCCTGGTGGGACCGGCTGGCCTTCGTCACGGGCGGCGTCCTCATCGGGGTGCTGGCCATGTACAGCGTCAGCTCCGTCTTCACCGCGATGAACGCCGGCCTGCTCGTCGTCGCCGGGGCCGCGGCTCGCCAGCGGCGCCTGGAGTCCCGGAAGTAACGAGGCCCAGAAACGAAAAAACCGGCTCGAGGGCCGGTTTTCCTTGCCACCTAGGGGCTCGAGCCCCGGGACCTGCCCGGAACTCGGTCGCCCGCTAGGGACGCGTCCATTCTACCGCTTCAGGCTTCCTGGCGAAAGCCCGGCCGGGCCTCGGACGTTGGCGGGGTGACACTCTTGCCCTCGCTCTTGATGTCCTCGGTCACCAGGTCCAACAGCTCGCTGGCAACGCCGATGATCTGGGTGGGGGTGTAACCGCTCGCACGAAGCTGGTTGAAGAAGGTGCGGGCCAGGATTCGAGGGGCCTGCTTGTCAGTGCTCAAGGACGTGTCCTCCAGGGGGGGGTGGGACCGCGCTAATCACGTTGGAATGGGTCTTCAACCCTCGTGCCAGCCGTTGGCTTCCAGACGAATTCCTTATGACTCTCGGGGGGTTGGGAGTTTGAGGGGGGCTGGCGAGCGACCTGGAGATGCGAAGGTCCCTTCGCACCCCGCCGGCCGCTCGGGGGGAAGGCTCGAAAGGGGTGCATCGTCAAGTTCGCACCCCACGGGTCCTCGGTTGTTCAATAGCTTGCATTCCAGGGTGGGGGCGGCGCACATACGCCTCCCCTGTCCCCGGCTTCAGGAGAAGAGCGGCGTATGGCGTATCGGGTAAACAACATCGGGCTGTGGCTGGACGAGTCGGACGAGCTGCTCGGAGAGCGCGCGGCGGAGAAGCTCGGCGTGACCCGGTCGGATCTGGCGTCGGTGCGCGTGGTGCGCTCGGTGCTGGACGCCCGCAAGAAGGGCAGCCCTCGCTACATCTATACGTTGGAGGTGGAGCTGGCCCCGGGGCGTGCGCCCAAGCGGCTGCCGCCGGACGTGAGCGAGACGGCGCCTCCGCCGGAGCCGCCCACGCGCGTGAAGGCCCCCGAGCGGATGCCGGTCATCATCGGCACCGGGCCCGCGGGCCTCTTCTGCGCCCTGTCCCTGCTGGAGCGCGGCGTTCGCACCATCCTCCTGGAGCGCGGCAAGGAAGTCGTGTCGCGGCGGAAAGACGTGGCGAAGCTGATGCGGGATGGCTCGCTGGACCCGGAGAGCAACATGAACTTCGGGGAGGGTGGAGCCGGCGCTTATACGGACGGCAAGCTGTCCACGCGCATCAACCACCCCATGGTGCGCAAGGTCATCGAGACGTTCGCCCGCTGCGGGGCGCCGGACCACATCCTCG
The DNA here is from genome assembly GCF_036388035.1 of Archangium sp. GTDB lineage: Bacteria > Myxococcota > Myxococcia > Myxococcales > Myxococcaceae > Archangium. The sequence goes on from NZ_DASVSO010000015.1 coordinate 20,857, forward strand.
TGGACGGCAAGCCACACATCGGCTCGGACCTGCTGCCGGGCGCGGTGGCGAAGCTGCGCGAGGAGCTCATCGCTGGCGGCTGCCAGGTGCTCTTCGAGCACCGGGTGGAGGACGTGCTCTACCGCGACGGCCGGGTGGCGGGCGTGCGGCTGTCGGACGGGCGCATGCTGGAGAGCGACCGGGTGGTGCTCGCCCCGGGCAACTCGGCGCGCGAGCTGTATGAGCGCTTCGCCGCCGACGGGCGCGTGGTCATCGAGCCCAAGCCCTTCGCGCTCGGCTTCCGGGCCGAGCACCCGCAGGGGCTCATCAACTCCATCCAGTACGGGGCCGCGGCGAAGAACCCGCGGCTGCCTCCGGCGGACTACAAGCTGGCGGAGAACCTGGAGGTGGATGGGGAGGTGCGCGGCATCTACTCCTTCTGCATGTGCCCGGGCGGCATCGTGGTGCCCACGCCCACCCAGGACGGGCTGCAGTGCACCAACGGCATGAGCAACTCGCGCCGCAACGCGAAGTACGCCAACGCGGGCATCGTCGTGACGGTGTCCGTGCAGGACTTCGAGCGCGCGGGCTTCCGCGGGCCGCTCGCGGGCCTGGAGTACCAGCGCCACTGGGAGTCCAAGGCGTACGAGCTGGGCGGGGGGAAGTTCTACGCCCCCGCGCAGACGATTCCGGACTACCTCGCCGGGCGCGTGAAGAAGGACCCGGGTGGCACCAGCTACCGGCCGGGGCTGGCGCACACGGACCTCAACAAGCTCTTCGAGCCGAGCCTCACCCAGTCGCTGAAGCAGGCGCTCAAGGCGTTCGACCGGAAGATGCGCGGCTTCATCAGCGAGGAGGGCAAGCTCATCGGCATCGAGAGCCGCACCAGCTCGCCGGTGCGCATCACCCGCGGCGAGGACATGCAGTCCGTGTCGATGCGGGGCCTCTACCCCGCGGGCGAGGGCTGTGGGTACGCTGGCGGCATCGTCTCCTCGGCCATTGATGGACTGCGGGTGGCTGAGCAGATTGCGACCGAGCTTGCCTGAAGCAGGGAGGGAGCCATGCGCTACCGCGTACGCACGCCGGATGGGGAACTGGATTACGCCAGCCTGAGAGACGTGGAGGTGGCGTACGTGCAGGGGCTGGTGGGCCCCGACGACGAGGTGCGCGAGGAGGGCAAGGAGACCTGGCGCAAGGCCGCCAGCCTGCCCACCCTCGCCCGGGCCCGTCCCGAGAAGAAGGGACTGGCCGCGCGGACCCAGCTGCTGAGCGTCCTCGGAGCGGTGGGCCTGGGCGCGGCGGCGCTGGCGCTCATCCTGAGTGACTCCTGGACGCGGCGCGGGCTGGGCATCGTGCTCGCGCTGGCCATGAGCACGCTGCTCATGCGGGTGACTTCCAAGGCGTTCAAGCGGCCAGGCCCTCGTTGAGCCCACTGAACACCGACGTAGCACTCCCGCCCTCCCCGCACCGAGCCCTCGTCCGCCGCATGTTCCCCCCCATGGAGCCACATGGCGCGAGGCCCTCCACGAGGCCCGTGCAGAGGGGAGGACCACCGTGGTCAACACCTACCTGTCCCGCGAGGCGGCACGCCGGATGAAGCACGGCGCGCCCTGGGTGCGCCGGGAAGACATCGTCTCCATGGAAGGCACCCCGTCCGTGGGCGAGGCCGTGCAGCTCCGGGACGAGGACGGACACCTGCTCGGGCTGGCGGACGTGGACCTCGAGTCCTCCTACGCGGTGCGCCGGCTGGGGATGCCGGACGAGACGGCCGAGGGCCTCATCCCCCGCCATGTGCGCCACGCCTTCGAGCGCCGCGCCCGCATGGTGGATGACCCGCGCTTCTGTCGCGTCATCAACGACGACGGCGATGCCCTCCCCGGCCTCATCGTGGACCGCTACGACACACACCTCGTCGTCCAGACGCTCACGCGCGCCATGGACACGCGGGTGCAGGAGATTGCCCGCGCCCTCGTGGAGGTGGGCGGGGCCGAGTCCGTGCTGCTGCGCAACGACACCCCTCGGCGCCGGCAGCTCGGCCTGCCCGTGCAGCGGCCCCACGCGCTCTACGGCAACCCGCCCCGCTGGACGCGGGTGCTGGAGCTGGGGGCCCGCTTCACGGTGGACCTCACCTATGGCCCGGGCGTGGGCTACCCGTACGACCAGCGGGAGTTGCGCCGCTTCCTCTCGCGCATGTCCCAGGGCGCGCGGGTGCTGGACCCGAGCTGCCACGTGGGCGGCCTCTTCGTCCACGCGGGCCGCATGGGCGCCCGCTCCATCCTCGCCTTCGACAGCGACGCGGACACGGCGGACCTCGCCCGGGAGAACGGCGAGGCCAACGGGTTGCTGGGCCGCCTCCGGGTGGAGCGGGGAGACGCGCTCACCGTGCTGCGCGGCCTGCAGGACACCTTCGACCTGGTGCTCCTGGACACCCCCGAGGCCGCCACCTCCGAGTCCTTCATCGAGCAGGTGCGCCTGGGGCTGCACGCCACCCGCCACGGCGGCTACCTCGTCATCGTCGGCTACCACCCGCCCCTGCCCGCCGGTGGCTTCGACGACCTGGTGGCCGAGGCGTGCGACCAGGAGGGGCGCATGGGCTTCCGCTTCGCCCGGCTCGGCCTGCCGCCGGACCACCCCACCCTGGTGGGCTTTCCCGGCACGGACTACCTGTCGGGCATCGCCCTCGAGGTGAGCTGACTACTTCTTCGTCGAATGCTTGCGCACGGCCCGGAGCACGTCCGGCACGGACGTCTTGTTCGCCTTGTCGGCGATCCACTTGGGCAGCGAGCCGCCCGGGTCCGTGTAGAGGTAGTAGGTGACGAAGGTCTTCTTCCCCTCCTCGCGCGGCTCCAGCAGCCAGTAGCCATTGTTGAGTTTCACACGCACCACGCCCTCGCGCTCGGCCGGGGCGCCGTCCGTCGTCACCGTCCAGGCCGTCTTCAGGAAGCCCTTGCCCTCCTTCCAGTCCGACTCGTCGCGGATGCGGATGATGAAGTCCCGCTTGTCCACCAGCGGGGCGTTCACCAGGCAATAGAAGACGGTGACCTTCCCGTCCTGCTCCGAGGCCAGCACGCGGCTCTCGTCGGTATAGGGCATGGTCTTCGTGTAGTTCGTGTAGTCACGGATGACCCGCCACACGTCGTGGGGCGGAGCGTCCACGAGGGCGGTGGCCTTCACCTCGGACACGGAGCCCCCCTCGGGCGTCCGGGCCAGGACGGTGATGCCATCCTCACGGGCCACCTGTTGCCAGGCTGGTTCACTGGCACCAGCCAACAGGAAGAGCAGCGGCAGAGCGGGAAGAAGAGACATGAGCGCATCCTAACCGCCTGGGTGATGCTAGTGTCGGAGAGCGAGATATGACGACCGAAAATCAGACTGACAAAGCCCCCACCGCTTCTCCCACCGACGCCTCCGTGGAGCAGGTGCGCAAGGTCTACGCGAAGGACCTGCGGGAGAAGGATCAGGTCAACACCGTCTTCCGCGTCACGAAGAAGGACCGCGTCACCGCGCGCAGCGGCAAGGTGTTCGTCTCCGTGGTGCTCGTGGACAAGAGCGGGGAGATCGACGCCCGCGTCTTCGACAACGTGGAGGCGCTCGAGTCGACCTTCAACGTCGGTGACTATGTGCTCGTCCGGGGCAACGTCATCGGCTTCCACGGCAAGTCGCAGGTGGTCATCGAGGCCGTGGAGAAGCTGGATCCCGAGCCGCTCGACCCCCAGGAGTTCGAGCCCCCGGCCGCCCCGCCCGCCCCCGCCCGCGAGGAGCAGCCCGCCGCCAAGGCCGCCGCTCCCGCCCGGGAGCCCCGCGAGCCCCGAGAGGCCCGCGAGGAGCACGCCGCCCCCAAGCCTGGCGAGGGCGGCCACGGTGGCGCCCGCGCCGTCGGGCAGATCCGCGAGCTCGTCACGGACCGCGTGAGCGACCCGAACGTGAAGGCCCTGCTGCTGGCCTTCCTGGATGACCCGCAGATCGCCGCGGGCCTGCCGATCGCCCCGGCCGCCAAGGGCGTCCACCACGCCTACCGCGGCGGGCTGGCCGACCACCTGCTGTCGGTGATGCGGCTCACCCTCCGGGTGGCGGACCACTACCCCATGGCGGACCGCGACCTGCTGCTGGCCGGCGCCCTGCTCCACGACGTGATGAAGGTCGCGGAGATCTCCCCGGACAAGGGCTTCGAGTACACCGACGAGGGCAAGCTGGTGGGCCACCTCGTGATGACGGCGCAGAAGATTCGCGAGAAGACGCTCGGGATCCCCCACTTCCCGCCCCTGCTGGAGCAGCACCTCACCCACCTCGTGCTCGCGCACCACGGGCGGCTGGAGTACGGCTCGCCCAAGCTGCCGATGACGCTCGAGGCGCACATCGTCCACGCGCTGGACTCGCTGGACTCGCGGATTGCCTCCTGGGTGGAGGCGATGCAGCGCGACCCCCACGAGAAGTGGACGGAGAACCTCAAGCTCTACGACCGCCAGCTCTGGAAGGGCCCCGTGCCCACCCAGCGCGGCCGGGCGCCGGTGGAGCGTCGCGGCAAGAAGGACAAGGACAAGAAGCCCAACAAGGAGCGTCCGGAGCGGACGGGCGCCCCCGCGGGCGAGGCGCAGCAGGCCGAGCGTCCGGAGCGGACCGAGAGGGCCGAGCGTCCGGAGAGGCCTCCGCGCGAGCCCAGGCCGCCCCGGGAGCCCAAGCCGCCCCGGGAGCCTCGTGAGCAGCGGGAGCCGCGCGAGGCGCGTGAGCCTCGCGAGCAGCGGGAGCCTCGCGAGCCCAGGCCGCCGCGCGATCCGGTGAATGTCCCCAAGGAGCTGACCTTCAAGCCCTTCAGCGTCTTGACGGCACCGAAGTCGGAGCCGGCCGCCAAGCCCGAGGAGGGCTCCGACTCGGAAGGCTGACATGGCGAAGAAACTGGGCGAGCGCCTCGTCGAGGCGGGGCTCGTCACCACCGAGTCCATCAACAAGGCGCTGGAGCACCAGAAGATCACCGGCCACCGGCTGGGGGACTGTCTGGTGGAGATCGGCCTGCTCCAGGAGGCGGCACTGCTGCGCTTCCTGGCGGCCGAGTTCCAGACACGCTTCGTCTCCGCGGAGAAGCTGGCCAAGGCCAAGATTCCCACGGAGGTGCTGGACAAGGTGCCGGTGCGCCTGGCCGAGGCGCAGAACGTGCTGCCGCTGGCCATCGACCCGGAGCGCAAGCTGCTGTCGCTGGTGGCGGCCGAGCCGCAGAACAAGAAGCTGCTGGACGAGATCGCCCTGGTGACGGGCATGTCCGAGGTCTACGCGTACGTGGGCCTGCGCAGCACCATCGCCGCCGCCATCCGCAAGCACTACTACGGAGACCCGACGGCCTTCGCCTCGCTGGAGGGCGGCGCGCAATTGCGGACGGACATGTCCACGATTGCCAACGCCTACGAGAACACCTCGGGGACGAACCCGAGGAGCAGCCTCCAGCTCAAGCTGGAGACGGACGCCCGGCTGCGGCTGCAACGCGTGAGCGGTCCGCAGGGACGGCCCAACACCGGGCGCGGCGAGGCCCAGCTGGGCTCTCGCGGGACGATGTCGGACGGCGACTACCTCGAGACGCTGAACGTCCTGGTGACGATGCTGGAGCGGGATCGCAAGCACCACCGGGGACACTCGGCGCAGCTCTCGCGGCAGGCGACGGTGGTGGCCCGGCGCCTGGGACTCCCGCTCAAGGACGTGGCGGCGGTGGCCATCGCCGGGTACCTGCACGACCTGGGCAAGCCCGCGGAGCGCCACTTCTGCCTGGCGAGCAACGCGGTGAACCCCGAGTGGTCGGCGGACGCCAGGCGCTACTGCCGGGTGCCGACGAAGCTCTTCGAGCTGGTGAACCTGCCGGTGCAGGTGAACACCATGATCGCCCAGCTCTACGAGGCCTATGACGGCTCGGGAGGGCCCCAGGGGGCGAAGGGCGACGACATCACCATCGGCGCGCGCATCCTGGCGGCGGTGGACAGCTACCTGGAGCTGACGAAGAACCCGACGAACGCGCACGGGAAGCTCTTCTCCAAGGAAGCCGCGCTGGAGCACCTGCGGGAGAACGCGGGCAAGCTGTACGACCCGGTGGTGGCGGACATCGTCATGCAGGTGCAGAGCGGCGAGCTGCTGCGCCAACGCCTCACGAGTGACGGGCGGCAGATCCTCATCGTGGAGCCGGACGAGGGCACGCGGCTCGACCTGCTGGAGTCGGCACAGCGGCAGGGGTTGGTGACGCACGCGCTGTCCTCGCTGGACGGGGCGTACGACGCGCTGGCGTACCAGGACTGCGACGTGCTGGTGGTGGGGCTGAAGTTCGGGCTGCAGGAGGTGCTGGGGCTGCTCCAGGCGGTGCGCGCGACGGCGGAGAACGCGGGCCTGCCGGTGGTGGTGCTGGGAGATCCGGACCCGGGCACGCGCGAGCGCCTGATGATGGGCGGAGCGACGGCGGTGGTGGCTCCGGCGGAACCGGACGAGGCCGCGAAGACGGTGCGTGCGCTGTACGACGACCGCATCCTCCACAATGGCCCGGCACGGCTGGTGCGCGGGAGCCTGGATGAAATCCCCGCGCCGGAGCTGCTCAAGCTGCTGGGCTCGGGGAAGAAGTCCGGGCGGCTGCACCTCAAGTACCACGCGCACGAGGGCTTCCTGCACCTGGAGCAGGGACAGCTCGTCTACGCGGCCATCGGGGCGCAGAGTGGCGAGGACGCCATGCGGACGCTGCTGAGCCTCCAGCAGGCGGACTTCCGTTACGACCCGGACTCGCTGCTGCTGGACGTGCCGCAGATGGCCCGGAGCCTGGAGCAGCTCTCCCAGCAGCTCGCGGCCCGTAGGCCGTCGATCTCCACTCCCACCGTGTAGGCCCGGGGAGAGGGTCTTCCCCTCCCCCGCCCCATCACACGGAGAAGCCGAACAGCCCCGCGGCGTTGGCGGTCGTCACCTCGGCCACCCGGTCGAGCGACACGCCCTTGAGCTCGGAGACCTTCTTCGCCGTCTCGATGACGTAGGAGGGCTCGTTCTTCTTGCCCCGGTAGGGCACCGGCGCGAGGTACGGGCTGTCCGTCTCCACCATCAGCCGCTCCAGCGGGGCGAAGCGCACCGCGTCCTGGAGCGCCTCGGTCTTCTTGTAGGTGACGACGCCGGACAGCGACAGCAGGAAGCCCATGTCCAGGTAGCGGCGGGCCGCGTCGGTGTCCCCGGTGAAGCAGTGGATGACGCCCCGGCTCACGCCCTCCTCCTTGAGGATGGCCTCGCAGTCCTCGTGCGCGTCCCGCACGTGCACGACGAGCGGCTTGCCGAGGCGCTTCGCCAGCGCGCACTGCCTGCGGAACACCTGGGCCTGCACCTCTCGGGGCGAGTGGTCGTAGTAGTAGTCGAGCCCCGCCTCGCCCACGGCATGAATCTCCGGGCGGGCACAGGTGCGCTCCAGGTGCTCCAGGTCCACCTCGGTGGCCCGGGCCGCCTCGTGCGGATGGATGCCGAGCGTGGGCGTGAGGAAGTCCGGGTGCGCGGCGGCGATCTCCAGCGCCACGCCCCAGTCTCCGGGGCCCTGGAACTGGCCGACGATGACGGCATGCACCAGCCCGGCGGAGCGGGCACGCTCCAGCGCGGCCGTGACGTGCGCGGACTCGGCGCGATCGAAGTGACAGTGGGAATCAACGAGCCTCATGGCATCTCCTGGATGAGCTCGGAGAGCTCGTCACGGGCCTCTTGGGAGAACGCGGGCAGCACCGCGCGGACACGGTCGCGGCCCTCGGGGACGCCGAGCAGCCACACACCCTCGGCGGCATCGAGCCGGTAGTCCTCGTGGACTCCGGGCTCATCGAGCAGGGCGAGCAGCCACGGCAGGGCCTTCGGGTCTCCCAACCGGCCCAACCCCCGCGCCGCCGCTCCCCGGCAGTCGTCCTTCGGATCGGCGAGGATGGTGCGCAGCCGCTCGAGGGCCCCCGGCGCCTTCACCTCGCCACACAACTCCACGGCGAGGGCCCGGTCCTGGGCCCAGTTGAACCGCCGCCGCTCGGCGCGCTTGAGGAGCCAGCTCGCGCCCTCGGGGTCCCCCAGCTTCGCGAGCACCCCGGCGGCCTGGGTGCGATCGAAGCCCGGCAGCATCCAGCGGTGGAACAGGCGCCGGACGTCGGGCAGTGCCCGCGCATCCCCCAGCTCGGCCAGGGCCCCGAGCGCCCGGAAGCGGAGCAGGTCCTCCTCGAGCGCCTGGACGAGCACCTCCATGCCCGCGGGGTGCTTGAGGGCGGCCATGC
>NZ_DASVSO010000016.1:0-5747 GCF_036388035.1 Archangium sp.
GGTCTCGCAGAAGGTCCCGCGGACATCCTCTCCCACAACACCCCTCTCCCTCCGGGAGAGGGACGGGGTGAGGGTTCCTGTCACCGTCTTCCCCCCTGAGGATTCCCCCATGGCCTACGAGAACATCCGGCTGGAGACCGAGGACGCGATCGCCATCCTCACCATCGATCGCCCCAAGGCGCTCAACGCCCTCAACAGCAAGACGCTGCAGGAGCTCGAGTCCGCGCTCAACTCCCTGCCCCCCACGGTCCGCGCGCTCATCATCACGGGCGGCGGCGACAAGGCCTTCGTGGCCGGCGCGGACATCTCCGAGATGGCGTCCATCACCGCGGCGCAGGCGCGCGAGTTCGCCGCCCTGGGCCACCGCGCCTTCCAGACGCTCGAGCAGCTCCCCATCCCCACCATCGCCGCGGTGAACGGCTTCGCGCTCGGCGGCGGGTGCGAGCTGGCCCTCGCGTGCGACCTCATCTACGCCTCGGAGAAGGCGAAGCTGGGGCTGCCCGAGGTGAGCCTCGGCGTCATCCCGGGCTTTGGCGGCACGCAGCGCCTCACCCGCGTGGTGGGCAAGATGCGCGCGAAGGAGCTCGTCTTCACCGGCGAGCGCCTGGACGCGGCCAAGGCCAAGGAGGTGGGCCTCGTGCTCGACGTGCTCCCGGCCGATCAGCTCCTGGCCCACTGCAAGGCCGTGGCGGGGAAGATCCTCAAGAACGGCCCCCTGGCGGTGTCCCAGGCCAAGCGCGTCATCGAGTTCGGCGCGGACCAGGACCTGCGGGCGGCCAACGAGCTGGAGCGCCAGGGCTTCGCGGTGCTCTTCGGCTCGGAGGACCAGAAGGAAGGCATGAAGGCCTTCCTGGAGAAGCGTCCGGCGGGCTTCACCGGCAAGTAGGCCGGGGCAGGAGGGGGTGGGCGAGCGCGCGTCCGCTAATGGGCGCGGCAACCGGCGCTTGCCCGCTCCTCTTGCAATCGCTGTTCCCGGGGCCTCTGCCCCGTACTATGTACCACTGCGCCCTTACCCCACCAGGAGTGCCATGAACTTCGAGCTGAGCGACGTCCAGCGCGAGATCCAGCGGATGTGCCGCGAGTTCGCCGCGCGCGAGCTGACCCCCAACGCCCGCAAGTGGGACGAGACGCACCAGTGGCCCAGCGACGCGGTGAAGAAGCTGGCCGAGCTGGCGCTGCTCGGCGTGGCGGTGCCGGAGCAGTACGGCGGCGCGGGCCTGGACAACGTCTGCTACGCGCTCGCCATGGAGGAGATCAGCCGGGGCTGCGCCTCCACGGGCGTCATCATGAGCGTGAACAACTCGCTCTACTGCGATCCGGTGATGAAGTACGGCACCGAGGAGCAGAAGGCGCAGTTCCTCAAGCCCTTCGCCAGCGGCGAGAAGCTGGGCTGCTTCGGCCTCACCGAGCCCGAGGCGGGCAGCGACGCGGCCTCGCAGAAGACCACGGCGGTGCGCCGGGGTGACGAGTACGTCATCAACGGCTCGAAGAACTGGATCACCAACGGCCCGCGCGCCGACGCCATCGTGCTCTTCACGATGACGAACAAGGAGGCGGGCAACAAGGGCATCTCCGCCTTCCTGGTGCCCACCAACACCCCGGGCTTCACCCGCGCCGAGCCGGACAAGAAGATGGGCATCAGCGCGGCGCACTCCTGCAGCATGTTCTTCGAGGACATGCGCGTGCCGGCCAGGAACCTGCTGGGCAAGGAGGGCGACGGCTTCAAGATCGCCATGAGCACGCTGGATGGCGGGCGCATCGGCATCGCCTCGCAGGCGCTGGGCATCGCCCGCGCGGCCTTCGAGGAGGCGGTGCGCTACTCGGGCGAGCGCAAGACGTTCGGCAAGGCCATCCGCGAGCACCAGGCCATCCAGTTCATGCTGGCGGACATGGCCACGGAGATCGACGCGGCCCGGCTGCTGGTGCTGCGCGCGGCGCTGCTCAAGGACAAGGGCGTGCGCCACTCGCAGGAGAGCGCCATGGCCAAGCTGTACGCCAGCGAGATGGCCAGCCGCGTGGCCAACAAGGCGCTGCAGGTCCACGGGGGCATGGGTTACTCCAAGGAGATGGACGCCGAGCGCCACGTGCGCGACGCGCGCATCACGGAAATCTACGAGGGGACGAGCGAGATCCAGCGCATCGTCATCTCGGCCAACCTGCTGAAGGACTGAGGAGTCGAATTGCCCATGAAGCGTTCCCTGATCGCGGTGGCGGTGTTGCTCGGGTCGGGCCTGGCGTTCGCGCAGGGCTCGCCCGGAAAGACGGTCGCGGCCGACAAGCCGGCCGGTTCCGAGGCGACCGCCCCCGCGCAGGAGAAGAAGAAGGCGGAGCCCGCCCGGCCCCAGCCCCCGGACGTGTCCCGGATGCCCTTCAGCCCGGACTCCATCCGCGAGGTGATGACGTACTACGCGCGCGACATCCAGGAGTGCTACGAGGAGATCCTCGCGACGAAGGGCAACAAGGTGGAGGAGGGACGCATCCTGACGTCCTTCACCATCACGCCGGACGGCTTCGTGAGGAACGCCAAGGTGTCGAAGGCGGGCACGACGCTGAAGAACGCGCGCCTGAACGAGTGCGTGGTGAACGTGCTCTCCAGCATCACGTTCCCGCAGCCGCCGGACGGGCGCGAGTACCCCATCGAGTATCCGTTCAACCTCAAGGCCATCAAGTAGGACGCCCCCCGTGAACCTCGAGCTCACCGAGACGCAGACGCTCATCCGCGACACCGCGCGCAAGTTCGCGCGCGAACGGGTGGCGCCCCAGGCGCGCAGATTCGACAAGGAGGAGATCTTCCCCACCGAGCTCTTCAAGGAGCTGGCCTCCCTGGGCCTCATGGGGGTCACCATCCCCGCCCAGTACGGCGGCGCCGAGGCGGGAACGACCTCCTACGCGCTGGCGATGATGGAGATGGCGGCCGCGTGCGCCTCCACTTCGGTGGCCATGGCCGTCACGAACATGTGCGCCGAGCTCATCCACAAGTTCGGCACCGAGGCCCAGCGCGAGAAGTACGTGACGCGCATCACCTCGGGCGAGGCGGTGGTGGGCGCGTTCGCGCTCTCCGAGCCGCACGCGGGCTCGGATCCGCGCGCCATGCGTACCACGGCGGTGCGCCGCGGGGACAAGTGGGTCCTCAATGGCAGCAAGCAGTGGATCACCTCCGGCGCCTACGCGGGCGTGATGGTGGTGTGGGCGCAGACGGGCGGGCAGGGCGGCAAGGGCATCTCCGCCTTCATCGTCGAGGGCGGGACGAAGGGCCTGCACGTCGGCAAGCACGAGGACAAGATGGGCCTGCGCGGGTCCAACACCGTGGGCCTCACCTTCGAGGACATGGAGATCCCCGCGGAGAACCTCCTGGGCAAGGAGGGGGATGGCTTCAAGCTGGCGATGATCGCGCTGGATGGTGGGCGCATCGGCATCGCCTCGCAGGCGTGCGGCGTGGCGCGGGCGGCGCTCGAGGCCTCCATCCGGTACTCGAAGGACCGCAAGGCCTTCGGTCAGCCGATTGGCGACTTCCAGGCGCTGCGCTTCATGCTGGCCAACATGGCCACCGAGCTCCAGGCGGCCGAGCTGCTGACGCTCCGGGCCGCGAACCTCAAGGAAGAGGGCAAGCCGTTCACCCGCGAAGCCTCGATGGCGAAGCTCTACGCGAGCGAGATGTCCAACCGCGCGGTGGACAAGGCGGTGCAGATCCACGGTGGCTACGGCTACATCGACGAGTTCCCCGTCGAGCGCTACTTCCGCGACGCCCGGGTGCAGACCATCTACGAGGGCACCAGCGAGGTGCAGCGGATGGTGATCGCCCGCGAGACGTTCAAGCTGCTGGACTGAACGCCCGCCCCCTCGGGTACCCGGGCAAGCAGCCACTGGACCCCCCGCGTCTCATGCGCCGAGGCAATGGCGCGGGGAGTCATGGAGCATCACCTTTGAATCCGCGGCGGGTCGGGGAGGGCAGGTGACTTCCTGCCTGCCGGACGAGGGCGCTGGGGGACCTGGGGTGTCGGGTCCACCAGTGAGCATTATCAGGACTATGAACAAGTACCGCGTGCTCGCTTGACTGCCGGTATGACCGGTGTCTAGGGTGCGCGGCTTCGACTCGCCCCCATTGTGGGGGAGGGATCGCGCACCACTCGTAGCTCCCCGCGAGTGGCGGCCGTCAACAACCGGGGGCAGCAGTACCAGTTAGGACTCTCAATCTCATGCAGCAGAATGTGAACCAGCAGATCGGAGATGTTGGCGACGAGGATTTTGCCGCGATGTTCGAGGCCTCGCTCAAGGAGCGTGGCGGCGAGGGCATCCTCAAGGAAGGCGAGATCGTCAAGGGCACCGTCGTTCAGGTGACCAAGGACTACGCCATCGTCGACATCGGCTACAAGTCCGAGGGCCAGGTTCCGATCTCCGAGTTCACCAGCCCTCGTGGCGAGGTCTCCGTCAAGGCGGGCGACCCGGTCGAGGTCCTCCTGGAGAGCCGCGAGAACGACACCGGCATGGTCGTCCTCTCCAAGGAGAAGGCCGACAAGATGCGCATCTGGGACGAGATCAGCGCCGCGTGCGAGCGCGATGAGATCGTCAAGGGCACCATCGTGGGTCGCGTGAAGGGTGGCCTGTCCGTCGACATCGGCGTGAAGGCGTTCCTCCCCGGCAGCCAGGTGGATATCCGCCCCGTGCGCAACCTGGACCAGTACATCTCGAAGGAATTCGAGTTCAAGGTCATCAAGTTCAACAAGAAGCGCGGCAACATCGTCCTCTCCCGCCGCGTGCTCCTCGAGAAGCAGCGCGAGGAGATGAAGAAGGAGACCCTCAAGAACCTCAAGGAGGGTGCGGTCCTCAAGGGCGTGGTCAAGAACCTCACCGACTACGGCGCCTTCATCGACCTCGGCGGCATCGACGGCCTGCTCCACATCACCGACATGTCCTGGGGCCGCATCGGTCACCCCAGCGAGATGTTCAACGTGGGTGACGAGGTTCGCGTCGTCGTCCTCAAGTTCGACCCCGCGCAGGAGCGCGTCAGCCTGGGCCTCAAGCAGATCCAGGAGGACCCGTGGCACCGCGCCGACGAGAAGTACCCGGTCGGCACCCGCGTCAAGGGCAAGGTCGTCTCCATCACCGACTACGGCGCGTTCATCGAGATCGAGCAGGGCGTCGAGGGTCTCGTGCACGTCTCCGAGATGTCCTGGACCAAGCGCCTCAAGCACCCCAGCAAGGTGCTCGAGGTCGGCCAGGAGGTCGAGGCGGTGGTGCTCGACATCGATCCGAAGGCCAAGCGCATCGCGCTGGGCATGAAGCAGATCGAGCAGAACCCCTGGACCATGCTCGAGGACAAGTACCCGATCGGCTCCGTCATCAAGGGTCAGATCCGCAACGTCACCGACTTCGGCGTGTTCGTCGGCGTCGAGGAGGGCGTGGACGGCCTGGTGCACGTGTCCGACATCTCCTGGACGGTGCGCATCAAGCACCCGGGCGAGATGTTCAAGAAGGGCGATGAGGTCGAGGCGGTGGTGCTCAACATCGACGTCGAGAACGAGCGCTTCAGCCTGGGCATCAAGCAGCTCCAGCCGGATCCCTGGGACACCCTGTCCGAGCGCACCCCGGTGGGCAGCCGCGTCAAGGGCAAGGTCACCAAGGTCACCGACTTCGGCGCCTTCGTGGAGATCGAGCCCGGCATCGAGGGCCTCGTGCACGTCTCCGAGCTGAAGGAGGAGCGTGTGGAGAACCCGCGTGACGTGGTGCAGGAGGCCCAGGATGTCGAG
>NZ_DASVSO010000017.1:0-3766 GCF_036388035.1 Archangium sp.
TGCCCGGATCCGACACCGCCACGCTCCCGTCCGGCAGCACCGCGATGCCCAGGTACGGCAGCATCCGCGCCGTCTCCGGCGTCCCGTCCGCGAAGCCGCCCGGTGGAGAGCCGGCCACCACGCTCACCGTGCCGTTGCGCAGCGCCACCACGCGCGACATCCCCGTCTCCACGATGTACACCGTCCCGTCCGGCGCCGCCGCCACCGCCGAGGGCCGATACAGCCACTGGTTCGACGGCAGTGTCGTCACCGCGTTGTCCGGGGCCAGCAGGTCGATGCGCCGGATGACTCCGTTGCCCAGGTCCGCCACCAGCAGCTCGCCCTGGGGCGTGATGTGCAGACCCGCCGGCTGGTTGAAGCGCGCCTGCGCCGCCGGCCCGTCCACCAGTCCCGGTTCCATCACCGCACCGGCGAATACCGTCGTCGTCCCGTCCGGCGCGATGCGGCGGATGCAATAGTTGTCCGAGTCGGACACGTACACGTTCCCCAACGCGTCCGCGGCGATCCCCATCGGGCCATTGAGTCGCACCTGGGAGAGCGTCGAGATGCTCCCGTCCGCCGTCACCCGCTTCACCTTGTTGGCCAGCGCGTCCGCCACCGCCCAGCTCCCGTCGGGCAGCACCGCCACCGCCACCGGCGCGGCCAGCAGCCCCTCGCCCGACGCACCGTCCTGGTCCCCGCGCTTCCCGGGCTGCCCCGCCACCGTCCGCACCTCGGCCGCGAACGGGCCTTTCGCCCTCGGCAATGGCGTCGTCGGCAGCACCACCAGGTCCTTCGGCACCGGCCTGCCCAGCGCGCGGTAGAGGACGTTGGCCACCAGCCGGGCCGCGCGCGGATCCGCCGCGTCGCTCGTCCCCAGCGTGTGCACGAAGTCCACGCCTCCCGCCGAGAACACCCACGCGTTCCCCTTGCGGAACACCGCCATCTGCCCGAAGCCGAAGGCCCCCTGCAGGGACAGCGCGGGCGACTCGGCCAGCACCTCCAGCCCCGCCGGCGACTGGCCGTTGTTCACCACCTGGTCCTGCTCGTAGCCGTTGGCCTTCCACAGCACATCCCCGTTCCTCAGCCCCGTCCCCTCGAAGGCCCAGTGGCTCGCGTTGGTGATCACCGTCGGGAAGGCGAACTGGTGCCAGCGGCTGGAGAACATCACCCCCAGCAGCGCGTTCTCCGGGCGCGGCGTGGCCAGGTCCCGGAACTTCGTCGTCCGATCCGGGCTCCTCAGCCCCGCGGGATCCTGCGCGTCGCCCTTGTAGCAGGTGACGATGCGCCTCGGCCGGCCGTCCTTCGCCGGCTCGAGCCGCACCTGCCAGTAGGCCTGGTTCGCGCCGAGGTTGATGATCGAACGGCCCTCGGCCAGCGCCTTGTCCGCCCGGTCCCGCAACGTGCGCGACCAGTACTCGTCATGTCCGGAGAGCACGAACGCCTTCGCCTCGCGCAGCGCGTCCCCGCTGCGATCCAACTCCTCGTTGGTCACGTAGGCCACGTCCAGCCCCTGCGCCTCCAGCCACATGATGAGCCCCTGCTCGTCGTCCAGCAGGTGCCCCGAGCCGTAGCCGCGCTGGTAGGGCCGATCGTACGAGGACTGGAAGGCGCGCCCCTTGCCGGTGACGCGGAACTTGTCGTCGTAGAGGCTCGTGCCGCCCCAGGTGTTGTAGGCCGCCCACGTGCCGGTCGGGATGATCACCGTCACCTCCGAGCGCGGCAGCGGATCCCTCACGAAGAAGGGCACGTAGCGCTGGTAGCCGTCCTCGCGTACCAGCTTCACCACGTACACCCCGCGCACCCAGCGCGCGTCCGTCTGGAGTTCCAGGGTCGGCGTCCACTCGCAGGCGATGAGGCCCGTGGGGCGCTGCGGCGGGCACGGCGCCTGCGGCACCGCCTGCAGCGGGCCTCCACGCGCCACCTCGCGCCCGCCCGTGCCCCCGTAGTAGCCGAGCCGGTACACCTCCCAGGTGAACTTGCGCGGCGAGCCCGTCACGGACACCGCGATGGGGACCCGCTCGCCCTGCGTCACCGTGGAGACGAGCGCGTAGCCTTCAATCTCGTTGGTATTGGCCGCCCGGCTGGTGATGCGCCACGCCTTCGTCCCCGGGCGCGCGTTCTCCTTGCGGATGGCCTGGGAGTCATGCGGTGGCGGCAGCCCTGCGTCCGGCTCGCCGGACCCGGCATCCGGCGGCTCCGTCGGGCCACCGTCCACGATGTCGGGTTGCCCACCATCCGGGCGCTGGAGCGGTGGGTTGTCACGTCCGCCCGCATCCGGGCCGCCAGCCCCCGAGGAAGAGTCCTCACACCCTCCCATCAGGCCCAGGAGGCACAGTACGGCACCCAACACCCAGATGACCCGACCACCCTGTCCCATGCCTGCCTCCACTCCCTCCGGAGCGCGAGGGTAAGCACGAGACCCAGCGTGGGAAGTGATCCACCACACAGCGGGTGGGACTTCGGACACATAGGGAAGGAAGCGTTTCCCCTCCGTCCCTCAGTGCCGCCCGTCACGCCGCTTCTGTTGGCGGGCATACTCCGAGCGCAGTGCGCCACCAATGCGCTTGCCCGCCACCTGCGTCATCTTCGAAACCGGGTTGCCCATCTTCTTGGGCTTGGCGGGACGCCAGAGCGGCTGGGTGGTGGTCGGAGGGCTTTTATACCGCATCGGCTGTGTCCTCATGGGCAAGGCAGAGAGGGCGGGGACGAAGCAAGAACGCCCGTCTGCTCGTTCAGAGACAGACCATCACTGCGAAAACGCCCTGCGAGCCCCCGGGATGCCCCGCGTCCCTGAAGCGCGGTCGCTGAGCAGCCCTGCGGCCCTGGCCCCTCATGTGCCGAGAAACTCGCGGTGCAACCGGGCCGTGAGGGGCTTGAGGTGCGTCTTGTCCACCAGCAGCGTGAGCTGCAACGGCGAGGTGTGCACCGCGTGCACCTTCGCCCCCAGCTCCTCCGCCACGCCCAGCGCCCGCCGCAGGTAGCTCCAGTCCGCGTTCAGCCCCGCCCCCACCGCCGTCACCGTCCCCACCTCCTCCCGCAGGGCCACCGCCTGTCCGAAGCGCGCCGCCACGTCCCGCTTCAGCGCCTCCAGCCCATGCACGTCCTGGAGCGGCACCGCGATGAAGGTCCGCCCCTCGCGCCCCAGCAGCCCGTCGAAGGCCAGCGCCCTGCCGCGCACCCCTCGCGCGTCCAGGAACTCCAGCAGCTCCGGCAGCCGCACCGCCTCGCCCGCCGCCGACAGCACCGCCATCTCCACCTCCGCCGTCACCCCCTTCACCCGCGTGTCCGCCGGCGCCCCGTACTCCTGCACCGCCGTCCCACTCCCCTGCCCGTGCGAGGTGCGCGCCAGGATGACGATGCCCTTGGCCTTCGCGAACTCCACCGCCTGCGCGTTGAGCACCTTGGCCCCCGCGCTCGCCAGCTCCTGCATCTCGTCGTACGAGAGCGCCTCCAGCTTGCGCGCCTCCGGCACCACCCGCGGATCCGCGCTGAACACCCCGTCCACGTCCGAGTAGATTTCACACGACTCGGCATTCAGCGCCGCCGCCAGCGCCACCGCCGTCGTGTCCGAGCCCCCGCGCCCCAGCGTCGTCACCTCCTTCTTGTAGGAGACGCCCTGGTAGCCCGCGACGATGACCACCTTGCCCGTGGCCAGCTCGTCCTGGATGCGGTACGGCCGCACCTCCACGATGCGCGCCTGCGAGTGCGCGTCATTGGTGATGATGCCGCTCTGGCTCCCCGTGAAGCTGATGGCCGGCACCCCCACCTCCTGTAGCGCCATGGA
>NZ_DASVSO010000018.1:0-17140 GCF_036388035.1 Archangium sp.
TGCTTCCAGGTCGTCGCCAACAAGAACCTCGATGGCTTCAACCGCATGCGCTGGGTGGGTGCCACGAACCTGGGCGAGCGCGACCTGAAGAAGTAGGCGTCCGCGTCACGTGGCGGCGGGCCGCGGGAGGGCCCGTCGCCGCGGTGTGGGCGCTCAGTCCCGGGCGAGCGTGAGGTCCAGCACCGTCATGGACCAGGGCGCGAGCAGCACCTGCATGTCGTTGCCGGACTGGAAGAAGGACTTGCGCTCGGAGAAGCCCGAGGGCTCCCCCGAGTAGGCGAGCACCCGGGCACTCGTCACCTTGCCGCAGCCGCGCAGCTCCACCTGGGCATTGCGCGCCTGGTCCGGCTGGAGGTTGAGCGCGACGGCCACCACGTGCTTGCCGTCGTCGCTGCGCGAGGCGAACAGGGACATGCCCTCGGCGTCCGAGGCCTTGTCGAACTTCGTGGGGACGTAGTTGTCCTGGAAGCGCCCGCCCTTGCCGTCGAAGTTGCGGAAGGCGCGGAAGGCCCAGAAGGTGGGGCTGCGGAAGGGCGGGTAGGTGAAGTGGAAGGCCGAGGTGATGTTCTGCTGGGCGAAGCGCCCCAGGGCCTCGGCCTGCGCGAGGCCGCCGCTCATGTGCCGGGTGGCGCCGAAGTTGTACTCGCCGATGGAGATGCCCCGGCCGGGGTAGTTCTCGGCGATCCACCGCTTGAGCCGGGGAATCAGCTCGACGGGCTCCTCGATCCACGACTCGTCCTTGTACTTCGGGTCCCACAGCGCGCGGGTGGAGCGGATGCGCAGCGCGGCGGTGGCGGGATCGGTGCCGCCCGACTCCTCGAAGCCCATGTCCTTGCCCTGCGGATAGAAGTGGACGTCCACCACGTCGAGGATGCGGGTGCCCGTCTGCTTCTCGTGCTCGGCGAGCTTCTTGAGGTACCAGGCGAGCAGCGGCATGTTGCCGTGCGCCTTGCGGTCCTTCTTGTTGCCGCCCGGGGCCACGTCCGCCGCCGAGTTGTAGTAGTTCGTCCACCCCCACTCCGCGGGGCCGGCGATGACGGCGTCGGGATCCGCCTGCCGCACGGCGGTGCCGTAGGCGATGGTGCGCTCGAGCAGCTCGTCGTAGGTGGCGGGCTCCGGGTGCACGTCGCGGTGCGTGGTGTTCCAGAGCATCGGCTCGTTGTCGAGGATGTACTGGTGCACGCTGCGCCCGCGCGACTTGTCCTTCTCGCGGATGGTGCGCACCCACTCGTGGATGAAGGGAGGCGGGGCCTCGACGCTCGTCTGCGTGGGCGGAGGAGGGGAGAGCGCCTCGCCCGAGGGAGCGATGCCATTGCCGGCCTCGGGCACGTCCGGATCCATCTTCTGCTGAGGGCCGAAGAGGGACTTGGGGAAGGCGACGGCGCTCGTGTCCTTGGCCACCCAGCCGAGGATGGGCACGGTGAGGGCGGACTGGAGCCCGTGCTGGAGGTTGGCCTGGAGGAAGCTCTCGTAGGTGTACTGGGGGCTGGTGCCGAGGACGACGTTGCGGAAGAAGTAGTCGTTGGCCGTGCTCCAGGCGTTGCCCAGCTTCCAGTTGTAGCGGGAGGTGGGGTTGCCGCCCCAGCGGCGCGCGGTGGCGCCGAGCTCCCACTGGTGGGTGTCCTTGAGCTCGCGCAGGTTGCTGAAGGCGATGCCGTAGATGAGCGGGCTGATGCGGTGGCCGGGCGCGGTGCAGTCCACCACCACCTTGGCGCCCTTGGCGTCACCGAAGGCCACGCGGCCGCCGCCCACCTCGGAGGCCGTCTTCGGGGCCTGCGCCACGGTGGGCGTGACGACGTTGGCGAAGCCCACCTGGTTGAGCTCCACCCAGTCGGTGCCCACCGTCTTGTGGGCGCGCAGGACGAGCTGCGTGAAGGCGTGCTTCTCCGGGTTGAGCTCCGCCATGGGGACGAACACCTGCGTCCACTCGCCCTCGTGCGTGGTGACGTACGTGTCCGACAGCTGGATGCGGGGGAAGAGCGTCTCGCCCTCGGAGTCCAGCCGCACCTCGAGGAAGTCCCCGAAGCCCGACGGCGCGCGGTAGCGCAGCGTCAGCCCGCCGTACTCCACCGGCAGGCCCTTCTTGTGCAGCACCCAGCCGCCCTTGTTGGCCAGGCGCAGCTTCGCCGGAGCGGGCCCCTTCAGCTCGCGCTCGGACCAGCCGAGGTCCGCCCAGCCCGGCTGCAGGCCGTTGTCGTAGGCCAGCTCCACGGGCTCGACGATGGCCTTGGGGGCGCTGGCCGTCTCCTGCTGGGACTGCTGCGCCACGGCGGTGCCCTCGACGGGCGTCATGCCACCGGGAGCGGTGAGGCCCCACTGGTCCACCTCCACCCAGTCGGTGCCCACCTTCTTGTGGGCGCGCAGGACGATGCGGGTGAAGGGCACCTTCTCCGGGTTGAGCTGCTCGAAGGGGATGAAGAGCTGCGTCCACTCGCCGTCGCGGCGCGCCACGTGGCTCGCGTCCACGCGCACGCGCGGGAAGAGCGTCTCGCCCTCGGAGTCCAGCCGCACCTCGAGGAAGTCGCCGAAGCTGGAGGGGGCGCGGTAGCGCAGCGCGAGCCCGCCGAACTCCCCCTGGATGCCGGGCTTGGACAGCATCCACCCGCCGAGGTTGGCCAGGCGCAGCTTCGCGGGGCCGGGATTCTTCAGGTCGCGCGCGGCCCAGCCCTCGTCCTTCCAGCCGGCCTGGAGGGTGCCGGCGAAGGCCACCTCGGTGAGCGCGGGGATGTCATAGACGCCGCTGCCCGAGGCCTGCGCGGTGGCGGCCTCCGCGGTGGAGCGCTTGCACGCGCCGGCCAGGGGCGCGCACGCGGCCACGACGAGCAGCAGGGCCGCGCGGGCCCTCCTGCCGTGTGTCCAGCGCGGTGCGCCGCGGGTGCCGGAGCGGCGCATCACTCGCCGTCCACGTCCTTGCGGGGGACGATGCGCGCGGGGATGCCCACCGCCACGCTGTCCGGGGGCACGTCCTTGAGCACCACCGCGTTGGCGCCGATGCGCGAGCGGGCGCCGATGGTGATGGGGCCCAGGATGCGGGCGCCAGCGCCCACCCACACGTCATCCTCGATGACGGGGTAGCCGTCGTCCTTGGCGGTGCCCACGGTGTTGTTGCCGTAGAAGCGCACGCGGTGGCCCACCTTCGCGTCGCCGCCCACCACGGTGCCCAGGCTGTGGACGAAGTAGACGCCGCTGCCCAGCTCGACGTCCTTGCCAATCTCCACGCCCAGCACCGCCGTCTGCGCCACGCGCAGCGCGTGGTTGCCGAGCGGAATGCCCAGCCCGCGCGCCGCCTCGCGCAGCCGCTGCAGCGCCAGCACGCGGTAGCCGTCCGAGGTGAGCACCATGGAGGCCACGGCCTTCACGCCCGTGCCGCCGTACTCGGAGCGTGCCACCTGGAGCGCGTCCTCCTTGAGGGCCCGGGCGAGCCGCAGCACCTGGCCGGGCTTGCCGCCGGTGAGGGCGAAGCGGGCCGCGCGCCGGGCCGCCTGGGGCAGCGAGCCCGCTTCGGTGCGAGCCCCGCGCAGGTACTCCATGGCGTACGTCACCGAGGTGCCCATGAAGGCCACCTTGCTCAGCCCCGCCTTGTCGGCGAGCCGCGCCACGCCCATGACGGCCTGGGTGACGGGGCGGGTGGCCTCGGGCGCCACCACCGCGGCGGCGAGCAGCGGCCGGGCCAGCGGATTCATCTCGAAGAGGAAGCGCCAGGGGTCCACCTGGGGCACGTCCGGGTGCTTGCCCGCCACGCGCGAGTCGAAGATGCCGTAGCGGTGGGCCCGCTTCAGCCACTTCTCGAAGCTGGTGTGATCCGAGCCGTGGAGGACATACGCCTCGGTGCAGAACTCGAAGCGGCAGCCGGCCTTCTCCAGGCGCACGCCCAGCTCGATGTCCTCGGACTGGCCGAGGCTCTTGTCGAAGCCGCCGGCGGCCACGTAGTCCTCGCGGCGGAACGAGACGTTGCCGGTGAAGAGCTGCCAGCCGTGGGCGCGCCGCTTGGGGCCGCTCATGCTGGCGGCGATGCGGTTGTTGAGCCACGCGTACCACCGCTCGAAGAGCGGCATGTCCGAGATGGCCGGGTCCGGGCGGATGCTGCCGATGACGACGTTGCGCGAGCCCCGCGGGTGACGTGCGAGATGGCGGGCGAGGAAGTCCTCGGCCACCTGCATGTCGTCGTCGGTGATGAGCACCACGTCGCCGCGCGCCGCGAGCACGCCGCGGTGACGCGCGGCCGCCGCACCGGCGTTGGCCTGCGTCTCCACGCGGAGGCTGTAGGGGAGCGTCAGCTTCTCCAGGTGGGGCGCGGCGGGCTCCTTCGAGCCGTCATCCACCACCACCACTTCGAAGTCGGACGGGGGGAGCGTCTGCCGGGCGAACTGGCCGAGCAGGCGCTGCACGAGATCGAGCCGGTTGTAGTTGGCGACGACGACACTCAGCCTCGGCCGGGACACGGGCCGAGGGAGGGCGGCGCCAGGGGCGCCGGAGGCTGCACTGCTCATTTCTTCGAGGCTCCAGACGTAGGCTGGAGCGTAACGCTTCCCACGAAGCGCTCCTTCCCAATCAGGTCGAGCGTACGGCGAGCAGACGAGTAGTCCGAGTCCCCGAGCGTCACGCACAGGAGTGCACGCTCGGCGGCCAGCGCGACCTCCAGCCCCACGGGGTTGGAGACGACGGAGTCGATGAGGACCACCACCCGGTCCCCCTGCTCCACATACGCCAGCATCTCGCTCACCACGTGCTGCGCGCTGCCCAACTCCAGGCCCTCGGCATCCAGGAAGTGGATGGGCGTGGTGCCCTGCCGGTTGCCCACCTCGAGGATGGCGTGCGCCGTCTGCAGACCGGAGCCGCCCCCATGCGAGGGCACCACCACCAGGGACGACCACGCGTGGCGCTGGTTGAGCATGGCCCACAGGTGCAGCAGCGTGCTGGAGGGCACGGTGCTGACGGGCGGCTGTGGGGCCTGCGGCTGCGGCTGCGGCGGCTGCTCGATGACCTCGGACGTCCCGTCCCCAGCGGAGGCGGTTCCAGACGGAGGAGACGCAGGCGCGGCGAGCGCGCGGTTGCCACGCACCACCGACAGCGGCTGCACCACGCGCCGCTGCTCGGGGGGCTTCTGGCCACCGCCGCGCGAGCCACCCTTGGTCTTCTTGTCATGAGGCTCGAACATGGGCCCCCCCATGGTAGCGCGTTGCGCGCCGTTTGACAGCACCGAAGAGGCCGATTGGGGGGCCTCTGTGTCGTATTTTCGTGGCCTCTTGGCTTTTCGGTGCGGTAGCATACCTGATTTCCTACTGAATTACGCGAATTCGCCCCCTGAATTCCCAGGGTTTGAGACTTCGTCTCGGAGCGGCTGCGCGGTGGGCCAGGCCCGCGTGTAGATGGCCAGCTTGCTGGCGCAGGTGAGCGCCATCGCCACCAGCAGCGTGGCCAGCCAGCTGATGTTGCCCATGTCGCCGAAGCACTGGTTGATATAGGCCACAAACACCGACAGCGCCACCAATCCACCCGCTCGGTACTCCGGCTCATGGGCGCGGTGATAGGCGCGGGCGGCGAGGAAGATGCCCACCGGTATCCACATCCACAACCCGCTGAACCCCACGACTCCGCCCGCGCTGAGCATGCCCAGCACCGAGTTGTGGGGAAAGTAGAGATAGTCGGCGAAGGCGTGGGAGATGTCGGGCAGCTCGATGAGCTCGATGAAGGGGTGCCCCCAGCCCGTGCCGAAGAGGGGGCTGCGCTCCCAGGTGTGGACGACGTTGATGTTCTCGATGTCGCGGTAGTCCAGCTGCCCCTTGGCGAGGTTCTCGCCCTCCACCAGGGACTTGAAGATGCCGACGATGCCGAAGATGCCCGTGGGGTTCTGCCAGCCCACCGTGAGGTAGAGGGGGAAGAAGGGCAGCAGCAGCATCCCGGCCCGGGAGAGGTAGCGCTTCACCCAGCTCCAGGGGCTGACGACGTACGCGCAGATGAGGCCCAGGGTGAAGCTGACGTACGCCAGGCGCCGGTCGTTGTAGTGCATCCCCATGAGGATGACGGCGCACACCCCGACCATGCGCCAGAAGTTCTTGCGCTTGGGCTCCTCGAAGTACGAGTAGATGGCGACGCCCAACCCGGTGACGTACAGCACCGAGTCCGAGTGCGTGGTGGCGTACTCGTGGTACAGGCCCCGGGGGCGCGCGATGGCGACGATGAACCAGGCGCCCAGCAGGGCCTTGGTGAAGCAGCCCCCGAGGATGATGCGCCCGATGGTGCGGAAGTCCTCGGGCCCGCGCAGCGCGGCGTTGAAGAGCATCACCATCACCGGCAGCACCAGCATCTGGTGGAACTGCGCTCGGGCCACGCGCGACACGCCGCCGTTGATGTTGATGCCCCACACCTGAAGCCAGACGATGGTGGCCACCAGCACCAGCAGCGTGACGACCAGCGGCTTGGCCAGCGGAGTCGGGAGCGGGTCCAGCTTGATGCCGGTGGCGCGCCGGTAGGCCATCAACCCGAGCAGCCCGAGCATGGCGATGTCCAGCAGGGGCAGGGACATGCCGGGCATGGTGAAGAGCAGCTTGCCGGGGAAGTACAGCGGCGACTGCCAGTGGCCCTCGTAGGGAACCTCGGGGACGAGGTCCACCGTGACGGCCAGGGCGAAGAGCGCCAGCGTCAGCGTGCGCAGGGGCTGGCGGCACACCCACCACAGGAAGGCGGCACCCACCACCGGCACCGGCGCGATGGCCGGGGCGACGACGAGCAGCCCCAGTGTCGCCAGCCCCAGCAGGACCAGCAACGCCATGAAGACGGGCGTGCGAGAGAGGAAGGCTTCCATCGTCGTGCGCGGCCGTCACCCGGCCGTCAGGGCTTCTGGCCCTCGCGTGCCGTGCGCACCCACTCGCCCTTCTTCTCCTCGGGGCGGCTGAGCATCAGCCACACCTTCCAGGCCACGTAGAAGGGCGCCCGCCCCAGGGCCAGCAGTCCCTCCAGGCCCATGCCGGACACCCACCAGCCACGCAGCACGTAGAGCACCAGTGCCAGCACGCTCGCCGCCGCCGCGTACGCGGACAGCGCCACGTGCCCCTGCCACAGCGACAGCACGCCCGAGGCCACCGTCACCGCGCCCGCCCCCAGCACCACCCAGCTCAGCGGCGGCACCAGCAGGTCCACCGCCAGGTCCACCAGCACCTTGTCGCCCTTGCGCAGGCCCTCGGCGAGCAGCGGCAGGCCGAACTTGCGCGTCATCGCCATGCGCCCACCGTCCCAGCGGCGGCGCTGCGAGCGCGCGGCCTTCTCGCTCGTCACCATCTCGCCCAGCGCCTCGGCCTCCCAGGCGTAGTGCACGCGCTGGCCGGCCTTGCCCAGGCGGATGCCGTACTCCAGGTCCTCCACGATGGAGAAGGCCTCGTGGGGCACCTGGCGGATGATGGCGTGGGTGAAGCACATGCCGTTGCCGCGCAGGCCGCACGAGACCCCCAGCCGCTCGCGGCCCATGGAGCGCACCTTGTGGAAGAGCGCCAGGGCGACGGCCATCAGCTTCGTGCGCCACGAGGCATGCGGGTTGAGCACGCCGTAGTGCGCCTGCACCGCCTGCGCGCCCGCCTCCAGCCGCAGCCCGTAGGCGTGCAGCAGGTTGGGCGTCACCTCGGTGTCGGCGTCCACCACCACCACCGCGTCGGCGAAGCCGTCCTTCAGGCTCGTGTCGAAGGCGAGCTGCAGGGCGTAGCCCTTGCCCCGCAGCTCCTTGTTCTGCCGCTCCAGCACCGTGGCGCCGGCCTCGCGCGCGCGCTGCGCCGTGGCGTCCGAGCAGTTGTCCGCCACGACGATGATGCGCCGCAGTGTCGGCGGGTAGTCCACCGCGGACAGGTTGGCCACGGTGCGCGCGATGCCCGCTTCCTCGTTGTGCGCCGGGATGATGACGTCGAACTTCAGCCGCGGAGGCACCTGGGGAGGCGCCTCCTTTTGTCCCGACAGGAGCGTGAGCAGCAGGAGATAGCCCGAGGCGAGGAGCACCGGCAGGGCCAGGAGGACGAGCAGCAGATCGAGCATCACGGCTTGGGGGGACTTCGGGTGGGGCGCGAGGGGGGGCTCGCGCTATTGGGAACCAGTCTCCAGCTGCTCCATCTCGGCGAGCACGGGCAGCCCCAGGTTGCGCTTCACCTGCCAGGGCTGCAGCAGCCGGCCGCTGAGCACGTCGCGGGCGATGGCCGCGAAGACGCCCAGCAGCAGGCCCGCGAGGATGCCGCCGATGGCGATCACCTTCGCGTTGGGCTTCACCGGCGTGCGGGGGAACTCGGCGGGGGTGAGCAGGGTGTAGCGGTACTTGAAGGAAGCCTGGGTGATGTCGCGCTCGAGCTTCGCCGCCTCGATGCGCTTGCGCATCTGCTGCTGGACGACGAGGCGCACGCGCAGCTCGTCCACCGCCACCGCCGCCTTGGGGTTCTCCGACACCGCCGGGAGGATGCCCATGAGCACGCGCTCCAGCCCGTACGGGTCCGGCATCGGCTCGTCGGGGAAGGGCACGGACTGGCCACCGAAGCGCTCGTACTCCGAGTTGAGCTGCTTCTCCTCGGTCTGCAGTACCCGCGTGTTGGGCGAGCCCTGGGCGCGCAGCCCGGTGATCTTCTGCTGCAGCTCCACGATGTTGGGGTGGCTCTCCCCGTACAGCTTGCGCTGCGCCACCAGCTCCGCGTTGAGCTGCTCCAGGCGCCGGTTGTGCTGCTCCTCGGAGTCCGAGATGGCGCGCCGCTTGGCGCGGATGAGGAAGCGCAGCCCGGCCAGGTGGTGGTCCGAGTTGAAGCCCCCCACGCGCGGGTCACCCACCGCGCGCCGGCGCTCGAGCATGATCTGCTCGAAGACCTTCTCGAAGTGCGTGTAGGCCAGCTTGACGTTCTCGGTGGCCTGCTTCTCGTGGATCTCGAGGATCTCCATCGCGTCGGAGATGCTGGCGAGGTCCTCGCGCTGGCGCGCCTCGAGGAAGCTCTGCTGCGCGGCATCCACCAGCTCGTAGGCGAGCTGCGGGTCCGGCCAGACGACGCTGAGGGTGACCTTGCCATCCTCGGTGTCCACGCTGAGCTGCTTCTCCAGCATGCCCACCATGGCATCCAGCTTGATGTCCTCGGTGGGGCGCGCGGAGATGACGTGCATCACCGTGTCCTTGAGGCGCAGCAGCGGGGCGCGCGTGGCCTCCCAGCGGTCCAGCAGGTTCACCCGCTTGATGAGGGCCACGAGGTTCTCGCGCCGCATCACCGCCTGGGCGGCCGTGCGCGTCACCGAGTCCACCTCGCCCGGCGGGCGCAGGGGGTTGGGCGGGTCCGGGTCCAACGCGGCGATGCGGTCCGGGTTGACCAGCGCGGCGATGGTGGAGCTGCGCTTGGGCAGCAGCGTGGCCTGCGAGTAGTAGCTGCGCGGCAGGAACTTGGCGAGCGCCAGCCCCAGCGAGGCCACCACCAGGAAGGTGGCGAGCGCCAGCAGCTTGTGGCGCAGCACCGCGTTCTTCACGTAGCTGAGGTAGTCCTTGAGCGCCTCCCAGTCGATGAGCTGGGCCTGCGCCTTCTCCACCTCGGGCAGCTCGTCGTGTGGTGACGTACCCATCCCCTACGCCTCCTTCCTGTTCCCCGTGGCCATCACCCGCTCCACCTGCTGGCGGAACTCCTCGGGGGTGAAGGGCTTGATGAGGTAGCCGCTGGCTCCGGCCTCCTCCGCCTGCGCGCGGTCCAGCGACAGCGTGCGCGCGGAGATCATCAACACCGGCACGTGCTTGTGCGTGGGCGAGGCGCGGATGTGCTCGCACACCTCGAAGCCGGAGATGTCCGGCAGCGTCAGATCCAGGCAGACCAGGTCCGGGCGCCCCTCGGTGAGCTGCTCGATGGCCGCGCGCCCGCTGAAGGCCTCCAGGACGCGGGTGAAGCCCAGCTCCTGCAGCATGTCGCCCAGCATCCTGCGGAACATGGGGGAGTCCTCCACGACGAGGACGGTTCCTTGCTGCTGCATAAAGTCTCTCGGGCCTTTGCTCAGTCTTCCATCGACGTCCAGACCACCAGGACGAGGAAGGCATAGAGGAAGTTGTACGCCACCACCATCGCCACCGCCCGTTTTACGCCGCGCACCGCGTTGCGCTCCCGCGCGGCCAGGCACGGCAACACGATGATGGCGTACAGCACCGACATCAGGAGGAACTTCTTCATGGCCTGGTGCGCCTAAAGCCTACCACGGTCATACCGGACTACCAATCCAACGCTTGTGTACCACTGGACGACGGGCACGCTGGATATGACGACGTGATCCGTCCAGGTGAGCTGCCCTTTTCCCTGCACGTAGAGGTAGCGAGAGAGCGGTAGTGGATAGAGGCCCTCGAATTCCGTCTTGAACTCGGCATCTCCCGAATGGATGCCTGGGGTGAGGGTCCGGGCGTAGCGCAGCTTGCCCGTCACCTTGGCCTCGCGCCGACCCTTCCACACCAGATCCACCCCCACATCGCCGCGCTCGACGAGCTGGGCGGTCAGGGGATCCATGTACGGCAGGTAGCGCATGCGCACCGTGGCCCTCACCGGCCAGTGGTTGCCCAGCGGCACCGGCGCTTGCAGACGGGTCTCCAGCGTGGGCACCAGCACGTTCTCGACGGGCCGGTCGGGCCGGCGCGGGTACTCCCGGCCGAACGCGAGCCCCGGCTCGACCGTCAGGTCGACCAGCGGGTTGAAGAAGTGCTGCAGGCCGGGGGCGAGCTGCAGGAGGGAGTCGCGGTTGCCGGTGGAGAAGGAGACGTCGCGGCCGTAGAGCGAGACGATGAGGTAGTCGCGGCGGGTAGCGCCGTAGAAGGACTGGACGCGCAGCTCGGGGTAGCGCTGCTGGGGGTAGGCCGCGTTGCCGCGCCGGGCCGGGCGCACGGGCGGGTCCAACAGGCCGTTGACGACCCAGCCGAGCGTGCCGGCGATGGCCATCCGTTTGATGCCCAACGACGTCCAGAAACCCGCCGCCGTCTCCGTGTAGATGTAGGCGCTGCTGACCTTCGCCCCCGGGAGCACGGGGAGGCTGCCGGTGCCCCCGCCGCCGTTGGTGTCGAAGGGGAAGGTGCCGTAGGTGGTGGTGTGGACGGCGAGCAGCGAGAGGTCGCGCCGGATCTTGTACGTGCCGGTCGTGTAGACGGACTGGAGGATCTCCAGCGTGGGCCGCGTGGTGGTCTGGCGGATGAGGAACTGCGGCTCGTAGATGAGCTTGACGTCCAGCAGGTGGGTGTTGAGGAAGCCCTCCAGGCGCGGGGCGGCCAGGACGTCCGTCACCACGGGGCTGTTGGCCAGCTCGGTGAGCAGCGGCGTGCGGACGATGGACTCGACGCGCGCCGAGGCCTTGTACTTGATGTCTGGGGCGGCGGCCACCAGCAGCAAGCCGAGGGCCAGGGCGGGCAGCGCCATGGGTTATTCCACCACCACCACGTCGCCCGTCTTCAGGCGGAAGGTGGAGGCGTTGCCCTCGTTGCGGGTGAGGGAGGGGTAGGAGAAGCGGATGCGGATGGGCGTCGGGTAGCCGGGCTCCCTGCGCAGCACGTAGACGCCGTCCTCGCGCGCGTAGTCACTGAAGCCGCCCGCCTCCGAGAGCGCCTGCAGCAGCCCGGAGTTGGCCTCGAGCAGCTTGCGGCCCGGGTTGCGCACCTCGCCGAGCACCGACACCCGGATGGGCTGGGCCTCGTCCACGATGATGGTGACGACGGGGTTGGCCACCATGTCCTTGAGCTTCTGCTCCACCAGGCGCGCGAGCGCGGCCGGCGTCTGCCCGGCGGCGTCCACGTCGTTGAGGAGCGGCAGGCTGATGCGGCCGTCCTCACGCACGCGCAGGCGGGTGGAGATGTCCCGCTGGTTCCACACGTTGACGCTGATGACGTCGCCCTTGCGGATGAGGTAGCTCTCGTCCTGCGTCGTCTGGGGCTCGCGGTAGTCGTCCACCCAGATGAAGCGGCCCGGCTGGTAGCAGGCGGACAGCAGGAGGAGCGAGGCCAGCAGCGGCCAGCGGCGTGGCGAGAGGGAGCGAAGGGAGGGTCGGCTCATGGAAGGCTTCATGCGGCGCGGGCCTCGGCGGAAGGCGGCTCGGTGGAGTCCTGGGGCTTGCGGCGGTTGCGCACCTTGTGCACCAGCGCGAGCACCTCGTCCTTGCGCACCGCGCCGGTGAGGAGGATGAGGGACACGTAGACGAGGCCGTCCACCACCAGGCGGGCCAGGCCGCGCACGAGGTCGCGCGAGTCCAGCCCCAGCCGGCCCAGCACCAGGTGGACGGCGGTGACGGCGGCGCACACCCCGAGCGTCTTGCCCAGCACGGACAGGGCCCGCGCATCCCAGGCGCGCTGGCCGATGGCGGCGACGAGGACGATGGTGACGATGACCTCGCAGGTGGCCAGCGAGATGGCGGTGGCGCTCGCGCCGCCCGCCGGGCCCAGCCGCTTGAGGCACAGCGGGATGAGCACCAGGTTGAGCACCGGGCTGAGCACCGCGGCCATGATGGAGGTGCGCGTCACCGTCCAGGGGCGGTTGGCGGCCATGAGCCAGCTGCCGCACACGGTGGCCACGTAGGTGAGCACGAAGATGGGCGCGAGCAGCCGCAGCACGGGCGCGGCCGGCAGGTAGGCCTTGCCAATCATGAGCTGCACCCACGTCTCCGCGCCCAGCGCGAGCGCGAGCGTCACGGGGATGGACACGGAGACGATGCCCTCCAGCCCCCGGCGGAGGATGCGGGTGAACTCCTCGGGGGAGCTCGCCGCCGCGCGCGACATCATCGGCAGCAGCACCCAGCTGAGGATGGGCGAGAGCAGCATCGTCATGCCGGCGATGCCCCAGACGGCGCCGTAGTAGCCCACCTCGGTCTTGTTGGCGACCATGCCGAGGATGCTGACGTCCACGCGGCCATTGGTGGCCAGCGCCGCCTCGTTGATGAAGAAGGGCAGGGCGGCCAGCAGCGCGGTGACGGTGGAGCGCACGTCCAGCCGCATCCTCAGCCCGGCGTGCTGGCGCGTGAGGCGGAAGAGGAACACGGCCTTGACGATCTCGGCGCCGATGAAGGGCGCGGCCATCCACGGCAGTGGGGCGCCGAGCAGCAGCACCAGCACGAGCCCGCCGCCCCAGATGCACTTCATGAGGACGTGGGCCACCGACAGGCCGTCCACCTTCTCGCGGGCGTGCAGCACCGCGGCGAGGATGGCGTTGAGGCGGAAGAAGAACTGGTAGACGCCCAGCAGCAGCGCCAGGGCCTGCACCTCGGGCGGCTCGCCACTGCTGCGCATCACCCACAGCATGCCGCCCATCAGCCCCAGCGCGAGTCCCACCTGCAGCAGCAGCGTGCCGCCGAAGAACTCGCTGGCGTGATCGGGACGGAGGGCCACTTCCTTGCGGATGTAGACGTCCAGGCCCATGGCGCTGAGGACGAAGAAGGCGCCGGAGAAGCCGTTGGCCCAGTTGTACTGGCCGAAGCTCGTCGGGCCGAGGATGCGCGGCACCAGCATCTGCAGGACGAGCGAGATGCCATACGTCACCAGCAGCGACCCGCCCAATTTGACGGCGTTGCGCAGGGAGGTGTGGGCGTCCACCGGGGCGGGCTGGGCCCGCGGTTCGGCCGCCGCGCTCGTCTGGGGCGTTTCGATGACTCGGTACCTCGACAGTGAAGGCTGCGCGCAGTGAACGACAGAGGGGCCCCCCCGTCAAATACACGGCTACATGTCTGTAGAGTGGCCGAGCTGGCTTCCCGAGTCGGTGGGGGGCCCCAGGACCTGAAGGGTCCCGTTTCCCTGGGAGCCGAGCAGGCGAGGGGCGGGTCCCTTCCGTCCGAGGAGAGGCGCCATGCACGAGGTGAGACGCTGGGGAGTGGTGCTCGGGTTGCTGCTGGCCGGGTGCGCGGCCTCGGGACCGTCGCTGCGCGAGGAGGCGGAGAGGGAGGAGACGGCCACGTGCCTCGCGCTCCTGTGTGACGAGGAGGTGTGCGGGTTCCTGCGCTGCGAGGACGTGGCGGAGGCGGTGGCCGAGCGGGTCGGCTCGGACGCGGCGCCCGGCGGCGTGGTGAAGACGTGGGCGAACCCGAGCGCGGTGAGCGTGACCGGCCGGGCTCGCCCATGCGGTACTGGGGACGGCCGCTGGCACTGCCGGAGGAGCAGGGCGCCGTCTTCATCATCCCGTGGCACAACCACCGCCACCGCCACCTGCTACCCAGCCAGCAGCGGCTCATCGACGAGGCCAACGCGAAGCTGAACCGGCCTCACGAGAAGCACCACATCTTCCCGCAGGAGTTCCTGGAGTGGTTCAAGGGCAAGGGCATCGACATCCATCAATGGACGATGTTCATCGAAACAGCCCTGCACAAAAGCATCCATCGCGGGGAGAAGGGGGGCCCATGGAACGCGGCGTGGCGGCAGTTCATTCGGAACCCGAAAAACAAGGATGCGACGAAGGAGGACATCTGGAAGCACGCCTGGGAGCTGTGCGTACGCTTCGGTCTGATGGCGCCTCTGCAGCCGTATTATGGCAAGGCGCGGCTGCCGCCCCCCATCGAGTTCTGAGGAACAAATGAGGTTCTACCTGCTGGATTCCATCCCATATGGGACCTCGCGTTACTCGGGCGAGTACACCGCCAGGCGCAGGTGGGGCCTGCCCGGGTTGCAATGCCCCACCTGCGATGTTCCCTATGTCGATAAGTCGGAGGCCTACCCGGGCGTGGATTTATCGGGCGTACCGGAGGCGAAGCAGCTCGAAGAGGCCTGGCTGGAGGAGGACGTCGAGAAGTTCATGCGCCTGCGGGAGTTGGTGCGGCCCCGGGTTCCGGAGGGAGCGCCCCTGGCACCCGGCTCCGGATTCGGCCCCCTCGTGGGCACGGCCCGAGGCAACTTCGCACAGCTCGACATGCTGTACGGCGACAGGATCATCATCCGCCGCGACGCGCTGGGGCAGCTCCAGGCGGAGGGCCTTCGAGGACTGAAGGGGCACCGTACCGGGCTGCGCTTCCGGCAGAGGAACGCCCCGGAGTTGATGGAGGTGGAGCCGGAGCTGATCGGCCTGCTCCATCCGGACAGCATGCCACCGGGCATGGCCGCCCCGTGCAAGACGTGCGGTGGCTATCGCTTGTCCCTGCTGAAGGAGCCGCTGCTCGACCGGGCCTCGCTGCCGGAGCACCTGGATGTGTTCCGGCTGCGTAACTGCACCAGCTTCATCGTCATCAGCGAGCGCTTCGCGGACACCCTGCGCCGGCTCGGCTTCGAGGAGTTCTCCCTCCAGGAGTTGCCGGTGCGCTGAGCCCCGCGAAGCGGGGCCCCCCTGCCTCTCTAGCTCGCGCCGCTGCCCGTGAGCACCACCGGCACCGTCTTGAGGATGAGGTTGATGTCGTTCTTGAGGCTCCAGTGGTCGATGTACTGCATGTCCAGGTACATCCACTCCTCGAACGAGATCTGATTGCGGCCGGAGACCTGCCAGATGCAGGTGAGGCCCGGGCGCACCGACAGCCGGCGCCGCTGCCAGGCGGCGTACTTCTCCACCTCGCTCGGGATGGGCGGCCGCGGCCCCACCACGCTCATCTCGCCGCGCAGCACGTTGATGAGCTGGGGCAGCTCGTCGATGGAGTACTTACGGATGAAGCGGCCGATGCCGGTGATGCGCGGGTCGTTCTTCATCTTGAAGACGGGGCCCGTCTGCTCGTTCATGGCCTCCAGCTTCGCCTTGAGCTCCTCGGCGTTGACGACCATGGAGCGGAACTTGAGCATGTGGAACGGCTTGCCGTGCAGGCCCACGCGCTTCTGCTTGAAGAAGATGGGCCCGCGGCTGGTGAACTTCACCGCCAGCGCCACGCCCACCAGCAGCGGCGAGAGCGCCGCCAGCGCCGCCGCCGAGCTGCAGATGTCGAACAGCCGCTTGAGCGCCATCTGGTGCGGCCGGAACGCGTGCGTCAGGAAGTGCAGGTACCCATCCGAGACCGCGTGGTCGTCGATGGGCCGCGCCCGATCGAACCGGAAGTGGTAGGCCGGCAGCGCGAAGGGAATCCCGAAGTTCTCGCACAGCTTCACGACGGCCTGCATCTCCGCCGAGTGCTTCAGCATGTTGCCGGCGATGTACACCTCGTCCACCGGCACCGTGCACAGGATGTGCTCCAGGTCCTTCACCGTCCCCAGCACCGGCGCGGGCGGCGTGGACGAGGCCGCCTCGTTGTTGAAGCTCAGGTAGCCGATCACCCGCCGGCGGTGCTTGGAGTCGAGATCCTCGCCCGTGAGCCGGCCCATCGCTCCCACGCCGACGATGAGCACCTCGTCCAGCGGCTGCTCCTGCACCGACAGCCGTCGGAAGAGGTACATGCGCAGCAGCACCACCGAGGGCCACAGCAGTGGCGGGAACATGCTCAGCGCGACGATCCACGACTCGGTGCCCATCACCAGCCGGGTGAGGAAGAGCACCACCGTGACGACCATCACCTGGATGGACAGCAGCGCCAGGTCATCCAGCCGCTCGCGGTCCGCGAAGCGCGCGTCGTAGAGGCACAGCGCCGTGCCCACGAACAGCCACGCGACGATGCCCACCCCCAGCAGCACCCAGACATCGGTGCGCTCCAGGTGCAGGTCGTGCCCCATCATCGTCGTGGAGATGAGCAGCGCCGCCACCACCAGCACCAGGTCCACCGCCATGTTCAGCTTGGCGGCGAAGCCCGGGGCGAAGCGCGAGGGCGGGGTCTCGGCGGTCGGCGCGGCGAGCACCGAGAGCGGCTTGTCCGCGGGGGCCGGCGTGCTCGACGCCACCACCGGGGCCTCCGTCGAAACCACCCCATTGGGTTGGGTGTCCGAACTGGCCTGCGAGGTGGTGGGGGTGGGCTGGCTGGATGTCACGTCAACTTGGGCTGCGGGTCGCAATCGAGACGCTCCGGGAATTCGACATCCGACGACCCCGCAATGATAGGGGACCGCGATGCCGGCCAGAAGCCGGGGATGGGCAACTGTTAAGAGGACGCATCCCCCTGTTTTCTGTGGCGCGCAGGGTAGAAGGAGGGCCCGGGAGCCGTCAATCTGCCCTGTAGTATTCCCATCCGGATGTAATCGTTGCATGACACTTTCGCGCCCCGTGGGTCGGAGCGCATGCGTGTCGCCACTGTAGGGGCACGGCGCATGCATGGCGCGGATGGGACGTAATGGGTCCTCCGCA
This sequence comes from Archangium sp., assembly GCF_036388035.1. GTDB lineage: Bacteria > Myxococcota > Myxococcia > Myxococcales > Myxococcaceae > Archangium. The sequence goes on from NZ_DASVSO010000018.1 coordinate 17,121, forward strand.
GGAGTCATCGCCATGGCCTC
>NZ_DASVSO010000019.1:0-2299 GCF_036388035.1 Archangium sp.
AGATCCTCCGGACGGGCCCTCGGCGCGATGACATCCGCCCTGATGGCTCCCACAGCTCCGGATTTGCAATCCGAAACACCCCAGAGTTCCACATCCAGCTCCGGAATGAACCGTCTATCCAGGCGCAGTGCGCCCGACTCGGGGCTGACCAGGACTCGTGCCGAGAGGGTCCATCCATCATATTGGATGTCTTGAACTTCCAATCGGACCCGAGGAGGAACCTGTGCGTCCGCCTCGATGGCCGCACGGCCCGATGGTGATGGAGACTTCCTCCCGAAGAAAGGGAACCCCGTACAGGCCGCCATCAAGAAAAGGGAAGCAGCTCCAAGCTCGAGACGGTTCACTCGCATGATGTCCTCGCGCCTTCCTCGTCAGCACATGCGCATTCGGGGGGAGGCTGGCGCTTGGGGTCATCCCCGGGAACGTTGTGCCCCTGTCGATGGTCCCAGCCACAAGAATGCGCCAGCTCGTGGATGACCGCCTTGACGATGCACCCACGCGATGCCGATTGCTCACACCAGTGAGTCTCGTCGACTGGATAGAAGCGATGGAGTGTTCCCCGCCAGTGCGTGACCGTGAACGCAAGCAGCGTGCTGCCAGGGCTCTCCGTCAGTGCCTTGCATTGCTGCCGGCTCCACTCGCTGCACGTCACCGTGATGTCGCGGCACTGTCGGCGCATGCAGCTCATGAGAAGCTCATCATCGATCTTGTGCGCCTCCTCGATGCACTCTTCGACCGAGGGCAGCTCAATCGAAGGGGGGCAGTTCGTCTTCATCGGAGTCCCAGATTGGCCCGAAGTGGGAGTGGCGCACCCGCCCCACACAAGAACTCCGACCATTACCGCGACTCCAAGAGCCCACCGGGTTGGTGACATGAACCGCATTGAGAGCACCTGCGCCTCCTCAATTCCCTGAGCCCTATTTCCAGAGGGTGTCGCAGAAGCGCTCCAGCCTCGCGAGCGCGTCGGGCATGTTCGTGCGGCCCAGCCCCAGGCGGAAGTGGTTGCCCGGGACGTCATACACATCTCCCGGCAGGAGCAGCACGCCCTCCTGGTCCACCAGCCGCTGGCAGAACTCCGTCACCGGCTGCTCGCCCAGCAGCTTCGGAAAGGCCACGCTCCCCGCCTTCGGGCGCACCCAGCGGAACGTGTCCGCCCTTCGCGCGAAGAAGTCGTCCAACACCGCCAGGTTGCGCGAGAGAATCTCCCGGCTCCGCGCCAGCACCTGCTCTTTCGCCCGCAGGGCCATCAGAGACAGGAGCTCGCTCGGCGCCGCGTTGCAGATGGTGGTGTAGTCCTTGTACGCCGCGCACCGCTCCAGCAGCGCCGCATCCCGGCCCACCAGCCACCCCACCCGCAGCCCCGCCAGCCCGAACGCCTTCGACATCACCCCCAGGCTCAGCCCCCGGCCCGACAGCTCCACTCCCGCCGGCAGCGTGTCGCGCGGGTCATGCTCCAGCAGCCGGTACACCTCGTCCGCCAGCACGTACGCGCCCCGCTCCTCCGCCAGCGCGAAGAGGCCCTTCCACGTCGCCGCGTCCGGCAGCGCCCCCGTCGGGTTGTGCGGGAAGTTCGCCACCACCAGCTTCGTGTTCGGCCGCAGCTCGCGCTTCACCGCCTCCAGGTCCAGCTTCCAGCCGTCCTCCTCGCGCAGCCGCAGCAGCGACACCTCCGCCCCCGTCGCCCGCGCCACCTCGTACAGCGACTGGTACCCCGGCCACGTCACCACCGCGTGGTCCCCCGGCCCCAGCAGCACGTTCATCAGCACGAAGATGGCCTCCTCGGCCCCCGCGAACGTCAGCACGTGCTCCGGCCCCACCCCACGGTACAGCCGCGCAATCTCCTCGCGCAGCGCCGGCAGGCCCGTGGACTCCGTGTAGCCGAGCGTCAGCCGCTCCCACCGCTCGCGCGCGTCCGCGTCCGCCAGTGCGAGCAACTCGCTCATCCGCCAGCCCTCGATGTCCGAGGTGCACAGCAGGTGCGGCGCGTTGAACTCCCACTTCGCGAAGTACCGCTCGAGCTTGAAATCCGGAATGCGCATGCCGCCTCGCTACCGCGAGCCGAGCCGCTTTGCAAAGAACGCCGCTCTCACGAGGGGCGGGTGACGGCCACGGGCCTCTCGGGTCGCGCCAGCAGTATCACCGCCGTCAGGATGAGCAGCCCGCCAACCCCCTGCAACAGGCTCAGCCGCTCGCCCAGGAAGAACGCGCCCAGCAGCACCGCCACCAGCGGCTCCACCGTCGAGAGCAGCGACGTCACCACCGGCCCCACCTTCTCCATCCCCGCGAAGAAGGTCAGCAC
>NZ_DASVSO010000020.1:0-20358 GCF_036388035.1 Archangium sp.
TTCGGCGAGCTGAAGAATGGCGGCACCGCGCGCTTCGACGTGGAGGGCGAGGGCCTGAAGCTCAAGGCCGTCACCACCCCGGAGCCCGCTCCCGCGGCGTAGGCGGCGCGGAAGCCTGGAAACACGAAGGGCCAGGTCGGAGGGTCTCCCCTCCCCTGGCCCTGGGTGCTTTCTGGCGCCGAAGGACGACTAGACGCGGTAGCTCTTCACCGCGCTGCTGAGCTGGTCGGCGATGATCTGCAGCGTGGTGGCGGCCTCACCCGTGGCACCGATGCGGGAGACGGTCTCGTCCATCATCTTGGACAGGTCGCTCACGGCGGTGGTGATCTGGTTGATGCCCACGTTCTGCTGACCCACGGCGGCGGCGATCTGCCGCACGGCCGAGGCGTTGTCCTGGATGATGCCGGACAGCTCGCGCAGGTTCTTGCCGTAGGTGCGCACCTGCTCCAGGCCCGCCTCCATGCGCTGCGAGCCGCGCTCGGTGATGCGCACGGCCATGCCCACCGAGTTGCCGATATCGTCCAGCAGCTCGCGCACGCGGTCCGTGGACTCGATGGACTGGTCGGCCAGGGCGCGGATTTCACGAGCCACCACGCCGAAGCCCTTGCCGTGCTCGCCCGAGCGCACCGCCTCGATGGCGGCGTTGAGCGCCAGCATGTTGGACTGGTCGGCCAGGTCCTTCACCGTCTGGGTGATGCTGCCGATCTGCACCGTGCGCTCGCCGAGCTCGAGGATCTTCGCGGCGATCTCCTGCACCTGGGTGCGGATGTCGTTGAGGCCGGTGAGCGTCTGCTCCAGGGCGGCCTCGCCCGCGCGGCTCAGCTCGTCGGCGCGCTCGGCCACGGAGAGCACCGAGTCGGCCTTCTGGGCGGCCAGGAGACTCGTCTGGCGGATCTCCTGCGCCGTCACCTGCGTCTCCTGGAGGGCCGAGGCCTGGCGGGAGACGGTCTGCGACTGCTCGGCGGCGGAGCTGTTGAGCTGCTCGGTGGAGGCGTTGAGGGCCTCGGCGGCCTGCTGGAGGTTCTGCACCACCGTGCGCTGCCGCTCCACCATCTGCGTGAAGAAGTGCGCGAGCTGGCCCACCTCGGAGCCTCCCTGCACCTGGATGGGGCGGGTGAGATCGCCGGACTCGACGATGTGGGCGGCCGCATCCGTCAGCTCGCGCAGCGGCCTGACGATGGAGCGGCTGAGGAAGGACGTCGCCGCGGCGCCCAGCGAGACGATGAGCAGGCCCAGCAGCATCATGGCGAGCCACAGCCGGGCCACCTGACCGCTGATGCGCTCGTGCGTGAGGCCCACGTGCAGCACACCGCGCAAGCCCCCGGTGAGGGGCGCGGCCACGTCGATGACGCTCAGGCGCTTGCCGTCGATCGTCACCTCCACCGACTCCTGGACCTTCACGCGCTCACCGTTGGTGAGCTCGCCGGTGCGCAGGGGGTTGGCCTCGAGCAGCGCCTTGGGGAACTCGCCCGAGAGGGTGTGGGCGAGCACGTTGTTGGCGCCGTCCACCACGTAGAGGTAGCGCACGCTGTCGGCGTCGCGGAACGTGTCCAGCAGGGGCTGGAGCGAGGTGGCACCGTCGGCCGAGGCCCGCTCGGCGGCCGCCGAGAAGCCGAGGGCGATCGCCTTGCCCTCGCTCACGGCGCTGTCGCTCAGGTTGCTCCCCAGTCGCTGGGCGGCGACGGCACTGAGCAGGAGCGCGATGGCCACACTGACGGCCACCATGACGACGATGAATTTGGCACCGATGCCCAGGGATTGATTCGAAGTGGCGTTGGGGCTCACGAAAGCTCCTCAGCGGGAAGGGTCGAGGCCAGCGCCAGCGGCCTGTGGGGAGAATGGTTCAAGCGATGCCCTCCGGACCTGCGGGGCGGTTGGGCGTGGGGCCGCGACGGCAGCTCACGCGGATGATGTCCGGGATGGCGGACAGGGGCACACCCCGGTCCGTTCCCTTCAACTCGATGGCCACCCGGGGCATGCCGAAGACCACCGAGGTGGCCTCGTCCTGGGCGAAGGTGACGCCGCCGGCCTTCTTGATGTCCACCAGGCCGCGCGCCCCGTCCTCGCCCATGCCGGTGAGGACGCCGCCTCCGGCGCGGCTGCCATAGGTGCGCGCCAGCGAGGTGAGCAGCAGATCTCCCGAGGGGCACGGTCCGCCGCGCGTGCGCGTCAGCCGCACCACCCCGTTGCCCTCCACCGTCATGTCGTGCCCGTCCAGCGGGAAGTACACCCGGCCGGGCTCCAGCTTCTCGGCCTCGCGGGCGATGGCCACCTTGAGGGGCGTCACCTGCGACAGCCAGCGCACCATGCCCGGGGTGAAGCCCTCGGTGATGTGCTGGGCGATGACGATGGGCACCGGCAGGTCCCCCGGCAGGCGCGAGAGCACCTCCGAGAGCGCCGGCGGGCCACCGGTGGAGGCCGCGATGCCGAAGATGTCCACCCGGGCCCCCGTGGCGGGCGGCGGCGGGGTGGCGACGCGCAGCCGGCGGGAGATGACCGGCACCTCCGCCATCAGGCACACCGACTCGGAGAGCTGACGGCCCCAGCGGCGCAGCTCCTCGCCACTGGAGACGGTGGGCTTGCCGATGAGCTCCAGCGCGCCCGCGCTCATCGCCTGGAAGCAGACCTCCAGGTTGCGCTGATCCGCCACGGCGCTCACCACGAGGATGCGCGCGGGCGCCTCCGCCATGATGGCCGCGATGGCCGCCGGGCCGTCCAGGTCCGGCATCAGCAGGTCCATGGTGATGACGTCCGGGCGCAGCAGGCGCGCCAGCGTCACCGCCCGACTGCCGGTGTTGGCCCGACCCACCACCTCGATGCGTGGGTCGTCGGTCAGCAGCGCGCTGACGGCGTCCGCCATGGTGGGCGAGTCGTCCACCACCAGCACGCGGATGGGAGCCTTGTCGCTGCTCATGCCCGCGCCCCTCTCCGGCTCATCACGTCAAGCACCTCGGTCAGCAGGCGGCCGGCGGCGCACTCCCGCTTGCTGAGGTAGCCGTCCGCACCCGCGGACAGGCCTCGCGCACGCGCGCCGGCGCTGTCATTGGCGGAGACGAGGATGACCGGGACGTTGCTCGTGTCCGGCTGCGTGCGCAGCTTCGCGATGAGCTCGGTTCCGTTCATCTCCTCCATCTCCAGGTCGCAGATGATCACGTCGTAGGTCTCCGTCTGCAACCGCTCCAGGGCGCGGGCGCCGCTGGCGGCCAGGTGCACGGTGAAGCCACCGGCCTCCAGCATGGCGCGGTGCAGCGCGCGGGCGGTGAGCGAGTCGTCCACCACCAGGGCCCGGCGGCTCTGCGGCATGGCGACGGCGGCCGGAGCGGCCTCGGTCACCACCCAGCCAGGGCGAAGGATGAGCAGCAGCTCGCCACGGCTGAGGATGGCCGCGCCCTGGTAGGCGGGCACGTCCCGCACCTCGGCGGGCAGCGGGCGGATGACGAGGTCACGGTCACCCACCACCGCGTCCACCGCGAGCGCCATGCGCTTGCCGCCGCTCTGCACGATGATGAGCGGGGCGCCCTCGGAGGGAGGCGCCGAGGCGCGCAGGCCCATGCGGGCGCCCAGGTCCACCACCGGGACGAGCTGGCCGTTGTAGTCCAGCTGCGTCTTCAGGCGGCCGATGCGCAGGTTGTCCTTGGAGGCCAGCTGGGTGGACTCCACCGCCAGCATGGGCAGACCCACCGTCGTGTCGATGGCGCGCACCGTGAGCACCGGCGAGCTGCCGAGCTCCATGGGGATCGTCATCATGAAGCGGGTGCCCGAGCCCTTGGTGCTCACCACCTCGATGCGGCCCTGCATGGACTCCACCGCGGAGCGCACCGCGTCCAGGCCCACGCCGCGGCCCGAGGTGTCGGTGACGTCCGTGCGGGTGCTGAAGCCGGGGCGGAAGATGAGGTCGCGCACCTGCGACTCGTGCATGCGCGCGCCCTCGTCCGAGGTGATGAGGCCCTTGCGCTCGGCCGACGCGCGCACCTGCGCCACGTCGATGCCGCGCCCATCGTCGCTCAGCTCCATCACGAGGATGTTGCCCTGCTGCTCCACGCGCAGGGTGAGGGCCCCCTCGTGGTGCTTGCCGGAGCGCTCGCGCTCGTCGGGCATTTCAATGCCGTGGTCCACCGCGTTGCGCAGCAGGTGCACCATGGCGCCCTTGAGCTTCTCGAGCAGGCGGCGGTCCAGCGACACCTCGGCGCCCACCACGGAGAGCCGGGCCTGCTTGCCCAGCTGGCGCGACAGGTCGCGCACCATGCGCTGCAGCGGCTCGAGGATGGTGCGCACCGGGCGCGTGGTGATGGACTTGAGGCCCTCCTCGAGGCTGTCCACGATGTCCGAGGCCTCGTGGCCGTCCGAGCGCACGCCGGCGTTCACGCTCGCCAGCACCGCGCGGGCCCGGGCCGTGGGAGCCAGCAGCTCGCGGGCCGTCAGCAGCTCCACGGCCTTGGAGATGTCGCGGAGCCGGTCCTCCAGGCGCATGCGGAACTCGCGCAGGCGCTCCACCTCGCGCATCAGCGCCGTCACCTGGTGGGCGGCCACGCGCCAGCCGGCGTCCGCGTCGGAGTCGTCCGCCAGGGTCGACGGCGCGGCCTGGGACGGAGCGGCGGCGGGCGCGGCCTTCACGGGCGCATGGGCCGCGGCCTCGGGGGCATGGTGGGCGCCACCCGCGGCCTCCTCGGGCGCCGGTGCCTCCGCCACGAGCTGGGCCAGGGCGGCCGTTGGATCCGGCAGCGAATCCCCGCGCCCCTCGGCATGCGCCTGGGCACGCAGCAGGAACAGGTCCAACCCGTGCAGCAGCATGTCCACCATGGACCGCGGCATGGGCGTGATGTCCTTGCGCAGCGGCGCGAGGGCATCTTCCAGCTTGTGGGCGATGGAGCTCAGGTCCTGCAACCCGAGGCTGGCCGCACTGCCCTTGAGGGTGTGCAGGTGGCGCGCCAGGCGGGTGTACACCTTGGCCAGCGCCTCGTTGTCGATGCCCTCCCGCTCCAGCTCGAGCAGGTCCAGGGTGACCTTCTGACAGACTTCCTGCGCCTCGCCCGAGAAACCGGCGACGAGGCTCTGCAGCATGGGGTCAACCGACATTGCGCGCCCCGGCGCCGCGCGCGAAGAGGCGCGGCAGGTCGATGAGGTGGATGATCTGGCGGTTGTTGTTCATGGGGACCTCGACCACCGGTCCATCCGTCTGGGCACGCGCGGCCTCCACGGCCGCGGCGGGCAGGCTGAGCGGGCGGGGGATGGCCTCGCAGTCCAGGGCGCACAGCTCTCCGTCACCGCGCTCCACCACGAGCAGCACGGCGGGGTCCTGCCGCCAGCCGTGGCCACCGAGCAGCGCGGCGAGGCTGAGCGCGGCGAGCACCGAGCCCTGGTAGCGCAGCACGCCGATGACGTGCGGCTGGGAGAGGGGCACGGGCGTCACCAGGCGCAGCGGCAGCGCCGAGCGCAGCGACTCCAGCGGCAGCGCGTAGCGCTCCTCGCCCAGGGGGAACTCGGCCACCATGATGACGGTCTCGTCGACCGTCCCTTCGGCGCGCCCACGCAGGCGCGTCGCGCGCTCGTCGAGGAGGGTGCGGACCTCGGGATTCTGGATCTCCTCGGGGCCTCGGGGGTTGGAACTCATTCGATGGCTCCCAGCGTGAGGAAGGCGTCGGCGGACGCCCTATAGAAGCGGGCCGGCAGCGGCTCTGGCCCCTGGATGATCAGATCCGGCGGAAGCCGGGCGGCGATGTCTCGCACGGTGTGCATGAGGGCGAAGGCAGCCTCGCGAGCACCCGCGCGCTCGCGCAGCAGGGCCAGCTCCAGCATGCCGGGGATGTAGTCGCGGAACTGCTCCAGCAGCTTCTCCAGGGTGGAGGCGGCACCGGCCGCGTCACCGCCCTCGATGCTCTGGAGCGCCTCGAGATGCAGGCGCACGGGCGAGGGAGCCGGCGCGGGAGCGGGCGGCGGGGTGCGCGCGGGCGGCGGCGGCACGCGCATGGCCACGCGGACGGGCTCGGGCTCGCGGTAGGCGGGACGGGGCGGAGGCACCTGCTCCTGCGGCATCGGCCGGCGGAAGGCCTGCAGCTCCGGAGCGCCCACGCGCACCAGCCCCGCGGGAGGATGGTCCACCTCCACCGTGCCCAGCAGCAGGAAGCCGCCCGGGACGAGCGCACGCGCCAGGTGCCCCAGCGCCGTCTGCACCGCGTCCGGCGAGAAGTACGTCAGCACGTTGCGGCAGAAGATGACGTCGAAGCTGCCGAAGCTCTCCGCCAGGGGCTCCAGCAGGTTGCCCTGGGCGAAGCGGGTGACGGCGCGCACGTTGTCCATCACGCTCACCCGCCCCTCGGCGATGTCGTGGTAGAGGGGATAGAGGAGTGGCCCGGCCTCGCGGCGGGACCAGTTCCCGTAGGTGCCCCGGCGCGCGTACTCCAGGCGACCCTCGTGCAGGTCGGTGCCGAGCACCTCCACGCGCACGCCCGGAGGCGCCATGCCCAGCAGGCACGCGGCGATGGAGTAGGTCTCCTCACCGGAGGCGCAGCCCGCGCTCCAGCCGCGCAGCACGAGGTTGCCCCGGCGCAACGCCGCGGGCACCGCCTCGGAAGCGAGGAAGCGGAACTGCTCCGGGTGGCGGAAGAAGTACGTCTCTCCCACCAGCACGGCATCCAACAGCGCCCGGGCCAGCGGCGTGCCCGGACGCTGCAGCTCCGCCATCAGCTCCGCGGCGGAACGGCCCCGCGCCAGCTCCGCGCGCACCACGCGGTCCACCGCCGTGGGCGAAATGGCCGTGTCGCGGAAACCCGTGCACGACGAGACAACCTCGCGCGCTCGCGCGAGCACCTGCTGCGGCTCCACTCCCGTACTCATGCGCTGCGCTCCACCCCCGCCGGCCGCAGCACGTCGATGGCCTCGCGCAGCAGTTCCTGCGTGGCGAAGGCCCTCGGATCGAAGATGGGCACCGAGCGCTCTCCGGCCCGGAGCATGCCCATCAGCGTGTCGCGCAGGGCCCCGTGTCCGGAGCCTCCGACGCGCTCACGCCGCTCGATGTCCGAGGACTGGTACTCCTCGGGGTCCTGTACCGCGTCCACGCTCAGCGCCAGCAGCACTTCGTCGATCTCCAGGATGACGAGCTTGCGCTCCTCGATGACCTCGCGGTGCTCCACGTCCAGCCGGCGCGCCAGGTCCAGCACGCACACCGGCTGGCCCCGCAGCTCGAAGAACTCGGACATGTACGCCGGCCCCAGCGGCAGCTGGCGCGTGGCGGGCTGGAGGATGACCTGGCGCACCGACTCCAGCGGGATGGCGAACTCCAGGCCTCCCACCGTGAGCCGCAGCAGCGCCATGGAGCCCACCCGGGCCCGGCGCCGCGCGTTCTCCAGGGCGTTCTCCACCGCCGTCAGCAGCTCGTCGGCGCGGAAGGGCTTGGCCAGGAAGAGCTCCGCGCCCAGCGACAGGCACGCCTCCGCCCGCGCCGCTTCCGACGAGATGATGATGACCGGGATGTGGGAAGTGGTGGGGTCCGCCTTCAGCCGCTTGAGGACCTCATCGCCATCCATCTCCGGCATGGAGAGATCCAGCAGGATGGCTGCGGGCTGGACACGGTTGACCTTCTCGAGCGCCTCCTTGCCATTGCTCGCGGTGTTCAGCGCGTAATGGCCAGAGAGGATGGCGCGCTCGAGCGCCAGGATGGCATCACTGTCATCGACAAGGAGCAGGGACGGGAGGCTCACGACGGCTTGGCTCTCAGTTCTGGGCCAGGAACTTGCGCACGGTTTCCGTCAGGTCGTGATGGGAAACCGGCTTGTTGATGAACGCGTTGGCTCCGGCCTCGACTCCCCGCTGGCGCAGGTCGCCGCCCCGCTCGCCAGTGAGCAGGATGACCGGAACGTCTCGCACGTGCGTCAGAGGACTCTGGCGCACCTGCTTCACGAAGGTGATGCCGTCCATGCCCGGCATGTTGATATCCGCGATGACGAGCTTCACCGGCACCAGCCGGAGGAGCTGCAACGCCCGAGTCGCATCCTCTGCCTCGACGAACCCCATCTTCAGGTTCATGAGATAGATCTTGAGGATGTTGCGAACGGTCGGGCTGTCATCCACGAGGAGGATGTTGGCGCTCAAACCCAGGGCTCCTGCCGGGGCACGAAGATCGGGACCCGGGTGAAGAAACGGTGGAGACTGTATCTTGACCCCGCCATCCAGCAAAAGCGGGGGCGCTCGAAACTCTAGGGCGAGACGGAAAACCGAGCCCGTCCCGCCGGGAAGCGGTCAACCAGCCGAGGGCGGGGTTCCCGATTCGCCGCCCCCCTCTTTCTCGTCGGCGCGGGTGTCCACCGGGGGTGCCCCGATGGCGTGGTAGCCGCCATCCACATGTACCATCTCTCCCGTGGTGGAGGGCAGCCAGTCGGAGAGAAGCGCACACGCGGTGCGAGCCACCATGTCATGGCTGGTGCGGGCATCCCACCCCAGGGGGGCCTGAGCGCCCCACCCCTTCTCGAGGGACTTGAAGCCGGGGATGCCCTTGGCCGCGATGGTGGCCAGCGGGCCGGCGGCCAGGGCATTGACCCGGATGCCCTTGGGGCCCAGGTCCCGGGCGAGGTAGCGCACCGTCGCCTCCAGGGCGGCCTTGCACACGCCCATCCAGTCATAGATGGGCCAGGCCACGCGGTTGTCGAAGTCCAGGGTGACGATGGAGCCGCCCTGGGTCATCAGCGGCATCGCCGCCACGGCCAGCTCCTTGAGGGAGAAGGTCGAGACGCGGAACGCCGTCTGGACACTCTCCCAGGGGGTGTTGAGGAAGTTGCCGCCCAGTGCGTCCTCGGGGGCATAGGCGATGGAGTGCAGCACGCCGTCCACCCGTCCCCAGCGCTGGCGCAGCGCCTCGGTGAGGGCGGGGAAGTGGGCGGGGTTGGTGACATCCAGTTCCAGCACCTCGGTGCCCGCCTTGAGTCGCTTCGCGCTGCGCTCCGTGAGCGAGCGCGCGCGGCCGAAGCCGGTGAGAACGATGTCCGCCCCCTGCTCCAGCGCGTGCTCGGCCACGCCGTAGGCGAGCGACTGGGGGGTGAGCACGCCGGTGATGAGGAGCTTCTTGCCCTGCAGCAGCATGCGAAGGCCTTTCCGGATAGGTATGAAGCGTGGAAGTCCGGGCGGTTTACCACTCCCGGAGGTCCGGGGCAGCCAGAAGACGCTCGAATCCACTTCTCCAGGGAATCCGGGGGTCCTGAAGTTGCGCTCACGTGGCGCATGAATCCTCCTGCTCCCCCCAGGTGGACTCAGACGGGAAACCCGGGCTCCTCTTTCAACAAATCGTGCCGAAAACCCCCCAACGGGGCGGCCTTCCAGTAAAAGACAGCGCGCCATGGCGAATTTCCAGGACTCGTACCTCTCCGGCGGAAACATCGACTTCATCGAGGGGCTCTACGCGCGCTACCTCGAGGATCCGGCCAGCGTGGACCCGAGCTGGCGCGAGGTTTTCGAGCGCAACGACGGCGCCGGCCGTCCCATCTACAACAAGACCCTGATCGAGCCGCCCGCGCCGATCGTCCCCAGCAAGGAGGGCAAGGGCGGCAAGGCCCCCAAGGCCGAGGGCAACGGCGGCGCGGTGGCGCTGGCCCCGCAGACGGCGCCCACGGTGGCCTTCGAGCAGGACATGAAGCTGCAGGCCCGGGTGGACCAGGCCATCTCGGCCTTCCGCCTGCGCGGCCACCTGCGCGCGAACCTGGATCCGCTGGGCCGCCCACGCCCGCCGCTGGAGCACGTGGCGGACATCGGCATGGTGGACGACGCGCACTTCTCCACCGCCGAGCAGGAGCAGCAGGTGGAGAGCACCGGCGTCTTCGAGCAGGCCCGGGTGAAGCTCAAGGACCTGCTGGGCCGGCTGCGCCGCACGTACACCGGCTCCATCGGCGTCGAGTTCATGTACATGCTCGACAGCGAGCGGCGGCGCTGGCTGATGCGGCGCATGGAGTACACCGAGAACCGCACGGACTTCACGGTGGACGAGCAGCGCCACATCCTCACCAAGCTGTCCTACGCCGAGGGCTTCGAGAACTTCCTGCACACCAAGTTCGTCGGCGCCAAGCGCTTCGCGCTCGATGGCGGCGAGGCCCTGGTGCCCATGATGGACGCCGTGCTTGAGGTGGGCGGTGACATGGGCCTCAAGGAGGTCGTCATCGGCATGGCCCACCGCGGCCGCCTCAACGTGCTGACGAACATCCTGGGCAAGAAGCCGGACCAGATCTTCAGCGAGTTCGAGGGCCCGAGGGATCCCCGCGAGCACATGGGCCGCGGCGACGTGAAGTACCACATGGGCTTCAGCTCGGACCACGGCACGCGCGGCGGGCAGAGCATCCACCTGTCGCTGGCCTTCAACCCCAGCCACCTGGAGGCGGTGGATCCGGTGGTGGAGGGGCGCGTGCGCGCCAAGCAGGACCGCAGCGGCGACACCGGCCGCACCCGGGTGATGCCGGTGCTCATCCACGGCGACGCGGCCTTCATCGGCCAGGGCGTGGTGGCCGAGACGCTCAACCTCTCGCGCCTCAAGGGCTACGAGACGGGCGGCACGATGCACCTGGTCATCAACAACCAGGTGGGCTTCACCACCGACCCCGAGGAGTCGCGCAGCTCCATCTACTCCACGGCGCTGGCGCAGATGCTCGACGTCCCCATCTTCCACGTGAACGGGGATGACCCGGAGGCGTGCGTCCACGTGGCGCGCCTGGTGGCCGAGTACCGGCAGACCTTCAAGAGCGACGTCGTCGTCGACCTCGTCTGCTACCGCCGCTACGGCCACAACGAGGGCGATGACCCCTCGTTCACCCAGCCGTCGATGTACGACATCATCCGCAAGCACCCGACGGTGCGGACGCTCTACGCGCAGCAGCTCGCGGACAAGGGCCGCATCCCCGCGGACGAGTCCGAGGCGCTCAAGCAGCGCTGCCTGCAGGAGTTCGACGCGGCGCTCACCCGCGCCCGCGCGGAGAGCCAGTTCAAGGAGCCGAGCGCGCTGGAGGGCCTGTGGAAGCCCTACAAGGGCGGACAGCACAAGGGCGCGCCGCAGGTGTCCACCGCCGTGGACAAGGAGACGCTGCGCGGCGCCCTCAAGCGCCTGGCCGAGGTGCCCGAGGGCTTCAACGTCCACCGCGACGTGGAGCGCACGGTGCTCAAGAAGCGCCAGGGCATGCTCCAGACCGAGGAGCTGCAGTGGAGCGAGGGCGAGTCGCTCGCCTACGCCACGCTGCTCTCCCAGGGCTACGCCATCCGCCTGAGCGGCCAGGACAGCGAGCGCGGCACCTTCAGCCACCGCCACGCCGTGCTGCACGACGTGAAGACGAATGAGAAGTTCACGCCCCTCAGCCAGTTCTCCACCGGCCAGGCCCGCTTCGACGTCGTCAACAGCCCCCTGTCCGAGATGGGCGTGCTGGGCTTCGAGTACGGCTACAGCCTCGACGTGCCGGACGGGCTCGTCATCTGGGAGGCCCAGTTCGGCGACTTCGCCAACGGCGCGCAGATCATCATCGACCAGTTCATCGCCGCGGCGGAGACCAAGTGGCGTCGGCTCAGCGGCCTCACGCTGCTGCTGCCCCACGGCTACGAGGGCCAGGGCCCGGAGCACTCCAGCGCCCGCCTGGAGCGCTTCCTCGACCTGAGCGCCGAGGACAACATCCAGGTGGTCTACCCCACCACGCCCGCGCAGATCTTCCACCTGCTGCGCCGCCAGGTGCTGCGCCCGCTGCGCAAGCCGCTCGTCATCATGTCGCCCAAGAGCCTGCTGCGCCGCCCCGAGGCGACGAGCAAGCTGGACGAGCTCACCACCGGCACCTTCCAGGAGATCATCCTCGACAAGGTGGACCCGGCCGGCGTGACGCGGCTGCTGCTGTGCAGCGGCAAGGTCTACTACGACCTCGTCAAGGCCCGGGACGAGCGCAAGGACGACACCATCGCCATCGTGCGCGTGGAGCAACTCTACCCGTTCCCCTTCGACGAGCTGGCGGGGCTCGTCGCGAAGATGCCCAAGCTCGCCGAGCTCCTCTGGGTCCAGGAGGAGCCTCGCAACTCGGGCGCCTGGCACTTCATGTTCCCCCGCCTGCATGACCTGGTCGCGGCCCGAGGCCAGAACCCCCTGAAGGTGGGCTACATCGGGCGCGCGGAAGCCGCCAGCCCCGCCACCGGCTTCTACCAGACGCACAATTTGGAGCAGCAGCTCATCGTCGAGGAAGCCATCCTCCGAGGAACCAAGAATGGCCGTTGATCTGAAAGTCCCGCCCCTGGGCGAGTCCATCACTGAAGCCGTCGTCGGGAAGTGGAACAAGAAGAAGGGTGACGCCGTCACCGCGGACGAGCCGCTCGTCGTCCTCGAGACCGACAAGGTCACCGTCGACGTCCCCGCTCCCGCCGGCGGGGCCCTGCTCACCATCGCCTTCAACGAGGGCGACAAGGTGCGCGTGGGCGACGTGCTGGGCACCATCGAGGCCGGGGCCGGTGCCTCCGCTCCGAAGGCCGCTCCCGCCGCCGCCGCTCCGGCTCCCGCCGCGGCCGCCGCTCCCGCCACCGCGTCGTCCGCGACGAACGATGCGCGCATCACGCCCACCGCCAAGAAGATCGCCGAGGAGAACAAGGTGGACGTGGGCCAGCTCAAGGGCTCCGGCACCGGCGGCCGCATCACCAAGGAGGACGTGCTCGGTCAGCTCAACCGCCCGGCCGAGGCTCCCGCCCAGCGCGCTCCGGCTCCGGCCCCCGCTCCCTCCGGCCCGCGCCCGCGCGCCGACCGCGAGGAGCGCGTGAAGATGACGCCGCTGCGCCGCCGCGTGGCCGAGCGTCTCCTCCAGGCCCAGTCCACCGCCGCCATCCTCACCACCTTCAACGAGGTGGACATGGGCGCGGTGATGGACCTGCGCAAGCAGTACAACGAGAAGTTCCAGGCCAAGCACGGCATCAAGCTGGGCTTCATGAGCTTCTTCGTGCGCGCGGCCGTCGAGGCCCTCAAGGCCTTCCCCCAGGTCAACGCGGAGATCGACGGCGAGGACGTCGTCTTCAAGCACTACTACGACATCGGCGTGGCGGTGAGCGGCTCGCGCGGCCTCGTGGTGCCCGTCGTCCGGGAGGCGGACACGCTGTCGCTGGCCGACCTGGAGAAGAAGATCGGCGACTACGGCGCGCGCGCTCGCAACGACAAGCTCACGCTCGCCGAGCTGCAGGGGGGCACCTTCACCATCTCCAACGGGGGCACCTTCGGCTCGATGCTCTCCACCCCCATCCTCAACCCGCCGCAGACGGGCATCCTGGGGATGCACAACATCGTGGACCGCCCCGTGGCCCGCAACGGCCAGGTCGTCATCCGGCCCATCATGTACCTCGCCCTCTCCTACGACCACCGGCTCATCGACGGTCGCGAGGCGGTACAGTTCCTCGTGCGCGTCAAGGAGTGCATCGAGGACCCCACTCGGCTCCTGCTGGAAATTTGAAAACCGGTTAAACGGCACCACCCAGGAAAAACAGGGCAGCCGGCTAGACAGGCGCTCGGCTGCCCGCTTAAATCCCCGCTCGTCACCCGGCAGTCGGGGGACGGGAGATCAGCTGGCCGCAAGCCGGCTTTTGACGAGGAAGCACAATGGCGACTGGTACCGTGAAGTGGTTCAACGACGCGAAGGGCTTTGGATTCATCGTGCAGGACGGCGGGGGCGAGGACGTTTTCTGCCACCACACCGCCATCAACATGGATGGGTTCCGCACCCTCGCCGAGGGGCAGAAGGTGGAGTTCGAGCTGGCCAAGGGCCCCAAGGGCCTGCAGGCGCAGAACGTTCGCGCCGCCTGAGGTCCCGAGCCACTCCGTACGGATAGTGGCCTCGGAAAAAGGCCCGGTCTCCCCAAAGGGAGCCGGGCCTTTCTCTTTGCGGGCGCCCGCCCCTACTTCGCCAGGTGGCGCTTGAAGTGGTTCATCACCCACTCGTACTGGCGCTGGGTGATGAGCGGATCGGGCACCATGTGGGTGAGGCCGCTGAGGGGCAGCAGCTCATGGTGCTTGCCGGCGCGGAAGAGCGCGTCGGACAGCTTGAGCGTGTGGAAGAAGTAGACGTTGTCGTCCGCGGTGCCGTGGATGAGGAGCAGCGGGGGCAGCGGCTTGCTGGTGTCCCGGGCGTAGGTGAGCAGCGAGCTCTTCTCGTAGGCCTCGGGGTGCTGCTGGGGCAGGCCGAGGTAGCGCTCGGTGTAGTGGGTGTCGTAGTCGAGCCAGTCCACCACGGGGGCCCCGGCCACGGCGGCCTTGAAGACGTCCGGGCGCTTGAGGACGGCGAGCGCGGAGGCGTAGCCGCCGAAGCTCCAGCCCTCGATGCCCACGCGCTGCAGGTCCACCTCGGGCACCACGGCGGCGAGCGCCTGGACGGCGGCGGCCTGGTCCTCAATCGTCACGCCGGAGAAGTCCAGGTGCACCTCGCGCTGCCACTTCGAGCCGCGCAGCGGGGTGCCGCGGCCGTCGAAGCGGGCGATGAGGAAGCCCTGGTCCGCCATCCACTGCGAGAGGAGATGGGCGGCCATGCTCTTGTGGACGACGGTGACGGTGGGGCCGGCGTACACCTCGACGATGGTGGGCAGCTTCTGGCCGGGCCTGGCGTTGCGCGGGCGCACCAGCGAGGACTGGAACTTCAGCGGGCCCACCTCGCGGAACTCCACCACGGGGGTGAAGGAGGGCTCCACGGCCACCGAGGGCAGCTCGCCCACGCGGGTGCCGTCCGCGCGCGACACGTAGGTGCGCGGCATGCTGGTGGGGCTCGAGTGGCTGATGATGAAGAGGTCGCCGGACCGGGAGACGCTCCCGCCCTCGACGGCCGGGCCGGTGGTGCCGGGGCGCACCTGCTCCGGCGCGCCGCCCTCCTTCACCCGCCACAGGTAGCTCTCGGAGGGGTTGGGGCCGCCCACGAAGTAGACGGTGCGCTCCTTCTCCACGTAGCGAGCGAGGTTGCGGAAGCCCGCGTCCGGCTTCACCAGCGAGCGCGCGAGGCTGCCGTCGGCGTTGCGCAGCTCCAGCTCGGGGCCGCCGTTGCGCTCGGTGTACCAGAGGAAGCTGTTGCCATCCTCCAGCCACAGGGGGAACGTCTGCTCCAGCTCGAGCCAGGCCTCATCCTTCTCGGTGAGCAGCTCGCGCGTCTTGCCGGTGGCCACGTCCACCGCGAGCAGCTTCTCCTCCGTCTGCGTGCGGTTCTGCACGAGCACGGTGAGGGGGCCCCGCTTCGGCCACACCACGGTGGCGAGGTAGGGGTACGCCTCCGCGTCCCACTGCGCCCAGACCGTCTTGCCGCCGGTGACGGGGGTGATGCCCAGGCGCACCTTCGCGTTGGACTTGCCCGGCCGCGGGTAGGAGTAGTCCTCGGCGCCGCGCTCGGGGTGCATCACGTCGATGATGGAGAGCTTCTCCACCCCCCCGGTGTCGGACTCGGTGTAGGCGATGGACTTCGCGTCCGGGCTCCACCACCAGCCCGAGAAGCGGCTCATCTCCTCCTGGGCGACGAACTCGGCCAGGCCGTGGGTCTTCGCCGCCGTGCCCCCGGTGGTGACGCGGCGCTCCTTGTTGGTGGCCAGCTCGAGGCGGAACACGTCGTTGTCCCGGACGTAGGCCACCTGCTGGCCGTCGGGGGAGAAGCGCGGGTCGATGACGCCCTCCCCTGTCTTCAGCTCGGTGGACTTCCCGGTGGCGCGCTCGACGAGGTAGAGCTTGCCGGAGAGCGGCACGAGGATGCGCGAGCCGTCCTCGGAGAGCTGGTAGCTGGTGAAGCCCCGGGCACTCACGCGCATGCGCTCGCGGCGGGCCTTCTCCTCGGGGGAGAGCGTCTCCTCGGAGCCCTTGAGGATGGCCTCGGGGGTGAGGACCTCCTTCGTCTCTCCGGAGGCCACGTCGAAGGCGAAGAGCGTCTGGACGGGAGCGCGGGGCTGGCCGCGCAGGAAGAGGACGGTCTTCTCGTCGGGGGTGAGGCGGGGGTTGACGGGACGTCCGCTCATGAAGCGGCGCGTCTCCGCGTAGTCCCGCAGGAAGGCGTCTTGCGAGGCGTTCATGGTCTTGGCTGGGGGCTGCGGCGGCTGGGCGAGGACAGGAGCGCTCACGAGGGTCAGGAGCGCGGCGAGCAGGATGCGCATGCGGGACGGGCGCCCGTGGAACGGGCGATGCCTCCTTCTTGGGTAGGAGCCGCGCGCAGCCTACACTCCTGGCGGCGCGCGGCCCGCAAAGTGCGGCGCGGAAACGGATATTCCCGCTGATGGATGATTCCCAGAGACATCTCCGCCTGGCGGGTGTCATCCGGCTGTCGCTCGGCGGCAGTCGGGGGCCCGCGGACGCGTACGTGTTTGATCCGCACCGGCTGGCGCTGCCCGCGTGGGCCTGTGCGCTGGAGGACGGGCCGGCGGCGCTGCTGGTGACGCTGGACCGGCACCTGGACCTGGTGGTGCCGGTGGCGCCCGAGGCGGTGCCGGACCGCTCCGCGGGGCTGAGGGCCCTGGACGAGCACGCGCGCTGGGCGCTGGACGTGCGCAACTACGACCACGTGCTGGCGGCGATGGAGGCGGGGCTGGTGGGCGATGCGCTGGTGATCGCCCGGGGGCGGCCCCGGGGCACGTTCGCGGGGGACGTGTACGTGGACACGCGAGGGCGCTCGCACCGGCTGGTGGTGGTGCCCACGGTGGACCGGGCGGCGGAGGCCTTCCTCTCGCCCGCGCCCGGTGACGCGGTGCGCGAAGTGCTGGAGGCCGCCGGGCGCGTGCTGCTGGACGTGGACCTGGACTGCTTCACCAGCCTGAGCGACGCGGATCCGACGACGGTGCTCCCCTGGCCGCGGAGCGTCATCCGGGAGTACCTCCTCCCACCTGACTCGGAAGCCTTCTGGGCGGCGGTACTCGCAAAGTGCGTGGCGCTCACACTGGCGAGGGAGCCGCACCACTGCGGGGGGCTGCTGGCCTCGGGAGAGCTCTTCCGGGACGCGGCGGAGATTCTCTTCCGGGAATTGCTCGGAACGGAGCCTCCTTAGTGCTCATATCCCACTTCGACGCCGAGCCGCGTTACCATCTGGCCGCCAGAAGAGCACCCAGGCAGGCGCCGCGCTCGCTCCCCCGTGATTCCCCCCGCCACCCCTCCCTCTGGGAGAATGGCCACGCCTCATGAACGGCTCTCCCCCGCAGACGGTCCCCCCGCAGCTCCTCCGACGGACCCTCCTCACCGTGATGGCGTGGATCGCTCCCGCCACGCCCATTGGGGCCTACCTCCTCGGGTTGTCGCTCGGGTTGTCGGCAGAGGACATCCTCGGACCCCTCCTCTACCTGCTGCCCCCCGTCTTCGTGGTGGCGGGCATCCTCCTGCCGTGGATGGGTCTCTCCGCGCTGTTGCGCCGGGGCTTCCACTCCGTCCCCGGCGAGCCTCCGCGCGAGCGCCTCATCCGCCTGCAGATGCTGCCCTGGAAGCTCGCCTTCATGGGGACGCAGGTCACGTCCCTCGTGGGCGGCATCCTGCTCACCGTTCCCCAGGTGATCTGGTTCGGCAAGTCCCCGCTGCTGGCGGGCGCGGGCCTCCTCGCCGCCGCCACCTTCGGCCAGGTGCTGTCCCTGCCGGTGGGTATCAAGCTCGAACGGTTGCTGATGCCCTTCGTGCTCGAGGAGCGCAACCGCCTGCGCACGCGCGCCAGCGGCCAGGGCGTCTTCTGGCCGAGGCAGCGCTGGTACCTGCCCTACGCCTTCGGGGCCACCCTGGCGAGCACCCTGGTGCTCACCGGACTGGTCATCTTCGTGCAGACCCTCGACCTGCGCGACGCCCAGGTGAAGGCCCTCCTCGCGGACCCCACCCTCGCCCCCGACCAGGCCCAGCTGATCGCCGCGAAGCTTCAGGGCTTCAGTGACTCCCTGCTCTCCACGTTGGGCCCGTCCCTCGTGGCGCTGGGGGCCTTCATCTTCCTCGTCCCCTCGCTCTCCGCCTGGATGCTGGCGCGCCGGCAGGTGCGGGCCACGGCGGCGCTCCAGGAGGCCATCGAGGCGCTGGCCAACGGCACCCCCTTCCCGCCCCTCTGGGCCTCCACCGATGAGATTGGAGACCTCGCGACGGGCATGGTCACGGTCCTCGAGCGGCTCCAGGAGATTCCCACCCGCCTGCATGCCTCGTCCCGACTGCTGCTCTCGGCGGGCACGGCGCTCGGCTCCGCGAGCAACCAGCAGCGCCAGAGCCTGACCGAGCAGGCCGCCATGCTCCAGCAGGCCCACCTCACCTCGGAGGAGATCCGCACCACCTCCGAGCTGGCGTCCCACAAGGCCGAGAGCGTGCTGAGCGTGGCCGGTCACGCCGAGCAGCTCGGCCAGTACGGCGAAGAGGCCATCGAGCAGACGCTGTCCGGGCTGAACACCATCCGCGAGTTCGTGGACGGCATCCGCGGCAAGGTGCTGCGGCTGCAGGAGAGCGCCACGAAGATCGCCAGCATCGCCGTCACGGTGAAGGACCTGGCCGACCAGTCCCACCTGCTGGCGCTCAATGCCTCCATCGAGGCCGCACGCGCCGGAGACCAGGGCGCGGGCTTCGCCGTGGTCGCCAGTGAGATTCGCAAGCTGGCCGATCAGACCATCCGGGAGAACGCCCTCATCCGCAAGAGCCTGCTGGACATCGGCACGGCCATCCGCGACGTGGTCTCCATGAGCGAGGAGGGCGCCAAACAGGTGGAGGGCGGCCTGGAGATGGTGAAGTCCTCGGGCAACAACCTGCGCGAGATGTCGCTCATCATCCAGGAGAACGCCGCGGCCGTGCGGCAGATCGCCTCCGCGGTGAACCAGCAGAACGCGGGCATCTCGCACATCTTCAACGCCATCGCCCACATCTCCTCGGGAATGGACGAGACGCTCAAGCGGCTGGACACCACGCTCCAGGCCACCGAGACGCTCCAGGCCGTCACCCGCGAGGTGACGGAGATCGCCCGGAAGTACCAGATCAACGGTTAGGAGCGCGGGGCCGGGCAGCGCTTCCAGAGCGCTACCGGGCCCCACCGCCGCTGGAGGCAGAACCCGGCCGCGCGCAGGGCGTCCTCCTCCACCGCCTTGCCATCCACGAGCGCATGGGAGAACCGTGCGTCCGCGAGCCGCTCGCGCAGCTCCTCCTCGGGGCGTCCGGCGCTCACGAACAGCGGCACGTCCCGGTGCAGGTAGAAGCGGCCCCCGGTGTTCCACTCGGGCGGACCGGCGATGAGGAAACCGGTGAGGGACGCGTCCCTGCCCGCGGAGACGGTGGCATCGACCACGCCCTGGCGCAGGCCGAGCGGGAAGAGCACGGAGGCCGCCGCGACGGAGGAGAGCACGTACAGGCCCGCCAGGAGCCTCAGCACCGCGCGCCTGCCCGACAGCCGGGAGAGGTCCTGCGCCGCGGGGCCAGCGGCGAGGGCGATGAAGAGAGGCAGCAGCGGCACGAGGAAGCGCGCCTCCTTGTGCCCGAGCGCGCTCACCACCCCGAGGTAGAAGACGAAGGCCCCCACGAGCACGTCTCTCCGGGCCAGCCCGCGCAGGAAGTGCCAGAGGAGCAGCAGGGGCGCCATGCCGGCGAAGATGGGCGCGTACCACCACGCCGGCTGCCGGCCGAAGTGAGACGCCGAGGAGCCACTGGCGATGTTGAAGTGGAAGTAGCGCCAGGCGGAGAACCAGGGCGCTCCCCAGGTGAGCCAGTCGAGCACTCCGAGCCCCAGCAGCACCGCGCCCGTCCCCACGGCGAGGCCCGCGAGCGAGCGCCAGCGCCGGGCCCCCAGCAGGCTCACGGCGAGGGGCACGCCGAAGACCGCCGAGGGATAGCGGATGACGAAGGCCAGCCCCAGCAGTACGCCGCTCCACAGCCCCTCGCGCAACCCTCCCCGGTCGCGAGCGCGCCGCGCCCAGAGCAGCGCCCCCAGCAGGGGCACCACGCTCAGCACATCTCCGATCGGCCTCGCGGCGTAGAGGAGGAACCCGCCCCAGGTGACATGGACGCCCGCGGCCAGGAGCGCCGCCTCGCGGCCGTCCCGCTCCTCCACGAGCCGGAACAGCCACAGCGTGCCCACGGCCTGCGCTCCGGCGCACGCGCACCAGACGACCGCGGCCATCGCCCACGGGTGCTCGAGCCCGACGGCCCGGCACACCACGAGCAGCCCCCCGAGCACTCCAGGCACGGCCCAGTTGCGCAGGCCCTCCACCCACTCCCAGGCGACCACGCGGTAGCCGAAGGCCAGCCCATGGGCCGGCTCCAGGAACTGGAAGACCTCATCCGGGTGGACCCGGCCCCGCGCGAGCGCCGCCACCAGCACCGAGAGGAACGCCCCCAGCGCGGCGAGCCTCGCGGGGTCTGCCGTGAACCTAAAGCGGAGCATCGAGGAACGAGGGCCGGAACTCCGTCACCTGCCCGCCGCTGAAGGAGAA
>NZ_DASVSO010000021.1:0-12124 GCF_036388035.1 Archangium sp.
GCGAGCGCGGCGCGCGACGCGGTGGCGGGGCTCCCCCAGGACACGCCGAGCTTCGTGCGGACGCAGCTCGCCGTCGGAGCCGCCAACCTGCGGGCACAGCAGCTGAGGGAGACGTCCGCCCTGGCCTTCGCCAACGGCACGGACGGCGCGTCGATGCCGCTCGACCAGGCCCAGGCCCAGGCCGAGACCGCCCGCACCGAATCCCAGGCCGCGCAGGCCAATGCCGCCAGCGATCCGCAAGCCGCCGAAGCCGCCGCCAACAGCGCGCTCGAGGCCCAGCAGCGCGCGAACGAGGCCGCCCGCCAGCAGAACGCTCCCCCGCCCTACCCCGAGGCGGATCTGGTCACGGATGCGGTGGACGCGAGCCGTCTGCCCCCGGATCAGCAGACGAAGCTGTTCGGCGCTCCGCTGTCGATCCCTCCCGAAGTCGCGCTCGAGCGGGACCGTCAGGCGATCGCCAACGCGCCGGACCCGGCGGCCGCGACGTTGGAAATGGAACGCCAGCTCGAGCACGCGAGCCCCGAGTACCGCGCGCAGCTCCTCGCCACCCAGGAGGCACAGACCGCCCTGGGCGGCCTCGCGACCTGGGTGCCCGAAACCGCGGAGGGCTGGGAGCGGCACCAGCAGGCGGTGGAGGGGATCGTCCGCCTGGGCGACACGATGGGCGTGGAGCAGGCGCGGCTCCTGACGGACCCCATCGCCCGCGCGTGGGAGAACGACGGCATGGTGAACGAGCCGTTCACCAACGCCATCCGCTCCGCCATGCACCAGACGCCCTCCGCGGTGCTGGGCCTCTCGCTCGAGCAGTCCTTCCTCGCCGCGGGCAAGGAAGGCCCGGCGATCAACATCCAGAACTTCAACCATGAAGTCCTGATGGCGATCGACTCGCAGTTCGACTCCGTCTCCGAGGACGTGAACGCGGCGCAGCAGGAGCTCTACACGTACCTGGAGGAGTTCGGCCCGACGATGACGGCCGAGCAGCAGCAGGCGGCCATCGACAACCACATGCGCGCCAACCAGGAGCTCTACTCACGCTGGGAGAAGCTCGGCGGCGCCATGAGCACGTCGATGACGGCCCTGGGCTCGCTCGGCGCGACGGCGGAGGACCACCCGTACGCGGGACGCGCCTTCGAGATGACCGAGTCGCTGCCACAGCTCGGGATGACGAAGGCCGGCAGTCAGTACCTCGAGGACGCCATCACCCGGCAGTCCAACGGTGAGGTGACGCTGCTCGAGCTCGCCCAACACGTGGACAAGGCGAACGGCTGGGGCGACAAGGTAGCCACGCTGCTGGTCGCCGCGACGTCGCGTCGCGCCTCCGCGCTGGTCGAGGCTGGCGACGTCGAGGGCGCCAAGCGCGTCATCGAGCAGCTGAAGCTCAACGAGGGGCTGCTCCAGGTCAACGGCGCGGCGCTCGACGAGACCATCACCAGGCTCAACAGCCTCCTGGATCCCCGGTCGGGCGTCACGGCGGCGCAGGCGCAGGCCGAGCTCGAGCAGACGTTCAAGGACATCGACTCGAAGCTCGGGCTGGATCCCTCCCACCCTGTCTCGCGTGCGCTCAAGGGGATGGGCTTGGGCCTCGGAGTCGTCGGCGCCTACCAGGGCCTCGTGGGGATGCAGGACCCGTCCTTCGAGCAGTTCGTGACGTGGACCATCGAGAACGGGCAGCTCGGCGCGGACGGCGCGTTCGCCGCGATGGAGCTGATGGGCCGCCCGGTGAGCGAGGCCGCGAAGGCCTGGACGGGCCGCGTGTTCGGTGGGCTCGGCGTGGCTCTCGATGGGTGGAAGGCCTACCAGGAGTGGCAGAAGGGCGACTACGCCGAGGCGGGCTCGCACGCCTCGATGGCGGTGGGTGGCGCCGTCCTCCTGCTCGCGGGCGCCAACCCGGTGGGCCTCATGGTGGGCACGGGCCTCGTCCTCGTCGGAGGCATGGCCAAGATGGTCTTTGACTCGGGCGACGCCGAGAGGGAGGCGCGCGAGAAGTTCCTGAAGGGGGCGGGCGTGCCGGAGGCCGCCATCCCCACGCTGGTGAACGCCGAGCCCGGCCGCATCGAGGAGCTCCGGGCCATGGGCTTCACCTATGACCAGCTCATCACGCTCGCGCAGTCGGCGCCCACCCTCTTCACCGAGAGCGAGGGCGAGGCCGGGACGATCCAGGGGCTCGAGGAGATGCAGCGACAGTTCGGCCTGAACGGCACTCAGATGTACGGGCTGCTCGACACCGTCATCAAGGCCAACCCGGGGGATCCGGCGGCCGCGGTCGGCCAGTTCGTCATGAACGCCGGTGGCGTGGGCCAGGGCGGGTTCATGCCCACCACGCGCGAGGGCTGGATCCAGAAGTACCAGGAGCAGCTCGCCGGGCTCGATCCGAACTATGACACCGAGCAGATCGCGACGGTCAACGCGGTCATCGCGTACCTGGAGTCCCTGCCGTAATGACTGCTCCCATGCGCTTCCAGCCGCCCTGGAGCGGGGCCTTTCGCCTCCAGACCTTCGTAAACCGCACGCCCGACGCCTTGCCCGTCGACGCCACCGAGGCCATCCGCTCCGCCATCCTGGGCTCCTCGCTGCTCGGCGAGAACAACCTGACGGACCAGTTCTCGGGCACCTATGGCTTCTCGGTGACGTTCCGGCGCGAGAGCGTTTCCGAGGTGACGGCCCGGTTTCCCTCCTTCGCGCCCTTCCTGGAGGCCGCGCTGCTGCCGGGGTGCAACGCGTTCCTGCTCAACCCGCTCCTCATCCAGAATGGGCGCGGGGTGGAGGCCCACCTGGATCGCAGCATGGAATTCTACGCATCCGGCATCGGCAGCCCGATCGCGGTGAGCGTGCTCTACGTCCAGGTACCGCAACAGCTCGCGGGAGGAGAGCTGCGGCTGTATCACCGGGGCAAGCAGGTGGCGGCACTGGCTCCCAGGCCGCGCTCGCTGGTGACGTTCCGGGGTGACCTCACGCACGAGGTCGTGGCAGTCGAAACCGGGGCCGCGATGCTCTCGGAGGCGCGCATCAGCCTGGTGGTCGAGCAATACCGCGTGCCGGAGGCCCTGCTGGCGAAGGTGCCTGCCCTGGAGCTGAGGACCCGGATGGGGGCGCTGGAATGAGCGAGTTGGCAATGGAGTACTGGGTCGCCCAGGACCCGAAGCAGGTCTCCCTGGCCATCGAGGACCCTTTCCAGATGCGGCGCTGGTACGGGGCCCCACCGGGCGGCGCCCGACTCGGGGAGGAGGGCGGAGACGAGGTGGGCGAGCCGTTCCGGGTGAACCTGCTCGATGCGAAAGGCACTCCCTTCGCGCAGCTCGGCCGCCTCCTGGCCGTGTCCCCGGGAGAAGGCTTCACGCTGGAGCTGGCCTGGGAGGGAGGGAACCTCGGTCGCGAGACGACCCGCGTTTCGTTCATGCTCCGCCCCGCTGAGGGCGGCACACGCATCGAGCTTCGCCAGGGCCCGTTCTCGAGCCAGGAGTCGCTGGAAGCACACCGGGCGTACTGGGAGGCCAACCTGGGGCGCCTGGCCCGCGTCGTCTCCGGGGAGGCCGTGCCCTGCTTCGAGGAGTTCTGGGAGGAGTCGAGCGGCTTCGTCGAGCCGCTCGGCATGGCGGCCTATGCGGTGCTCGCCGGCCTGAGGGAGGCCGGGGCGGCGCCCGAGACCCTCGCCCAGCTCGAGGAGACGCTCTACGCGCACCTCGCGCGCCTGCCCGAGGAAACCGCGAAGGTGCTCGGGGAGGTGCTTCGCGCGCGCCTCAATGGCGCCATTCCAAGCGCGGAAGGAAGACAGGAAGACGGAGGAGCGCGTACCGCCCGTTGAAGGCCTGGATGGGCGTGGGCAGGTGGGTTGCGGCCAGGACATGAGACGCTTTGTCAGCCCCAGGACGGGTGAGTCCGCTCGACCTTTCGGGCCTCCGCGTGGGCAAGCAGCTTGATTCGCGGTCGCGGCGCCCCTGCGCCCACGCGAAGCAATCCATGGGAGAAGGCATGTATTCCGTCCAAGGATTTTCCGGCTATCACCTGTGCCTGACGTCTTATCCCTCCGAGGATTACTGGTCGGATTGCGGCATCGGTGATTCCGTCTCGGTTTTGAACAACTTCACGGAAGAGGACTGGCGGGAATTGGCAACGACGTGGATGGACCAACCGGCGTCTTGGCGGATTCGATGTGCGCAGACCCTCCATGCTTCTCCGACCGAGCGGGTGGGTTCCATCCTGCTCGCCATGCTGACCGATCCCGAGGGCGAGGTCGTGGTCGAGGCGGTGCAATCCCTTCAATTCTTGGATCTCGAGGCCCTCGCTATTTCATCAGACGACGTCGCAAGCCTGTTGGCCGCCTACGATAGAGTGGGCCATCTGGATAGAGAGGCCTTTCGTGTCTTGTTTCGAGAGCTGCTGCTGATCAGGCTGCGTGACAGCAAGGACGAGGCCGTGGTCGAGGCGGTGAAACTCCTCGAGTCAATGAAACTCCACGGAGTGGATGAGTTGACCGGTGACGTCGCGAGGCTGTTGGCTGTCCATGACACCTTGGCTCCCTTGGCGGGGATTTTCTTGCGCACCTTCCTTCAAGTGATGCCTGTTCAGGGTAATCCGTGGAGCACGGTCCGTCCCTGAGTCACCCGCTACCGGGAAGGTGTCAAAGGACTCGTTCCGGCTCGGCTGTGTGTATCCAGGGCGCTGACTCGGCGGCCTCGCGGCGCGAGCGACGCCGGCCGTGAAGTTGGCTGGACTGGAGCCACGGCCCGTTTTTCGCCTGACGGCCTGGAGTCGACTTCACTTGTAGACGTCTACAAGTGATGTGGCATGAGAAACCACCTCTCACCACCTTGCTTGTAGACGTCTACAAGTGAGCCGCGCCAGAGCCTTCATTCCGCAATGCACGGCGTGGGAGCCAAGTGTCCGTTTCAAGTCTGACACCTTTCCGGCTAGCGGAGGAGCGCAGGTGCATCCCGACAGGCCCCTGCGTCCTCTCAGCCACGTCTACTGGACGAAACCCACTCCGCGACGGCAGATCTGGTTCTGGTCACAGTAGTAGCCCGTCGGGCACAGGCCCTCTTCATCACACGACAGAACCAGGAGACCCACTCCGCGACGGCAGACCCAGCCCGGGTCGCAGTAGTAGCCCGTCGGGCACAGGCCCTCTTCATTACACGACAGAAGCTTTTGTTCGACCTCTCCATCCCGCGACTCGCGGATGCCCGGCTCCGACACCTCCGCCGGCTCCAGGGTCTCTTCCGTACCACCACAGGCGCTCACGGCCAGTGCCACTGCGAGGAACGCTGCGCTCAGCCATCGGCTCTTCATGTATTGCTCCTTGTACGCATTCGCGGGGAGCGGTCGTAGACTCCCCGGTGCAGCATTGAGTGGGTGTTCGGCTCGTCCCGAGCTCACTTTCGTGGGGCCGAGCAGGTCCCCCTCGAAATGATGAGCTGACGTGGCGCAAAATGATGCAGAAATTCGGGCGCTTCTGCACAGTCCGTGGGTTGGAGGACGGACCGACCGGGCAGCAGAGCGTAAACCGCTCACGGAGAGACGGCGGACGTAATGGGTTCCGCTGCACCATCAACGAGGCGAAGCAGGGCACGTACTACGTCCTCATCAAGGGCTACACGGCCGACTTCGGCACCACCTACACGATGAGTTCCGGCCAGTAATCCTGAGCAACACCGCTGTCCTCACTCCGGCGCGGCCGACCTTGCTGGCAGCCGTGCCGGTTGTGTGTTCAGACCCGGGGCGCGCTACGGAACGACCTCGCAGCCGCAGCCGCACTGGTCGAAGAACCCCTGGGTGTTCCCCTCGCAGATGAAGGTGATGGCGGCGCACGCGTCGGGATCCCTCGAGACGTACGTGCGGTTCGGGTCGTTGTAGTCACAGGCCGGCGGCCGCTTCTGGCAGCCACAACCACACTCGTTGGAGAACGGGACGTAGCCCTCCTTGCAGGTGTAGCGGATGAGGGCACACTGGGCGGGGTCGCGGGAGACATACTTGAGGCCCGGTTCCCGGCCCGTGCAGGCGGCGGGGGTCTCCCTCTGACAGGTGCCCGCACAATCGGCGCCACCCTGGTCCGGGTCACAGCTGTCGTTGGGATCGTCGATGCAGGCATAGCCCTCGGAACAAGGGGTGCCGGCGAAACCACCGCAGAGATCTCCCTCTGCATGCTGTTGTTGGATCCCTATCTCTTGCTGGGCCTCGGCAGTGGGAGCGCAACCCGTGCCACAGAGCGCCGCGCCAATGACGAGGACACTGCACCACATCAGACGAATCGACATCTGGAACCCCCTCTTTTGGACTGCGCAGGAGGATGCGAGTGGGGATGGCAATCCGGAAGCAGAGCAGCAAGCAGGCAAGGGCTCCTCTGCTTCCGGGTGTGACCAGGGTGCCACCCGCTGTTCACTGGAATGACGCAGGGCGCCAGCACGTGAGGCGCGACAGCCCACGCCCGTCGCTAGCACTCTCGCGGACGCTCCCCGCCCCTCCTCCTCCACCCCTCGGTTCCAGCCATCCCCCTCAACGGGGCCCCCTCCCGCCTCTACCCCAGGCGCGGTTCCCGGGTCCGAGGGGTCAGTTCACCTTCACGGAGACGGGCGCGGACGTCGTGACATTGCCCGCTGCGTCATACGCCCTGGCCGTCAGGGTGTGCGTCCCCTTGGGCACGCCCCCCAGGCTCCAGCTCACGCTGTAGGGCGCCGTGGTGTCGGTGCCAATGACGCTGGCCCCGTCGTAGAACACCACCTGGGTGACGCCCCTGTTGTCACTGGCACTGGCCTGGAGCGTGGTGCTGAAGGTGAGGAAGGAGAACGAGGTCCCATTGGCCGGCGAGGTGATGGCCACCGTGGGCGCGGTGTGGTCCACCGTCACCGTGCGGCTCGCGGACACGCTGACGTTGCCCGCCAAGTCGTAGGCCCGCGTGGTGAGCGTGACGGTGCTGCCAGTGGACAGGGCCGTCGTGTCCCAGCTCACCCCGTACGGCACCACGCTGGCCGTGCCGAGCAGCGCCCCGTCCGCGTAGAACTCCACCCGCTCCACGCCTCCAGCGTCGCTGGCGGTGGCACTGACGGGGACGGTACCCCGGACAGAGCCGTTCTGCGCCGGAGCGCTGAGGGCCGTCACCGGCGCGGTGTTGTCCACCGTCACCGCCACTTCGGCGGAGGCGCGCGCATTGCCGGCGCCGTCCGTGGCCTTCACCGTGAGCGTGTGGGCACCGTCCGCCACGCCCGCCGTGCTCCAGCTCAGCGTGTAGGGCGCGCTGGTGTCCGTGCCGAGCAGCGTCCCGTCCGCGTAGAAGTCGACCCTCGCCACGCTTCCGGAGTCGCTGGCGGTGGCCTCGAGCGCCGCGGTGCCTCCCAGGAACGTCCCCGGCACGGGTGACGCGAGCGCCACGTCCGGCAGCGTGTTGTCGACCTCCACCTGGACCGCGGCGGAGGTGGTGACGTTGCCGGCCTTGTCGTAGGCCTGGGTGATGAGCGTGTGCACCCCGTCCGCCACGCCGGTGCTGTTCCAGCCCACCACGTACGGCGCCGTGGTGAGCGTCCCGAGCAGCGTCCCGTCCGCGAAGAACTCCACCTTCACCACCCCCAGGTTGTCGCTGGCGGTGGCGCTGACCGGCACGGAGCCCCGAACCTGGGCGTTCTGCGCCGGAGCGCTGAGGGCCGTCATCGGCGCGCTGTTGTCGACAGCCACCGGCTGCTGGGCGGAGGAGCGCATGTTGCCGGCGATGTCGAAAACCTTCGCCACGAGGTTGTGGTGACCGTCCAGCACGAGCGTCGTGTCCCAGTCCACCACGTATGGCTCCGTGAAGTCCGTCCCGAGCAGTGTCCCGTTGTCGTAGAACTCGACCCGCTCCACCCCCAGGCTGTCGCGGGCGATGGCGGTGAACGGGACGATTCCCCGGACGTGGGCGCCGTACGCGGGAGTGCTGACTCCCGCCGTCGGTGCGGTGTTGTCGATCGTCACCACCACCCTGGCGGACGTGCGCACGTTGCCGGCGATGTCGAAGGCCTTCACCTTGAGCGTATTGGCACCGTTGTACGTGGACGTGGCGAGCGTGTTCCAGCTCAGCGTGTAGGGCGCGGTGGAGTCCGTGCCGAGCAACGCATCTTCATTATAGGCCTCGACGTAGAACTCGACCCGCGCCACCCCCTGGTTGTCGCTGGCGGTGGCCGCGAGCTCGACGGTGCCCCGGTGGTACGTCCCTGGCCCGGGAGAGGTGAGCGCCACGTCCGGCAGGGTGCTGTCCAGGGTCACCACGACCGGGGACGAGGTCGCGGCGTTGCCCGCGGTGTCGTAGGCCTTCAGGGTGAGCGTGTGGGCTCCCTCCACCACGCCGGAGGTATTCCAGCCCACCTGGTAGGGCTCACTGGTGTCGGTGCCGATCAGCGTCCCATCCACGTAGAGCTCGACCTTCGCCACCCCATTCGTGTCGCTGGCAGTGGCGGTGACCTGGACGCTCCCACCGACCAGGGCATTCCGTGCGGGAGCGGTGATGGCCGTCGCCGGCGCGGTGTTGTCCACCGTCACCCAGACTCCGTCGGAGCTGCGGACGTTACCGGCTCCGTCAAAGGCCTTCACGGTGAGGGTATGGGCGCCCTCCCCCACTCCCGAGGTGTTCCAGAACGTCGCATGGGGCGAGGTGGAGTCCGTACCGATCAGCGTCCCATCCGCGTGGAACTCGACCCGCGCCACCCCCACGTTGTCACTGGCGGTGGCCTCGAGCAGGACATTGCCCCCGACCACCCTCCCCTGCACGGGTGAGGTGAGCACCGCCGCGTCCGGCGGGGTGCTGTCGATGTACACCACGACCGCCGGAGAGGTGGTGGGGATGCCATCGGTGCCGTAGGCCTTCGCGTTGAGCGAGTGGGCCCCTTCCGCCACGCCGGTGCTGTCCCAGCTCAGCTCGTAGGGCGCGCTGGTGTCCGTGCCGAGCAGCGTCCCGTCCACGTAGAAGTCGACCCGCGCCACGCCCTGACTGCCGGTGGCCATCGCGGCGAGCGGGACCACTCCCGTCACGTACGCGTTGCTGGAAGGAGCGGTGAGCGCCACCGTCGGGCCCACCCCCACCGCGAAGGCCACGTCGTCATGGTCATGGCCGCCGGTGCCGCACGCCGTCTTGGGGGAGCTGCCCGTGCGGTACCGGGCACGCACCGCCTGCAGCCCGCCCATGGGCAGCGTGTACTCCATCGAGAGGACCTGGTCCCCCGTCGCGCCCGGCTTCAGCGTGGTCAGGTACGTCCACGAGGGGCTGGTGGCATTGCCCGTGGAGAACAGGTCGAGCTCGTCCGCGAGGGAGCTGGCGTTGAGGTAGACCTCGAGCTGGACCCGCCCGCCCTGCGCGAAGCGCTCGCCATCCACGCTCGACAGCTTGATGCGGGTGAGCTGCGGCCCGAGGTAGCTCGAGCCATCCGCACAGGCCGCGTTGAGGGTGTTGGGCCCGCCGTACGGCTCCCCAGCGCTCCGGCCCTTCACGAGCCCCGTGGTGTCACAGACGGAGTCCGGCGTGGCGCACTTCGGGACGCGGAGGACCGAGTCGTAAGCGGCGCCACCGGGCTGGTCCGTGGTCACGATCATCTGGGTGCCCCAGACCTCGTTGTTCATCCCGTCACGAGACCGGGTGTTCACCGTGTGGGTGCCGTTGCTGAAGAAGCGGGTATCCCAGTCCGTGCCAAAGGGCGCCGTCGTGTCACTCACCAGCAGTCTGCCGTCCACGTAGAAGTCGACCTGGGCGACCCCGGCGCCGTCCGTGGCCTCCGCCAGGAGCGGGACCACCCCCGTCACCGTCGACCCGCTGGCCGGCGAGGTGATGACCACGGCCGGGCCCGCGTTGTCCACCGTCACGGCCACCCCCGTGGACGTGGCGGTGTTGTAGTAGGTGTCCATGGCGCGCACGCTCAGGACATGGCTGCCCTCCGCCGCGCTCAGGGTGTTCCAGGAGTAGCTGTAGGGAGCGGAGTAGTCCCTCTCCAGCACCGTACCGTCCAACAGGAACTCGACCCTGCTCACCCCGGACGCGTCGGAGGCGTTCGCGGAGATCGTCACCGTCTTGGAGATCCTCGCCCCGCTGGCGGGCGCGGTGAGCGAGACGGACGGCGGCGTGAACTCGGGCGAGTAGCGCACCCTCACCTGCGCCGAGGTCCCCACGTTGCCCGCCGCATCGTAGGCCCGGGCGGTCAGCACGTAATCGCCGACGTATTCGTTCTGCGTATTCCAGAGGTAGCTGAAGGGCGCGGAGGAGTCGGAGCCGAGCAGCATGGAGTTTCTGTAGAACTCGACCCGGGTGACGCCCTCGGGGTCCGTGGCATTCACGGTGAGCGTCACCGACGCGGTCAACTGGGCGCCATCGGAGGGCGCGGTGAGGGCCACCACCGGCACCGACAGATCATTGTGCGCCGTCACCGTCAGGGGCTGCGAGGTCACCTCGTTTCCAGCCAGGTCGCGGGCCCGGGCCGTCAAGGTGCGGCTGCCGTTCGGGCCATTGCGGCTGTTCCAGCTCACGCTGTACGGAGGCTGGGTGTCCGTGCCGAGCAGGGTCTGCCCGTCGAGGAAGTCCACGGCCACCACCCCGAGGTTGTCGCGGGCCGAGACCGTCACCGGGACGGTTCCGGTCACCGTGGCGCCCGCGGCGGGAGCGGTGAGCACGACCTCGTCCGGTGGAACGGTATCCGCCTCCCGCGGGCCCACCGGGAAGACCAGGTCATCGCGCTCGGTGACGGGCCATCCCTGGGCACATGGCTCGAGGATCGAGTACGTACCGAAGACCGCGCGAACGGCCTGCAGGCCGCCGGTGGGCAGGACATACTCCGCCGAGAGCGTCTGAGCCCCCTTGGCCGTGGGCAGGACGGTGGTGAGGTACGTCCACGCGGGCGCCCCGGTCGCGTTCGCCGTGTAGTACAGGTCCAGCTTGTCCATGCTGAAGCTGTACGTCGAGGCAAACACGTCGACCTCGATGCGGACCCGCTTCCCGGTGGCCATGGGCGTGCCGTCCTCCCGGAACACCCGGAGCCGATGGATGGTCTCCTCGTACTCGTCGGTCCCGTACATTCCGTCGAGGCATCCGTCCAGCGTGTTGGGCGTGTTCTGCTCGCGCACTCCCCGGTACCCCGAGGGCCGCGCCCGTCCCCGGACCAGGGTCCGGGAGTCACAGAGCGCCGCCACGCCGTCGCACCGGGGCACCCTCAAGGCCGAGTCGTAGCGCGCACTGACCGGGTTGCTCACCTGCACGCTGACGCCCTCGCTCCACTTCTGGTTGCCCACCGCGTCCCGGGCCATGGCGGACAGCGAGTGGCCGCCGCTGAACACCTGCGTCGAGTCCCAGGAGAGGGCGTAGGGCGCCGTCGTGTCGCTCCCGATGAGAACGCCGTCCACGTAGAACGACACCTCCGCCACGGACTGGTCGTCGCTCGCGGTCGCCTCGAGCGGGACGAGGCCGCTCAAGGCCGCTCCGTTGGCCGGCGAGGTGAGCACGACCTGGGGAAGGACGTAGTTGTTGTCCACCACCACGTTCACCGTGCTCGAAAACGAGGCGTTACCGCCCATGTCATAGGCCCTCACGCTCAGCACGTGCGGTCCGTTGGACACCTTGCTGGACCCCTCGCGGGTGTTCCAGCTCACGGTGTATGGCGGGGCGGAGCTGTCAATGAGGATGTCATCCACCCAGAAGGCGACGTACGTCACGCCCCGATCATCGCTGGCGCTGGCCTCGAGCAGGACCGTCTGGCTCACGGTCGCGCCATCCATGGGCGTGATGAACGCCACCTGCGGCGGCACGTAGTCGTTGTCGATCAGCACCTGGACCGGGGCCGAGGTGGAGACGTTGCCGGCCGCGTCATATGCCCGGGCGGTGAGGGTGTGCGGCCCGTTGGACACCGTCCGGGTCGCCCAGCTCACCGAGTATGGGGCGCGAGAATCGGTGCCGATCAGGGTGGCGCCGTCGTACAGCTCCACACGCTGTACGCCGAAGTTGTCGCTCGCCTCCACGGTGACGGTGACGACGCGCTCGAGCGTGGCGCCCTCCGCCGGCGAGGTGATGGCCACGACGGGCGGCGTGGCGTCCGTCTCCTGGCCCACCGCGAGAACGAGGTCATCGTTGTCGGAGACCCACACCTGGTTCGACGACAGACAGGGAACAGGAGGAGGCGGGTTGGCCCCG
>NZ_DASVSO010000022.1:0-6383 GCF_036388035.1 Archangium sp.
TACACCTTCACCACGCCCGGCGATTACACCGTGGTGGCCACCGCCACCGACAGCCTCGGCAACCGGGCGCGGGACTCGGTGCGCGTCCACCTCGTCCCCAACCTCCCCCCGCGGTGCGAGATCCTCCAGCCCCGCCAGGACGGCACGCGGCTCCTCCAGGGCGGCACCACCGAGCTGAAGGCCCGCTGTGTGGACCCCGAGAGCGGGGAGGAGCTGCTTCCCACCTGGCGCACCACCGCCGCCTCCACGGCCCTCGGCGAGGCGGAGGAGCTCGACGTCGTCCTCTCCGCTCCCGGCGCGCAGGCGCTCTCCGCGTGCGCGAGGGACTCGGAGGACCCGACCCTCGAGGGCTGTGCCCAACGCCCCGTGCGCGTCGTCACCAACACCCCGCCCCACGACTGCGCCATCCTCACGCCCCTGGCTCGCGCGGAGGTGAACGCGGGCGTGGACCTCGTGCTCCAGGGCACCGCCAGCGACGCCGAGGATCCCCAGCTCACCCGGAGCTACAGGTGGAGCTCCAACCGCGACGGTGTGCTCGCCCAGGGGGCCCACACCACCACCCGCCGGCTCACCACGGTGGGCACCCACACCCTCAGCCTCACCGTCTCCGATCCGTGGGGCCTCACCTGCTCGGCCACCGTCCCGCTCGTGGTGAACGGCGCTCCGAAGGTGGACATCTCCGCGGTGGACCAGGACGTCACGAGCTGCCTGGACGCGCCGTGCCGCGAGGGCGCCCCCCTCGTCGTCACCGGCGCGGCCTCCGACAGCCCGGAGGGCGTCGCCGGGCTGGAGTGGCTGGACAGCCTCGCCGGGGGCTTCGGCACCGAGACCTCCGCGACCCTGGCCTCACCCATCGCCGGCAAGCACACGCTCGTGCTGCGCGCCACCGACCGCGGCGGAGCCGTGGGCCACGACGCCGTGTCCTTCGCCGTGCTGCCCTCCGGCCGCGGCCGCCTCGTCGAGACCCTGGTGGCCGACGGCAGGCCCATCACCTCGCTCCTCCTGGCGTCCGGCGAGGTGCTGTACGTGGATGGGAAGACCTCCTCCGTCCTCCGCGCGCCGTCCTCTCCGCTCACCACCGAGCTCCCCGTGGACCTGGGAAGCAGCGGGCTCGCCATCTCCCACCTGGAGTCCTCCGGAGGCCCCGTCCTCTTCGTGGGCACCAATGCCGGCGTGGAGCGGTGTACCGGCACCACCTGCACCCGCTACCGCGGCGGGGTGCTCGCCGCTTCCGGCGAGGCCGTGCGCACCCTGCTCGCGCTGGAGTCCCCCGACCTGCTCCTGCTCGGCACCAACGAGGGCCTCGTCCTCACCCGCGCGAGCAATCCCTCCGCGGGAGGCCCGCCCGGCACCGTCGTGGGCCGCCGCCTCCTCGAGGGCGTGGCGGTGCGGCAGGTGGTGGTGTCTCCGACCTCCAGCACGCGCGCACTGAAGCTCTGGGCCGCCACCGCCGAGGGCCTCGCCGAGCTGACCCTCACGGTGGAGACGCCCTTCGAGCCCGCGGTCGCCCTCGTCACCACCGTCCTCCATGCGCCCCCCGCGCTGCCGGACAGGGACGTGCGTGCCGTCACCGTGAGCCCCGAGGGCCGTCCCTACGTTGGCACCGCCAGGGGATGGGGCGCGCTCGGGCAGCCAGGGCCCGCGCTGAAGTCCCCGCCCTGGAACTTCCTCGACGAGCAGGTGCAAGCCCTCGTCTACGAGCGCCGCTCGGTGGGCGGGCAGGTCCGAGAGCTCTTGTGGGCCGGGACGCGGCGCGGGCTCATCCGCTACGACCTCGGGCTCGAGATCGCCACCCACTTCGGCCTCGAGGACGGGCTGCCGAGCGAGGACATCCGCGCGCTGGGGGTGGGGCCGCGGGGCACCCGGTACATCGGCACGGCGACGGGGCTCGCCACCTACGCGGGCCCCTGACCTTCCCCTGCCCTCTTCGAGGCCCGGTTACCCTCGCGGCGAGCAACCCGCGTGGCCCACCGAATCCCCGCACTCGGAGCGCATCTCCCTCTGAGAATCTGGGAAAACTTGCGATTGCGTACACTTGGGGTGCCACGGCGTTTCAAGCTTGCGACACAAGTGAAGCGCCCAGCGAGCAGGCGCGGGAACCGCGAGCACGCTGTCGGAGATGTGCGCTACCCTGGCTCGCCATGTGGAAGAAGACTTGGCTCATCGGCATCCTCATGGCAGCGAGCGCGCTGTCTGGCTGTTCCTCCTGTGGCGGTACCCCACCTGGTGGACCCGACAGCGGTAACGTGACGGACGGCGGGCAGAGCGGTGGCGGCGGCACGGACACCGACGGAGGCGGCGGCACCGGCCCCGGCGACGGTGGCGTCACGGTGACCTCGCTCAAGCTCACTCCCGCGAACGTCACGCTCGTCGTCAAGGGCAGCACCCCCGTCACCCAGAAGTACACCGTCACCGGCTCCTTCTCCGACGGGCACGAGGAGGACGTGACGTCGCAGGCCCTCTTCAGTGTGGACGACACGCGGGTGGGCACCTTCAGCGGCACCACCTTCACCTCGACCACCACGGTGGGCGGCGCCACCACCGTGCGCGCCCGGCTGGGCACCACGTCCACCTCCGCGGCGCTCACGGTGAAGCTCGAGCAGAGGATGCCGGACACCACCTCGGACTCCGCCTCGGGAGCCTCCGGCGCCCCGCCCCTGCCCTCGCAGCCGGAGTCGAAGTTCGACGGCCCGGTGGACACGGACGCCACGCACAAGAAGCCGCGGATCGTCTACCCCAACCACGGCGTCATGGTGCCGCCCAACCTCGGGCAGTTGGAGATCCACTTCCTGCCCGGGCTCGACAGCAACACCCTCTTCGAGCTGGCCTTCACCAACGCCATCACCGACGTGCGCGTCTACCTGCGCTGCTACAAGCCGAGCGGCGTCGCGGTGCCGGCGGGCGAGACCCGCGCCTGCATCTACACCCCCGCCAAGGAGGTGTGGAACTTCGTGGCCGAGAGCAACCGCGGCGGCCAGCCGGTGCAGCTCTCCCTGCGCGCCACGGGTGACGCGGGGGGCCCGGTGGGCGTCTCCCAACCCATCGCCCTCCAGTTCGGCCGCTCCGAGCTCAGGGGCGCGCTCTACTACTGGACCACCTCCAGCCCCACCGGCGTCATGCGCTACGACTTCGCCGGCCCGGCCACGGCCACGGCCACCCCCGTGCTGAGGGTCAGCAACATCAACAACACCACCTCCAGCGGCGTGAGCTGCGTGGGCTGCCATGCACTGAGCCGCAACGGCAAGAAGCTGGTGGCCGAAGTCAACGGCCAGGGCGACGGCCGCATTGCCCTGATCAAGAACCTGGGTGAGTTCAAATCCGACAGCAAGGCCGACTTCGTCAACAGCGGCGCCAAGTACCAGAGCACCTTCGAGTCGTGGAACCCGGACGGCAGCAAGTTCGTCGGCGTCTACGGTGACGGCAATGCCACGAGCTACAACCTCATCCTCTTCAACGGCGAGACGGGCCTCAAGGAAGGCGAGATCGCCGGCACCGGTACCGGTGCCAATCCGGTCACCCACCCGGACTGGAGCGCGGATGGCAAGACGATCGCCTATACGTCCGTGGGCGTCGCCAACACGAACCAGCGCAACTCCAAGGGCGCCATCAAGATGGTGACGGCGCAGACGGGCGGCGGCTGGAGCGCTCCGGTGACGGTGGTGCCGGAGAAGTTCGGCAATCACCGCTACTACCCGGCCATCGCGCCCGACTCGTCCTTCCTCGTCTACAACGAGTCCACCTGTCCGGCGGGCAAGGACGTCGACAAGCTCTGCAACGCGGACACGGACCAGAGCGCGTCGCTGTGGGCCGCGAAGCTGCAGGCCAACGCGACCCCGGTGAAGATGACGCGCGCCAACGCCCCCGGCATCATGGACAACGGGGAGACGAACCTGACCAACAGCTACCCGAAGTGGAGCCCCTTCGTGACGCGGGGCACCAGCTCGGAGACCAGCCGGCTGATGTGGGTGACGTTCTCCTCCTCGCGCAACTACGGTTTCCGCTCGACGCGCGAGGCCGTGGGCTCCGACGAGAACACCAAGAGCACCCTGCTGTGGATGGCGGCGGTGGATCCGGACAAGCTGAACGCGGGCGTGGATCCCTCCTACCCGGCCTTCGCGCTGCCCTTCCAGGATCTCACCACGTCCAACCACATCGCCCAGTGGGCCGAGTACTTCGTGAGCAACGGGTGCTCCACCGTCGAGGAGGGCTGCGGCTCGGGCGGCGCCACCTGCTGCAACGGCCTGCAGTGCGTGCAGCTCGCCACGGATCCGCCCGTCCCCTGCTCCGTGAATGGCGCCTGCACGTGCAAGCCCATTCCCCAGTGCGCTCCGGCGTTCGACAAGTGCTCGACCGCCGCGCCCTGCTGCGACGGCAACCGCTGCGTGGACGCGGCGGGCGCCGACTGCACCGGGGGTGACTGCTCCTGCCGGCCGCCGTGCTCCGGCGCGGGTCAGTCGTGTGCCGGTGGCAGCGCGTGCTGCGAGGGCCTGAAGTGCAACGTGGCGGCGGGCAACGTCTGCCAGATCGTCATCAACTAGCCTCACCCCCTTGGCGGCTCCGGTCTCGTGCCGGAGCCGCCCCGCGGGCGGGAGTCACCCGCCGCCCGGCGAGAGCGTCACGGTGACAGGACGAGGCCTTCCTCCACGCACGCGTCCAGCGCCGTGCGGATGTCGGCCTCGGCCACGCCCGTCGCCGCGGCCACCTGGGCCGGCGTCAGCCCCTCCAGCGCCATCTTCACCGCCAGCAGCGACCGCTCGTTCGCGGCCAGGTACATCGTCACGAGCTGCTCCGGGTGCCGCCACAGCAGCACCATCTCCTGCCCCGGCGCTGGCGTTCCCCGCCCCTTGGCCCGCACGTACGCGCAGAGGTGGAAGGGGTGCTCCAACACGACCAGCGTCGGGTTCACCGTGAGCCGCTCCACCGTGTCCGGCAGGGGCTCGGGGGAGGTGTACACCGCGAAGTCCGTCCACTCGAAGCGCGCCAGCGCGGACAGGAACGCGGGCAGTCCCCGCCGCTGCGCCTCGTCCGCGAGGAAGGTTGGGAAGCCCTCACCCAGGTGGTTGAGCTCGAAGGGCCGCGCGGGCCTCGAGGCCTCGTACGCGCGCACCAGCTCCCCCCACCGCTCCTCGCCCACGCTCGCCCGTGCCAGCGGGTAGAGCTTCTCCAGGGTAGCCTTCACGTGGTGGCGCACCATCCACCCGTAGAGGGCCATCCGCGAGCGCGGTGCGTCCCAGCCCGGGTGCGTCGAGTAGAGCCGCTCCAGCGCCTCCGGGCCCGGGTCCGCGAAGTACTCCGTCATCGAATCGAAGAAGCCGCGCAGCCCGGGTTTCATCGCGTCCCCACCTCCGCCGCCACCGCGCGCGCCCGATCCGCCTCGTCCAGCACCGCGTCCAGCGAGGGGATGTCCTGGTCCCATTCAATGAGCGTCGACACCGGGCCCATCCGCTCCAGCACGTAGCGGTACAGCGCCCAGACGTCGTCGCACACGGGGGCTCCGTGCGTGTCGATGAGGACGTCCGGCTGCCGCTCGTGTCCCGCCAGGTGGAGTTGCACCACCCGCTCCAGCGGCAGCGCGTCCACGAAGGCCCTCGGGTCATACCCGTGGTTCTGGGCGTTCACGTACACGTTGTTCACGTCCAGCAGGAGGCCACAGTCCGCCTCCTCGGCCACGTGCCGCAGGAAGGCCGCCTCTTCGAGCGTGCCCCCGGGCATGCGCGCGTAGTAGCTCGGGTTCTCCAGCAGGAAGGGCCGCCCCACCCGCTCCTTCACCTCGCGCACCCGCGGCACCACGTGCTCCACCGCCTCCTGCGAGAAGGGCAGCGGCAGCAGGTCATAGAGGTACCCTCCGCCCAGCCGCGAGTAGCAGAGATGGTCCGAGAAGAAGGGCGCGTCCACCCGCTCCACCAGGGCCGTCAGCCGCGAGAGGTAGTCCGCGTCCAGCGGCTCCGGCCCGCCGATGTTCAGCGCGACGCCGTGGGGCAGCACCGCCCAGCGCTCCACGCACGCGTCCAGCGTGCGCTGCGGACGGCCGCCGAGCGTGAGGAAGTTCTCGGGGATGATCTCCACCCAGTCCAGCGGGCGGGAGATGTCCGGGAGCTGCGCGTAGAACTCGCGCCGCAGCCCGATGCCCACCCCCAGTGGCTTCAACCCGTGTCTCTGCGCGTAGCTCGTCGGCACGTCGACTCCCTCGGAAAAAACGACACGGGCGGCAGGAAGGACCCCTCCCCGCCGCCCGGAAGAAACCACCGCGACCTGGCGATTACTCCTTCTTGGGAGCGCCGCCGCAGCCGCCGGCACCGCAGGACATCTCGCTGCCCTTCTCCTGGGTGGTCGTGGCCTTGTCGGTCTTGCAGGCGGACTCTGCGCCCTTCTCGGGGGTGGCG
>NZ_DASVSO010000023.1:0-28119 GCF_036388035.1 Archangium sp.
CGGCGTCGTCGATCTTCAGCTGCAGCTTCATGACGTCGCCGCATGCGGGCGCGCCCACGAGGCCGGTGCCCACGCTGGGGTCGCTCTTGTCGAAGCTGCCCACGTTCCGCGGGTTCTCGTAGTGGTCGATGACCTTGTCGCTGTAGGACATGAAACTCCTCAACACTGGGAGCCGGCCCGATGCTTCGGCAAGGAGGGCTCGGCCGGCCGGGCGCTCAGTGGGCCGCCCACTCCACGCTCTTCAGGTCGATGCCTTCCTTGGCCATCTCGTAGAGGGGGCTCATCTCACGCAGGCGCGTGA
Source organism: Archangium sp. (assembly GCF_036388035.1). Taxonomy (GTDB): domain Bacteria; phylum Myxococcota; class Myxococcia; order Myxococcales; family Myxococcaceae; genus Archangium. The sequence continues at coordinate 302 of NZ_DASVSO010000023.1, forward strand.
CCTTGTCCACCATCAACTTGATGACGAAGTCGACCTCTTCCTCGGTGTTGAAGCGGCCGAGGCCAAAACGAATGGAGCTGTGCGCCAACTCCTCCTCCACCCCGCAGGCGCGCAGCACGTAGGAGGGCTCCAGCGAGGCCGAGGTGCAGGCCGAGCCGGACGACACCGCCACGTCCTTGATGGCCATCATCAGCGCCTCGCCCTCCACGTAGGCGAAGGAGATGTTGAGGCTGCCCGGCAGCCGGTGCTCCAGCGAGCCATTCACCTCGACCAGGTCGAGCTGCTCCATGATGCCCTTGCGCAGCTTCTCGCGCAGGCGGAGCAGGCGCGCGGACTCGTCGGCCATCTCCTGGCGGGCAAGCTCCGCCGCCTTGCCGAAGCCCACGATGGACGCCACGTTGAGCGTGCCCGAGCGCATGCCGCGCTCATGGCCACCACCATCGATGATGGGGGCGATGCGCACGCGCGGCTTGCGGCGCACGTACAGGGCGCCCACGCCCTTGGGCCCGTACATCTTGTGCGCCGAGAGGGCCGCCAGGTCGACGTGCATCTCCTCCACGTTGAAGGGCACCTTGCCCACGCCCTGCACCGCGTCGCAGTGGAAGAGGATGCCCTTGTGGCGGCACAGCTTGCCAATCTCCGCGACGGGCTGGACGGTGCCGATCTCGTTGTTGGCGAGCATGATGGACACGAGGATGGTCTTGTCCGTCATGGCCGCCTCGAGCTTCTCGAGGTCGACCCGGCCATCCTTCTCCACGTCCAGGTAGGTGACGCGCGCGCCACCGGTGGGCAGCTCGGCCCACTGGCGGTACACCGCGTCGCTGTCGATGTCGTACTTGAGCGACATCTCGGCGAGGTTGTCGCGCGTGACGGGCGTGCCGGCCAGCTGCGTGAGCCGCATCTGCTTGAGCTCGTCCAGGCGCTCCTGGCGCACGCGCTCCAGGCGCTTGCAGGTGTCGAGCACCGCCTTGTGCTCGGTCTTCAGGGTGATGATGTGGTCACCCTTGTCCTTGTAGAACTCGACCACGCCCTTGATGGCGAGGTTGTCGGACTCGGTGGCGCCCGAGGTGAAGACGATCTCCTTGTCGGACGCGCCGATGAGCGCCGCCACCTGCTTGCGCGCCTGCTCCACCGCGGCCTCGGCCTTCCAGCCGAACGCGTGGTTGCGCGACGCGGCGTTGCCGAAGTCCTCGCGCAGGTACGGCAGCATCGCCTCCAGCACCCGGGGGTCCATCGGGGTGGTGGCGTGGTTGTCCATGTAGATGGGCAGCTTCAGCATCTCGGTAAACCTTCCGGGCGATTGTCCGTCCCCTCGCCGGGGGGTCGGGGTAACCCCGCGAGTCCCTTGGGTGCTCCTACATGGGCGCACCTAATGTGGACTGGACTGGTCAATTATAAAATCGGGACCCCCTCGGTCAAGCCGACATAAGGAGGGGAGCGCCCGGGCTTCTAATAACCACCTACAGGACCGAATCAGTCCTCTATCACGATTGGGCCGGTCCGGGGCGATCCACCTTGGGGCACCCGCACAACCCTGGAGCACCCCTCGGCGCCAAGTGCGCGATTTCAGGGCAGCCGTGCCTTGGCCGACAGACTGCAATCCCCGAAGTCCGTGACTTCCGGAGGGATGCGCCAATGAGCACGAACGAGAAGCGGGCCGTCAAGCTGAACGCGGTGGGGGCCATGGAGCTGTCAGTGGGCGGCCGGACGGAGCTGGCGCGCAGTGGCGGAGGCGAGCCGCCGCAGGGGGGGGGCAATGACGGGCGGCAGTACCGGGAGGGGTGGCGGGCGGGCAAGCCGGAGGAGGATCCGGAGAAGATGAAGAAGTGGGGCCTCGTCACGGCGCGGCCGAGCGAGTTCCTCATCCACATGCGCCGGGGCCGCGTGCGCGAGGTGAGCGGGCAGGGCGCCTCGTGCTTCAAGCTGCCGGGCGACGCGGTGGCGATTGTCCCCACCAGCGTGCAGCGGTTGCAGTTCACCGCGGACCAGGTGACGAGCGAGAAGGTCGGCGTGCAGGTGACGGGCCTGGCGGTGTACCGGATTGTGGATCCGCTGGTGGCCTTCCGGATGCTGAACTTCTCCTTCCCGGAGCGGGCCCAGCAGAAACTGGCGGAGCTGCTGCGCGAGATGTTCGTGGGCGCGGTGCGGCGGCTGGTGGCCAACCTCTCGGTGGAGGAGTGCCTCTCCAAGCGCAAGGAGGGCATCGCCACGGAGCTGATGCGCGAGATTGCCCCGGTGGTGTCGGGCAAGGGGCGGCTGGAGGACCGGTCGGACTCGGGGTGGGGCGTCGTCCTGGACACGATTGAAATCCAGGACGTGCGGGTGCTGTCGGACACGGTGTTCGCCAACATGCAGGCGCGCTTCCGGCAGGAGCAGGAGCGGGTGGCGCGCGAGGCGGAGCTGGCCAAGGAGCGCTTCATCCGCCGGGAGGAGGCGGAGGCGGAGCGGCAGATCGCCCTGACGCGGCTGGCGACGGAGGAGGAGGTCCGGCACAAGCGGCAGGAGGCCGAGGAGCAGGCGAAGCTGGAGTCGCTGGCCGTCGAGTCGCGCGTGGAGGAGGCGCGGGTCGCCAAGGAGCGGAGCACGCGGCAGGCGCAGGTGGGGCTGGAGCGCGAGACGGCGCTGGCGAAGCTGAACGCCGAGCTGGAGGTGAAGGAGCAGAAGGCGAAGGCGGAGGAGGCGCAGAAGCTGGCGGCGCTGGAGGCCGAGCGGCGCATGGCGGAGGCGAAGCTGGCCCAGGAGCGGGGGCTGGCGACGTCGCGGTCCCAGGCGGAGCTGGAGAAGCTGAAGCTGGAGCAGCAGGCGCAGGCGGCGAAGCTGGAGCAGGAGCGCGCGCTGGCGGTGGCGAAGGCCCAGGCGGAGCTGGAGCGGCTGAAGCTGGAGCAGGAGGCGGAGGCGGCGCGGCTGGCGCATGAGCGGCAGATGGCGGCGGTGCGCGCCGAGGCGGAGCTGGAGAAGCTGCACCAGGAGCAGCAGGCGCAGACGGCGCGGCACGGGGTGATGCTGGCGGTGCTGCAGCAGGAGACGGAGCGCGCCCGGGCGCAGGCGAAGATGGCGGAGGCGCGGTGCGCGATCGCCGAGGCGGAGCTGGCCATGGCGGAGATGGAGGCGCGCAAGGCCCGCATCACGCAGGATCCGGAGCTGGCGCGGGTACGCGCCCTCAAGGAGATCGACAACACGCTGTCGCCCGAGGCCATCCAGCTCGTGCTGGCGCAGCAGTTGCCGCAGGTGGCGGCGGCGTTCCAGCAGAAGATGGGCGAGGTGCATGTGACGGCGGTGGATGGGGCCAACCCCTTCGGCTACATCGCCGCGGCGGTGGAGGGCGTCATGGGCCTGGCGCGCTCGGCGGGCCTGCAGGTGCCCACGCCGAAGAAGGACCAGCCGGCGTCGTAGTCGCGAGGGCCGGAGGCCGCCGGGCGTCCGGTGGCCTCTCCCGGCACACCCCCGAAGGCGCGACTCCCCGAGCGGCGCGTGGCGCGCTAGAACCCGGGGCCATGAAAGTCTTCGAGATTCGCGACGGATTCGGGCTGGACAAGCTGGTGTCCTGTGAGCGGCCGGACCCTCAGCCCGGTCCCTTCCAGGTGCGGGTGCGGGTGAAGGCCACGAGCCTCAACTACCGCGACCTGATGATGGTGGAGGGGCGCTACAACCCCCGGCAGAAGCTGCCCCTCGTCCCCAACTCGGACGGGGCGGGCGTGGTGGATGCCGTGGGGCCGGGCGTCACCCGCGTCAAGCCCGGGGACCGGGTGATGGGCCTCTTCGCGCAGACGTGGCTCGCGGGAGAGCCCACGCGCGCCACGCAGGCCACCACGCTGGGCGGGCCCCTCGATGGCGCGCTCGGCGACACCCTGCTCCTCCACGAGGACGGCGTGGTGCCCACGCCCCCGCACCTGTCGGACGAGGAGGCCGCCACGCTGCCGTGCGCGGCCGTCACCGCGTGGAGCGCGCTCGTCACCCACGGTGGGCTCAAGGCGGGCGACACCGTGCTGCTACAGGGCACCGGGGGCGTCTCCATCTTCGCGCTGCAGATCGCCCGGCTGTTGGGGGCGCGCGTCATCCTCACCTCCAGCCGTGACGACAAGCTGGAGCGTGCTCGCGCGCTGGGCGCCCACGAGGGCATCAACTACGTGACGGCCCCGGACTGGGACAAGGCGGCGCGTGCCCTCACCGGTGGCGCCGGTGTGGACCATGTGGTGGAGGTGGGCGGGGCCGGTACCCTGGAGAAGTCCCTGCGCTCCGTGCGCCTCGGGGGCACGGTGTCCGTCATCGGCGTGCTCAGCGGTGGGGCGGGGGCGGTGCCCCTCACGCCCATCCTCATGGGGAACGTGCGCGTGCAGGGCATCTTCGTGGGCCACCGCCAGTCCTTCGAGGCCCTCAACCGCGCCCTCACCTTGCACGGCGTCCGGCCGGTGGTGGATCGCGTCTTCCCCTTCGCCGAGGCTCGCGCCGCCTTCGAGCACCTCAAGAGTGGCGCGCACTTCGGCAAGGTCGTCATCCGGGTGGAGTGATTGGCCCGGTTTCAGTTCTACGCGCGTAGAAGCGGAATGGACGCCGCGGGTTTCAGTTCTACGCGCGTAGAAGCGGAATGGACGGCTGGTGTCTCAGACCACGGATAGACCGTCTTGCTTCGAGACCCCACCGGCCAGTTGCCAGTGCATAAGCCTGTGAATTCACAGGCTATCGGCCATGGCCTGAGCGTTGCTCTTCGCTGGGCCAGTCGCAATTCCGCGGCTGTCTCTCTTGAAGAGGGCACTCATGATTGAAACGAACGGAAGCAACACCCTGCTCGAACTGACGCTCGTGCAGGTGCGGGACTCCATCCGCTCCTACCTGGCCCAAGGCAACGCTGGGCACTACAGCATCGGCCGGCTCTACAACTACACCGTCACCAACGAACTCGCGGAGAAAGAGGGCTTCGCGAGTGCCCAGGAGTTCTTCAGCCAGAACTTCAAGGAACTGGCGCAGTCGACCTTGAGCCGGTACGGCGCCGTGGCGCGCCAGTTCACCGAGGAGTCGTGCAGGAAGTACGGCGTGGCGAAGCTGGCCTCGTTGAGCACCTACGCCAAGGTGGCGGAGCTCCAGCTCCTGTCCGGCGACGTGGGCGGCATGCCCATTGACGTCCCCCAGGACGGCGGCACCGTGGCGTCGAAGCCCTTTGCCGAGTGCAGCCTGGAGGACCTGCTCAAGGCCGTGAAGCACAAGCGCAACCCGTCGAAGGCAACCATGCCCGCGCCGGACGCGGCCCGCGTCGACTTCATGCGGGAGAGCTTCTCGCGGCACTTCGCCCAGGGCGCCCGCGTGCAACTCAAGACGAGCCTCCAGGGCGGCAAGACGCTTCTCACCATCCAGGGCGTGCCACTGGATGACATGGAGAAGCTCGCGGAGGCTCTGCTCGACGGGCTCCAGCCCCGGCTCGTGCGCACGGTGGGCTGAGCGCATCCGCCGTCCTGTTTCAGCTGGGGTCACCGCCAGCGGGTGAAGGCGCCTCGTCCTCGCCTCCCTCGCTGGCGCTGCTCGAGGCAGCGGAGGGCCGGCTGATGACATAGCCCACCAACAAGAACACGAGCCAGATCACGAAGCCGATGAACGCCAGGATGAGGGTGAGCATGGCCCCCATCTCCAGGCCATTCGACCCGGCACTCGCTCCGAGTAGGAGCGCGGGAACGGCCGGCACCAGCGAGCCGATAAACGACAGCACCAGTCCCGTCCCCAGCCCCCTCGCGGTATTCGGATCCTCCTGACGGAACAGCCACAGGATTCCAAGACCCACCAGCGACAGTGCGGGCGGGAGGACGTTCAGGCACAGCAATAGGAAGTCGTCGACCGGCATGGCGCGAGAGAGCCTACCTCATCTCCGCCGCTGGGCCGGGGGCCCTTGGACGTGCCAGGGGGCTCTCACGCCGAGTGCGTGGACACCCGCGCATTGCTGCTCAATGAGCGCCAGCTTTCTCTCCCGTTCGAGCCAACCGCGGCCCTGGTCCCATGGAGACTTGACGTTCGCTGGCGTTTTCCTTCGCGCCTACGCCCGGGTGGAGGTTCTCCGAGCGCTGCACGTCCGCCTGCGTCTTCCCCGAGGACTGGAACGAGCGCTCTGGTCGAGCCGCTCGCACCACCTGCCGGAGTCACGCCTCGCGTCCTATCTCGGCTGGCTGCGCGAAGAGGTGGTGCGCCTCTGCTCGTGGTAGCGGGCCTCCCACACATCCGATAGCCCGACTGGCTTCTCGTCCGGTTCGCGAAGCCCTCCGGGCTCTCCATGTTCTCCTGGGACGCCCCGCGTCCAGGAAAGGGGAGCCAGTATGGCATCGAACGATGAGGGCACCTCCTCGCTCTTCATTCCCACCCCCATCCCCGAGTCCCAGGCCTTCCGGTGGGACGACCTGCTCACCCCCACCCAGAGCGCCCTGCGGGAGCTGCTCACCTGGCTGACGGCCGCTTGCGATACGAGCAGCCGCACGCGCAGCGACGAGCACCTGTCCACCAGCCTCCTCATCTCGGGTGCCCGGGGTTCCGGCAAGACCACCGTCCTGCTCAGCGCGGCCCTGGCGCTCCGCGACTGGAAGTGCTTCCTCAAGTGGGAGAACGACCAGCCTCCCACCGGGGAAGACAAGTTCCACCGTGACCTGGCCGAGATGCTCAAGCACCTCTCCGGCCGTATTGCCTGGCTGGAGCCTCTCGACCTGGAGCCCCTGCCCGCGAGGGCCAACCTCCTGGCCACCCTCCTGGTCCGCGTGCGTGCCGCCATCGACGGCACCCGGTACTCCGGGCCCACCCGCCGCCAGGGCTCCTGGGCTCCCTCCTCCCTCCTCGAGGAGAGCGCCGAGGACACCTGGGGAAAGCTGGATCAGCTCGTCCGGGATGCGTCCTTCATGTGGGAGGACTTCCCCTCCGCCACCGACGCCCGCGTGCGCGCTGAGCAGCAGATCAAGGCCTCGGAGATCTACGCCAACTTCCAGAGTCGCTTCGGCGAGGCCATGGAGCAGGTCGCCCGGACACTGGCCATCCCCAAATTCGGCGCTTCGGATCGGGAGCAGGTGATCCTCGTCCTGCCCATCGACAATGTCGACCGCAGCATCGACCACCTCTACAACATCGTGAAGCTGACCCGCATGGTCACCAGCCGCCGGCTCTGGTTCGTCCTCGCCGCCGGCCACCAGGAGTTCCAGCTCTTCATGGAGCGCTCCTTCCAGAAGGAGCTGATGGGCTCCGGGCAGCCCTTCGTCGGGCCCAGCCGCGACGAGACGCTCGCCATCGCCCGCCGTCAGGCCGCCACCACCCTGCGCCGCACGCTGCCTCCCAACTACCGCCTCAGCATCGGAGCGGTGGCGCCGGAGCTGGCCTGGACGTACCCCTATCAGCTCGGTGAGCGGAAGCAGGGCGCCTCCAAGGAGGAGCTGCGCTTGTGCGATCTCCTCGGGAAGCTCCAGCTGCCGCGCTCGGAGGCCCGGGGACACAAGCTGGAGTGGTTCGCCGACCTCTTCAATCTCGGCCCTCGGCTCTCCGCGTCCGTGCAGGAGGCCTGCCGGGCGCTCAGCCGGGAATGGGACCTGGGAGCGGGGGGACCCTCCGAAGCCAAAGCCGCTGATGCACCGCCCCTCCTCACCGACGCGGCCCGGCAGGCCCTCACCCTGCCCGCGCGCACCCTGCAGGATCTCTGGCATGCCACCTATCGCGAGTGGAGGAGCTCCGCGAGGGATGATGGGGAGAAGGCCGTCCGGGTCGCCACCGAGATGCTGCGCAACGCCATCGACGAGAGCGAGCTGCCCGCGTGGGCGAGCCAGCAGCTCCACAACCGCATCATCCGGCAGGACGCTCAGGGCCGGATCATCCTGGACCTGACGGGCAAGCCGGTGAGCCGTGCCAAGCGCACCTCCCTCTCGGACGTGATGGAGTGGCCGCGCTGGGAGTCCTACCCCGAGGCAGAGGGAGCGCCCCCCGTGAAGGAGGACCCGTCCAGCCACGGCGTCCTCACCAGTGAGCTGCACCTGCGGCGCTTCCACGATGTCATCCTGCTGCAGAACGACCTCGATACGCCGGGCAACCGCGTGCCCATGCCCGGCAGCGTCGCCGGCTGGTTCATGTTGCTGCACGACCTGCTGATGCTCTTCCAGGAGCCCCGGGTGCTCAACGTGGAGGTGACTCCCTTCGAGATGAGCCCGGAGATCGTGGTGACGCTGCACGAGCTGTACGTGGAGAACTCCGCGGGCGAGAGCTCCGAGGGCGAGCCCTTCGTCCAGCTCGACTTCCTGTGGAGCCTGCCCACCTGGGACACCTTCATCGACTTCGCCCTCTTCACCGCGCAGTGGAGGGCCTTCCTCCACGAGTCGAGGGTCCTCTTCACGTCCCAACCCGAGCCCGCGTGCGTCAAGCGCCTCTTCCGGTTCATCCTGGCGGCCTGGGTCGACAACGTCTGCTCGGTGGCCGGGCTCGAGCGGGGCCAGTGGGACCTGTCGTCGGGGGTCTCGGCGGTGCTCGAGGAGCTGCGCCAGGGTGAGCGTCCCCAGGCTTCCTCGGGCAGCCCTGGGGCGGAGGCTCCGTCCAAGGAGCGGGGGGACAGGAGCAAGCTGGAGGACTACGAGCGGACGGTACGGATGGCCATCAACGGGCTGCTGGGCTCCATCCAGGAAAAGAGCCGGGGGTATGACCGGCTGTGGATGGCGCGCGTCTGGCTGGAGCAGTCCCTGCCCCTGCTCGCGCTGCCGGAGTTCTCACCGTCGCCCTGGCTCTCCCATCTGTTGAACTGGCCGGAGGGGGATGATTATCAGCGGCCGGGCTGGGAGGCGCTGCTGGAGCATTGGGAGCACCACGTGCATCGGCTGAAGCGCAACCGGCAGCGCTGGGTGCGCGCGGTGGCGATGCGCTCCAGCAACTACGAGCAGCTCCGCGAGGCCCATGGCGCCGACGGGCATGGGGGAGCGAGTGCCCCCCAGCAATGGCTCGCTCAGGTGACCCGGGCCTGGTTCCTCGCCGTGGATTGGGACTACCAGGAGCGTGAGCTGGAGGTGCTCAAGGAGCTGAATCCGGAGGAGCCCCATCCATGAGCGCGGAGGGCTCGGGTCAGGTTTTGGGCGCACTGCCGCCACGCCGCATTCCCGAGGCCTACGTCCGGGCCGAGGTGGCCTGCTTCCCGCTCACCCACCTGGAGGCCTTCCGGCGCTCGGTGATGGTGTTGGAGCCCTGGTTGGACAACCGCGCCGGCCAGCCCACCCGGGGGCTGTGGCGCGAGTGCGAGAAGAGCCTGTCGGAGCACGCCAGCGGCTGGTCGCTCGACCGGCTCGTCGCGGTGCGCGACTTCTTCTGGTTCATCCATCCCGGAGGCCTCGGGGCCCGGCCCTCGGAGCGAGGGGTGAGCCTGTGCGGCTACCTGCGTCACCTGGCCATGGCGCACCTGGAGCGTCGCTCCGGCGTCACGGAGATCGCCCAGAGCACGACCGCCGAGGCGGTGGAGGCCCTCGCGCATTACCGCTGGCTCACCTTCGCGCTGCCGGAGGATCTGCTGCTGTCCGCGCTGCCGGTGTCGCCTCCGGCCACGCGGGTGAACATCGAGCCGCCCCTGTTGGTGCGGCACCTGCTGGACCGGGGGGTGACGGAGATCCACCACCACATCGGCGCGGGCATGGACTTCCCCCTCATGTGGGCCTCGCTGCTGTCCACCCTGGGAGAGCCGGGCCTGGAGCGGGATGCCCTGCGGGGACCGGGCTTGCCCTTCGGAGACGAGGGGCGGCTGCTGGACTGGCTGCTGGCGGCCGCGGTGGCGCGCTGCGTGCTGGCCGAGTTCCTCCTGCGCGGCGGTGAGGGGACACTGTGGGACTTCGTCCGAGACCTGGGGCACTCGCCGTCCTGGCGGTGGCTGCCCCGGTGGTGGCGGGTGCTGGCGCGGACGTTGCGCGCGCTGGCCTGGGGCCAGGAGGGGTTGCTGCCGGAATTCGAGGAGCTGCGCGACCTCTACGCGGCGCTCCACCCCATGGCGAGCCACAACGCCTCGGAGCCTCCCGAGACGCTCGACGAGGTGTGGAGGCGGTGCGATCCCATCGCCCTGCGCCTGCGGCTGAACAAGCCCAACGCGGGGGAGCGCTGGTTGGTGCGCAACGCCCTGTCCTGGATGGAGCACCAGGAGCGGCTCCAGGCGACGGACAAGTCCTTCTGTCGCGTCTTCTGGCAGGCGCTGCGGATCCGCTGCCTGTGCTACCGCGCCTTCGTGCAGCGGCCGATGACGGCGGGCCTGCAGTGGTTCCTGCGCTTCTACGGGCGCCTGCACTCGTTCCGCGGCCCGCTGCGCGCCGCTCGCGCCGAGGCGTCCTACTACGTGGCGGGAGGCAACCAGCCCATTGCCGCCCTGGAGGTGCGGACCAGCCCCGCCGAGGATCCCATGAAGCTGGCCGAGGAGCTGTGGCGGATGATGGGCTCCTGGCGGCACGTGCTGCGACAGACGGGCAGTGGCTGCGGGGGGCAGGCGCCCGAGTTCGGCGTGGTGCTGCACCTCACCAAGAGTCGGGATCCGTCGCGCCACTGGCTCGCGGGCGCTCCACCGGCTTTTGGTGGAGGCAGCTACGCCGAGCCCCACCCTCGGGGTGAGATGCGGATGGGAGGCCGCTTCGCGGACTACCACACCTCCCAGTCCACCAAGGTCCAGGCGCTGGTGGATCTGCTCCGGGCCGTGCCGCTGGCCCTGTGGCTGGTGCGGGGGCTGGACGTGGCCTCGGACGAGCTGGGCGTGCCCACCTGGGTGATGGTGCCGCTGTACCGCTTCGTGCGCAGGGAGGCGGCCCGCGTCGCGGTGGTGAGCTCGGCCCGGAGTCCTCCGCCGTTGCGGATGACGGCCCATGTGGGCGAGGACTTCCGCCATCTCATGGAGGGGCTGCGCCGCATCTACGAGTGCGTCCACTACCAGTTGGATCGCACCGGGGGACGCCTGGGACACGCCACCGCGCTGGGCGTGGAGCCCCGGATGTGGGCCGAGTCGGTGGGCGCGGTGATGATGCCCGCCGAGGAGCGGCTGTGGGACCTGGTCTTCGAGTGGCGGCTCTACAGCCGCTTCCGGCTGCCCCCGGAGCTGTGGGTGGAGGCTCCGCCCGGCAGGCCGCAGCAGGTGCAGAACGCCATCCGCGAGCTGTCCGAGCTCGTCTTCGGCAGGGACTTCCAGCCGCCCGTGCTGGCCGAGGCCCACCATGTGCTGCACAACCTGTGGTGTCCCCCCCTGGCGAAGGAGGGGGCCGAGGTGGGGTTGGATGCCTTCTCGCGGGCGTTCCAGCGGGTGGACTGGTTGCAGGTGCAGAGCCACCGGGACGTCTGGAGGATCCTCTCCAAGTACCGCGAGAGCGAGAGCGTCTACCTGCGGGGGCAGAAGCTGGTGGACATCGCCCTGGATGGCTCGGAGGTGGCGGCGCTCCGGGCCGTGCAGGATGGGATGCGCCGGTGCGTGGCGGCCCGGGGCATCGTCGTGGAGGTGAATCCCTCCAGCAACCTGCTCATCGGCAACCTGTTGGACCTGCGCAACCACCCCATCCTGCGGCTGTTTCCACCGCAGTCCCAGGAGGGACAGCCTCCGCCGGTGCCCATCGCCGTGGGGGCGGACGATCCCCTCACCTTCAGCACCTTCCTGCTGCGCGAGTACTCGCTGCTGCACGAGGCGGCGGTGGGCGCGGGCTACCCGGAGCGGGTGGTGCACGAGTGGCTGGCCACCGTCCGCCAGACGAGCATGGACGCTCGTTTCACCGTGCCCTGGCGGCCCACGGCCCTGGGCATGGCGGAGGAGCTGCTGGAATCGCTCGGGGACTACCTGATGAAACCGTCCTCGGGCCTCAGGGCGCCGCCCTCCCGGAGTTGGGAGTCCTACGGAAGCCTGGCGGGTCCCCCGGGGTAGCGGCAGGCGGGGGCGCGCCCCTCTCGGATTCCCGGAAGAGTCTGCCGAGCACGCTGTCCATCATGGAACTCAACATCCGGTCCGCGGAGAAGCCGACCGCCACCGACAGCACCGCGCGGGCGAAGAAGGCGGCCGCTTCGGAGCTCACGACGATCTGGACGAGCGCCTGGGAGGGGTTGGGGGCGGTGGTGCCATGGGTGACCACCACGGACAGCAGCAGCCCGGACTGCTCGAGGAGGATGAGGAACAGGGCCGCGAAGCCGCCGATCAGGGGCTTCACGAAGAGGTAATAGAAGAAGTACCGGACCGTCGCTCCCGTCGAGACGACGAAGCGCTCCTTCGAAAGCATGTTGGAGAGGACGGCGCCCCCCATCCCGCACAGGGCGAAGAGGACGAGCGCGTCGGGCTGATGCTTCGTCAGGTTGTCGGAGAGCAGCGTCTGGTCGAAGGCGAGCAGCGCCAGGCCGAAGAGCACCAGCAGCAGTATGGCGCTCAGGATCTGGATGGAGACGTTGAGGGAGAGCTGCCAGAACCGCTTGTCGCGCTGAGCGTCCATGACGCTCAACGCGCCGTGGAGGATGTACCTGCAGCGCGCGAGTCGCTCGCCCGTGAGCCCCTGGGGGCTACCGGGGTCTTCCGTGGGCTTCAACTGGCTCCGGAGGAGCTGGACCGCCTCACGGAGGGGACCGGGGGCCTGCTCCGTCCCCAGCCAGAGCTCACGCAGGACGGGGTTGGTGACCTTCTGCTCGAAGCGTTGCTGCACCGCCAGCGACTGGGTGGCCAGCATCTCCACGGGCAGGACGAGCAGCAGCAGCGCGTCGACTTCGTGGACGAGCTCCCAGAAGGAGAAGGGTCGCTTGAACGTCCGGTCGATGCACTCCTTGGCCAGCGTCAGCTTTTGACAGCACTGGTCGAGGATGAAGCGCTCCTGCTCCGTCAGGCCGGGGCGGTGGGCGCTCATCGCGACCTGGGCCGCATCGCCCTCCAGCTTGCCCCAGAGGACCTGGGTGGCGGACATGCGGCTCTTCCACTTCCGGACCCCGGAGAACTCGGAGAGCGACACGTTGTCAGGGCATGAAGCAGTTGCTGGCGCCGCCATGAAACACACATGTCCATGGCCGCGGGCGGGGACAAGCCCGCGCGGGGCATCCCGCGGTCGCTTCCACCCACGCGCCTGTCCCCAGGGAAACCGCTGGTTTCCTGGAAACGCTGGTAGCATTCCCCGCCATGAAATTTCAGGCGCGCCGCCTCCTGCCCCTCTGCCTTCTCCTGCTCGTCACGACCACCCGGTGCTCGTGCCTCACCGCGACCACCTCGACGGGGACGTGCGAGGGGACCATCGGAGGCGTGGATGTCTCCGGGGAGCTCGACCCCGAGAGCGAGCATCACACGGTGTACCCGCCGGGGGCCCTCGGGTCGCTGACCGTGCTCAACCTGAGCTGCGCCAAGGGCAAGCTCAAGTTGCGAGGCACGATGGATCGGGTCACCGGCCTGTTCTCGGAGCCCCATTCGCTGCCGGTGGAAGGGGGCGCGTCCACGTGCCCTCCGGGGACGAGTGACGGCGGAGTCTCGGACGCGGGGACCTCGGATGGTGGAACCTCGGATGCGGGGACGGGCGGCTGCACGCCTGGGCCTGGGAGCGGAGACACCACGGTTCGCGAATGGGAGGTGCTCTCGGACGCGCACCCCAAGCTCGTCGCGGGCGTCATCGAGGCCATCCTGAAGCTCGACACGAGCGTCGACGGCACGGTGACGATGGAGTTCGCCGATGGTTCCAAGGTGACCATCCGCTTCAACGTGTACCATGAGGACAGCCTGGACGTCGGCTCGCCCCCCTCGTCGGGCGGTGGTGGTGGTGGCTCGGACTTCGACTGAGTGCGGGGCCAGGCGGGGTGAGCGGGTGATGCGCGCATGAGCTTCCCGGGCCGACGGTTGCTCGAGCCGGTGGACGCGGCCTTCCTGGCCGCGTTCCGCTGGGCGCTGGGCGCGGTGCTCGTGGTGGCCATCGCCCGCTACTTCCTCCACGGGTGGATTGGCGCCTACTACGTCGCGCCGCGCGTGTACTTCCCGTTCCACGGCTTCGCGTGGCTCCGGCCACTCCCGCCCGCGGGCATGTACGCGCTCTTCCTGCTGCTGGGGGTGCTCGCCTTCGGGCTGATGGTGGGCGCGTGGCCGCGCACGTGCGCGGCGCTCTTCGGGGGGCTCTTCGCCTACGTGCAGCTCCTCGACCGCACGCACTACCTCAACCACTACTACCTGGTGTGCCTGCTGTGCGGCCTGCTGGCGCTCATGCCGCTCTCCGGCGTGGCGTCGCTCGATGCGCGCAGGCGGCCGGAGCTCGCTCGCGACACCGTCCCGGCCTGGACGCTGTACACGCTGCGGGCCCAGTTGCTGGTGGTGTACCTGTTCTCGGGGCTCGCCAAGGTGCAGCCGGACTGGCTCGTGCGCAACCAGCCCATGCGCTTGTGGCTGGAGACGAGCGCCGGAGCACGGGCCCTCGCGGCCCTGGTTCCCCTGGACGTCCTGGCGGCGCTGAGCAGTTGGGGAGGGGCCGCCGTGGTGCTGTGCTGCCCACCGTTGCTGTTGCTGCGGCGGGTGCGGCCGTATGCCTATGCGGCGCTCGTGGGCTTCCACGTGATGTCGGGCTCCCTGCTGACCATTGGCGTCTTCCCCTGGCTCATGGTGCTGGCGCTGCTCGTCTTCTTCGAGCCCGACTGGCCGCGGCGCTGGTTGCGGTGGCGCGCGGCGAGTCCCCTCGGCCCGGCTCCGCTCGCGACGGCGCGGTGGGTGTTGCCCGTGCTGGCCGTGCACTTCCTCGTGCAGCTCGTCCTGCCGCTGCGGCACTGGGTGTACCCGGGCGACGTGCTGTGGAACGAGGAGGGGTTCCGCTTCAGCTGGCACCTGAAGATCATGGAGAAGCAGGGCCAGGCGCGCTTCTACGCCACGGACCCGAGGACGGGCGCGCGGTGGGAGCTGCGCGGGGACGGGCTGCTCTCCGACAAGCAGGCGGGACGGATGATGACGCAGCCTGATCTCATCCTCGCCTTCGCGCATGTGCTCGCCGAGCGCACGGGCATTCCTGGCGTCGAGGTCCGCGCGGACGTGCGGGTGTCGCTCAATGGGCGACCGCCGCGCCCGCTCATCGACCCGAGCGTGAACCTCGCCGCCGAGTCGGACGGGTTTCGTCCCAAGCGGTGGATCCTCCCCCGGGAGGAGCCCTCGGGCTCAGCGGGGCCAGAACGTGACGGCCCGCGCGCTCTCGGAGCTCCAGACGAGCTTCCGGCCCCGGTACAGACGCGGATGTCCGCCGGAGTCCGCGAGTGAGACGAGCAGGAGCGGCCCGCGGGCCTGGAGGCTGACCAGGTCGTTCTCGCGGTAGGCGTGGCCGGGGAGGGGGACGGCCTTCCCTTTCTCCACCCGCCGGAGCAGGCCGGTCGCGAGCAGCTCGTCGCCGAAGGGCGTACCCCAGAGGGCCAGGGTGTAGCCGCCGCGCCTGAGCGCGGCCCACTCTCCCTCGGGCTGCTCGGGGGTGAGCGCGTACAACTGGTCGAGCAGCGTGTCGTCCTCGATCTCCTGGGGCACGAAGCGCGGATCGAGCGAAAGGCTCGCGCGCTCGCCGAGCTCCTTTCGGAGCACCAGGACGCGGGTGCTGGAGAACTCGTTGGTGGACTTCGAGTCCAGCCGCGTCCACGTTCCGCCCTCGTAGACGAAGGCGTGGGCCAGCAGGGGTTGCCCGGGGCGTCCAAGGTCGAGCAGGACGCGGCTCCCCTCGACTTCCACCGCGCCCGCCCGTGCCTGGGCCGGGGTGACCCTCTGGAGGGAGAGCCCGAGCAGCCGGCCTCCGGCATCGAATCCGAACTCGATGAGCTCGCCCAGGTGGGGCAGGGGAAGCTCCTCGACACCGCCCGTCGTGAAATCCACGAGGAACAGGCGGTCACGGAACGTGGGGAGGGGGAAGCGCTCGGGGAACGTGGGCTTGCCCACCACGGGGGCACTGACGCCACCGCGCCAGAATCGCGCCGCGCCGCGCTTGCCATCCCGGCTCAACGCCGTCCCTCCGCCCTGGCAGTCCACCGCGAGCCGCGCGATGACCCGGCGCGCCTGGGAGAGGGGCTCGAGCTGGGCCCACTCGCAGCCGTCCCCCGCGGGTTCGAGCAGCGAGACGGTGGCCTCCGTCACGGGGGGGGCCGGTGCGACAGTTTCTGTCCGGGCGGGACGCTCCTCCTCCGCGAGACTCGGGGCGGTGGGGACGAGCAGGAGCGAGGCGAGCAGGCAGTGGCGGAGTGTCTTCACGAGGAGCCGCCATTGTTTCACAAGCCCGGCCCACATTCCCGGCGGGCCCGCGCGGCGTGGCGGGGCCGTGGGGAGGCCCCGTCAGGCCTGGGGACGGGAGCGGTCAGAATCGCACCACCGTGGTGCCCACGGTCTTGAGGGTCTCGGTGGTGGTGAAGCGGATGGTGGTGTTGAACGTGCAGCCCAGGGCGCTGGGGCACGCGTCGACCGCGCTCGGACGGGTGAAGGTGAAGCGGATGGTGGGGTTGATGACTCCGCCCACGGCGTCACCCAGCTCGTCCTCGCCGAGCTCGGTCATGGACTTGCCGGACGGGCTCTCGGGAAGCGCGGCGCGCTGCTCCGAGGTGAGGCTCGCGCGGAACTCCGGATCCTTCCACGCACGGATGATGGTGTCTGCATTCATGGCGTTCCTCCTGGACGGGGGCTCCCGGGAAATGGGGGGTCCTCCAGGTGGATGGAGGTCCCCCGTGAAGGTTGTGACGAGGCCCCCGGCGGACGGTCTCCCCCCGGTGCTCGTCTTCCCGGTCGGGTCTGTTGCATCATCCGGGGTGCACATGGCCACGCCTCCCGTCGCCTCCCGTCTCGTGGACCTTTCCGCTCCGGCCCTGCTGTGGCGGCGGAGCAAACAAGTCGCCCTCCAGGCGAACCGGTTGGTGCGGTGGGTGGCCACCCCCGAGCGATGGCCGCGCCCCCTCCTCGCGTCCACGCGGGAGATGGGGGTGCTGCTGGCCTCGCACACCGTGGACATGGCACGCGCGGATGCGGAGGCGGATCCGCTGCTGGAGGCTGGCAAGCAGCACAACCTGCGCCTCGCGGCCCCCGCCTTCGATGGCCTGCTCCTCACGCCGGACCGGCCGCTCTCCTTCTGGCGCACGCTGGGGCGGTTGACGGAGCACGCGGGCTACCGGCACGGGCTGGCCCTGAGTGGCGGGTGCCTTACCCCGTCCATTGGGGGTGGCATCTGCCTGCTGGCCAATGCCCTCTTCGAGCTGACGGCGCGCCAGGGCTGGCACATCCTGGAGCGCTTCGGGCACACGATGGAGGCGGTGCCTCCCCCGGAGGGAGCGCTGTGGGGCATGGATGCCACGGTGGCCTGGCCCTACGTGGACCTGGTGGTGGCGCCGCGCGAGGGGCCGGTGCGGCTCGGGGCCCGTGTGATGGGGGGCAAGCTGCGGTTGACGCTGCACGGGGATGCGGCGCCTCGGACACGCTCCCGGCTCTGGTCCGAGGACGAGGCCGTGCTGGAGACGCCGGAGGGGCCGGTGCGCACCAATCGGATCCTCCGCCGCGTGGAGGACGTCTCCACCGGGGCGCTCGTGGAGGAAGGCCTCGTCGCGGAGAACCGCCGGCGGCTGCTGAACCCCGAAGCCCGGAAGCGGACGTGCCTCACCTGTGGCGAAACGGAGTGCCATGCGCGCGTCGAGGTGCCCGGGGCCCAGGGGGGGCGGCCATGAACCTCGTCATCGCGCCGGAGCCCGCGCCGTGGCTGCGGCAGCTCGGCTCCCTGCTCGGGCCTGGAGGGCGGGCGGAGGTGCTGGCTCCCTGGACCCTGCCCGTACTGCCCGAGCGGTGGGGGGCCGTGCCCTCGCGGGTGCGTGGGGCCTGGAGCCGGCGCACGCTCCCGGTGCCCGAGGGCTTCCACGTCTGGGGGCTCCCGGGCTGGCAGGCGGTGGAGGCGGGAATGCGGTGGGCAGGGCGCTCGGCGGCGTCGGGCTTCCGGGCCCGCTTCGCGCTCCGGCGGACGCTGGCGCACCTGGGCGCACCCCTGCTCCCGGCGGGAGTGGAGACGGTGCTCGCGCCCTCCCTGTGCGCGCGCGAGGTGTTCGCGCTGGCCCGCCGCCGGGGTGCGCGCTGCGTGCTGGTGGAGGATGTGCCCTCGCTGCGGACGCTGCACGAGGACCTGGATGACGCGGCGCTGCGCCACCCCGAGGAGTCCTTCCTGCGCAACCACCGCGCCTGCGCGGAGGACGTGGCGCGGCAGGAGGCGGAGCGGCTGCTGGCGGACGAAATCTGGGTGCGCGGCGAGTTCCTCCGCGAGCGGCTGCTGGCGGCCGGGTGCGCACCGGAGCGGCTCCGCGAATTGCACCCCGCCCGGGAGGGTGTCCCCCGGCAGGTGCCCTCTCCACCGCGAAAGTCCGAGACGCCTGCCCACCGGGTGGCGCTGCTCGCCGGGCCCGCGTTGGCCCGCGGTGGACTCCGGGAGGCGCTGGCGGCGCTGGACGCGCGGCCCGGGTGGAGCTTGTGGGTACGGCCCACCGAAGGCACGGACGCGAGGCACCTGAGCCACCCCCGGGTGAAGCGGGTGTCGGCGGAGGCGCAGCGGAGCCTCCAAGGGGTGGACGTCGTGCTGGGCCTCTCGTGGTGCGAGAGCTACCCGGTGGAGCTGGCGCACGCGGTCGCACGGGGCTTCCCGGTCATCGCCACGGACCGGGCCTCGGGCTTCCTGCCGTGCCAGAGGGTGCCGCGCGGCGACGTGTCCGCCCTGGTCGCCGGGTGGGGGGCCCTGGACGCACCGTGAGGGCGACGCCGCTCAGCAGCAGCGTCCGCCGCCCCCGCGATAGCGCGCCTGCATGCGCTCGTTGAAGAACTCCTCGTAGCTCATCACGGGCCGTTGTGGGTGGTGCAGGCGCATGTGCTGGACGTAGGTGTCGTAGTCGGGCACGCCGATGAGCAGCCGGGCGGTCTGCACCGCTCGGCGCCAGAGGGGCTTCAGGGTGTCCAGCGAGGCGCGCATGTCATTGGCCCGTCGTCGCCAGGGGGACGTGAGGCGTCTCTCGCGCGGTGGGGACGGCCGAGCGGCGAGCCGCCAGCGCGGCGCGGATGCCGAACCCGAGCGTCGTCACGACGACCAGCATGAAGAGGACGGTGAGGGTGGCGTCCACATAGTCGTTGGTGATGACCCGCTGCATGTCCTCCAGGGACTTCGCCGGTGCGAGCACCTTGCCGCTCGCCTCCGCCTCCGCGAAGGCACGCGCGTGGGCGAGGAAGCTGACCTTGGTGTTGCTGCTGAAGACCTTCTGCCAGCCCGCGGTCAGGGTGCAGAGCACCAGCCATACGGTGGGGAGCGCTGGAATCCACAGGTAGCGCTCGCGCTTCATCTTCACGAGGCACACGCAGGCGAGCGTCAGCGCGATGGCGGCCAGCATCTGGTTGGCGATGCCGAACAGCGGCCACAGGGTGTTGATGCCGCCCAGCGGGTCCACCACGCCCTGGTAGAGGAAGTAGCCCCAGCCCGACACGCAGATCGCCGTCGCGATCAGGTTGGCGGTCCAGGACTCGGTCTGCTTCAGGGGGGCGTAGACGAGGCCGGCCAGCTCTTGAATCATGAAGCGGCCCACGCGCGTACCCGCGTCCACCGTGGTGAGGATGAAGAGTGCCTCGAACAGGATGGCGTAGTGGTACCAGAAGGCCATCATGCCCTCGCCGCCAATGAGCCCGTGGAGGATCTGCGCCATGCCCACGGCCAGGGTCGGTGCGCCGCCCGCGCGCGAGAGGATGGATGACTCGCCAATCTCCCGAGCGGTCTGGCTGAGCATGTCGGGGGTGATGACGAAGCCCCACTGGCTGATCGTCTGCGCCGCCTGCTCCACGGTGGTGCCAATGACTCCGGGCGGGGAGTTCATGGCGAAGTAGACGCCCGGCTGCAACACGGTGGCGGCGATCAGCGCCATGATGGCGACGAAGGCCTCCATGAGCATCGCGCCATAGCCCACCATGCGCGCCTCGCGCTCGTTGGCCAGCATCTTCGGAGTGGTGCCCGAGGAGATGAGCGAGTGCCAGCCCGACACCGCGCCGCAGGCGATGGTGATGAAGAGGAAGGGGAACAGGTTGCCGGCGAACACCGGACCCGTGCCATCGACGAACCGGGTCACCGCCGGCATCTTCAGCTCCGGCGCGGCCAGGACGATGCCCACCGCCAGCACCAGGATGGTGCCAATCTTCAGGAAGGTGGACAGGTAGTCGCGCGGTGCCAGCAGCAGCCACACCGGCGCGACCGAGGCGCAGAAGCCGTAGGCGATGAGCATCCAGGCCAGCGGCCTGGCATCGTAGGTGAACAGCGGGGCGAGCGTCGGGGCGTCGGCGACCCGGCCGCCCAGCCAGATGGACAGCATCAGCAGCACGAAGCCGAGGACCGACACCTCCAGCACGCGGCCGGGGCGGACGTAGCGCAGGTACACGCCCATCAGCAGGGCGATGGGAATGGTCATGGCGACGGTGAAGGTGCCCCAGGGGCTCTCGGCCAGCGCCTTGACCACGACCAGGGCCAGCACCGCGAGGATGATCATCATGATCATCAGCACGCCGATCATCGCCACCACGCCAGCGGCTGGACCCAACTCCATGCGCACCATGTCACCCAGCGACTTGCCTTCACGGCGCACGGAGAGGAACAGGATGACGAAGTCCTGCACCGCGCCGGCGAGCACCACGCCGGAGAGGATCCACAGGGTGCCCGGCAGGTAGCCCATCTGCGCGGCGAGGACGGGGCCGACGAGCGGACCGGCACCGGCGATGGCGGCGAAGTGGTGGCCGAACAGCACCCACTTGTCGGTGGGCACGTAGTCCAGGCCGTCGTTGCGACGCTGCGCCGGCGTGGCACGGGTCGGGTCGAGCTCCAGCGCCTTGTCGGCGATGAACCGGCTGTAGAAGCGGTAGCCCACCAGGAAGACGCAGACGGAGGCGACCACCAGCCAGGTGGCGTTGATCGTCTCGCCCCGGTGCAGCGCCACGGTGCCCAGGCAGAACGCGCCGAGGACGACGACCAGTGCCCATCCCAGCTTGGTTGCGATACGACTCATGAACCCCTCCACTCGGACTCAGCGCGGGGAGGTTCTCCCCGGCGCTCAGCCGGGTCAATGCTCGAAATCGCCCCCAGCGTGTCTCGGGGTCGGTTGTGAACGGGGAGCGGCCCCACGAGCGCGCGGGGCGGTTCTCCGCTAGGGTCCCGGATGTGAAGACGGTGAGGATCTCCCCCCGGAAGCTGGGGCTGCTGAGCGCGCTGTACTTCGTGCAGGGGCTGCCGTACGGCTTCCAGACCACCGCGTTGCCCGTGTACTTGCGCACGCAGGGGGTGTCGCTGATGGCCATCAGCGTGCTCGGGCTGCTGGCGGCTCCGTGGATGCTCAAGGCGCTGTGGGCCCCGCTGGTGGACCGACATGGCTCGGAGCGCCTCGGCCGGCGCAAGTCCTGGATAGTGCCCATGCAGGCGGGGCTGGCGGCCACCTGCGCGGCGGCGGCCTTCGTGCCGGTGCCGGAGGCCCTGCCGGTGCTGCTCGGGCTCGTCTTCCTGATGAACCTCTTCGCGGCCACGCAGGACATCGCGGTGGATGGGCTGGCGGTGGACCTGCTGGAGCCTCGGGAGCTGGGCTGGGGCAACTCGGCCCAGGTGGTGGGCTACAAGCTGGGGCTGCTCACCGGAGGAGGGCTGCTCGTCTGGGCGAGCGACGTCATTGGCTGGCGAGGGCTCTTCCTGGCGATGTCGCTCCTGTCGCTGGGGGTGCTGGCGGTGGTGGCCCTGGCGCGCGAGCCCCGGCGGACGGTGGAAGGGGGAGGGGAGGAGCGGCTCTCCTGGCACGAGCTGCGGGACCGGCTCCTCGCGACGGCGCGGCTGCCCGGCACGGGGTGGATGTTGCTCTTCATCGGCACCTACAAGCTGGGCGAGTCGATGGCGGACGTGCTCTTCAAGCTCTTCCTCGTCGACGTGGGCTTCACCGCCGGGCAGATTGGCCAGTGGGTGGGGACGTGGGGCACGGTGGCCTCGTTGCTCGGCTCCGCAGCGGGGGGATTGCTCGCCAGCCGGATGCCGCTGCTGGGGGCGCTCGCCCTGGCCTCCTTCCTGCGCGTCTTCCCGCTCGGCGGCGAGTGGTGGCTGGCGCTCCACGGGCCCACGGAGGCGGGTGTCATCGCCGTCACCGTGGGGGAGCACTTCTTCGGGGGCGTGCTCACCACGACGCTCTTCGCCTTCATGATGTCGCGGGTGGACCGGCGCATCGGCGCCACGCACTACACGCTGCTGGCGAGCGTGGAGGTGCTGGGCAAGTTTCCGGGCGGGCCCATCGCCGGCCTGCTGGCCACCCAAGCGGGTTGGAGCTACGCGAACGTCTTCCTGCTCGCCACGGTGCTCTCGGTGGCCTTCCTGGCGCTCCTGCTGCCCCTGCGCCAGCGGGGGCCGGGGCCGCCGTCCGTCTCCCCCCAGGTGTGAGGGAGTCGTCCCCGGTGCGCCTGCCCGCTCGCCGGGGAGTGGGGAGCACGGGGGCTGGCAGGCCGGTTCGGGCCGCGTTAATCCCTCGCGGCCCGGTGCAACCTCGGGTGTAACCCGCGGGCCCTGGCGCGTATAAAGGGGGCGCGGTGGGCAAGAGGAGTGACATGGAAGCGAAGAAGAAGGTGGGCATCATTGCGGCGGTACTCGGGCTGGCCGTGGCGGTCGTGCCCTGGCTCCTCCCCACGGGTCCCAGCACGGGGCTGGACGCGGCGCGCTTCCTCAAGTCCGGCAGCTTCGCCCTGGGCGCGGCGGTGGTGTTCGCCGGGGGCCTGCTCACCGCGATGACGCCCTGCGTCTACCCGCTCATCCCCATCACCGTGTCCGTCTTCGGGGCGCGCAAGGCCGAGGGCCGGGGCCAGGCGCTCGTGCTGACGTCCGCGTACATTATCGGCATGGGCGTGGTGTTCAGCGCGCTGGGCGTGCTGGCGGCGAAGACGGGGCAGGCCTTCGGCTCGATGCTCGGCAGTCCGGTGGTGGTGGTGGGGCTGGCGGTCTTCCTGCTGCTGTTGGCCACGTCCATGTTCGGCGCCTTCGACCTGGCGCTGCCCCAGGGGCTGCAGCAGCGGCTCAACTCGGTGGGCGGCTCGGGCCTCACGGGCGCCTTCCTCATGGGCAGTGTGTCCGGCTTCCTCGCGGCGCCGTGCACCGGGCCGGTGCTGACGGGCCTGCTGGCCTTCGTGGCCAGGTCGCAGAGCACGGTGCTGGGGGCGGCGCTGCTCTTCATCTACGCGCTGGGCATCGGCGTGCCCTTCTTCCTCATTGGCGTCTTCACCGTGCGCCTGCCTCGGGGCGGGGTGTGGATGGAGTGGGTGAAGAGCGTGCTGGGCATCGTGCTGGTGGCGCTGGCCATCTCGTACCTCAAGGACGGCTTCCCCGCGGTGGGGGGGGTGGTGAGGGGCGCGGCCGAGCAGCTGGGCCGCACGCCGGGCACGGCGATCGCCGCGGTGCTGGCGACGGGGGGCGTGTTGCTGGGTGCCATCCACCTGTCCTTCAAGGAGGGCGCGCGGGACTTCACCCTCAAGGGCTTTGGCGTGGCGCTGGTGGTGGTGGCGCTGGTGCTGCGGGGCGGCGCCATGGACGTGAAGACGGTGGGCATGCTGTGGGTGTCGCTCGGCCTGGCGGAGCAGCCGAAGGCACCCGCTTTCGCGTGGCAAGCGGTGTTGCCGGCCAAGGGCAATGGCTTCTCGCCCGAGTCCTTCGAGCAGGTGCTGGCCCGCGCCCGGAGCGAGGGCCGGCCGGTGATGATCGACTTCTTCGCGGAGTGGTGCGCGGCCTGCAAGGAGCTGGACCGCGAGACCTACCCGGCGCTCGAGGTCATCGAGGAGTCGGGGCGCTTCATCAACGTGAAGGTGGACGCCACCCAGAGCGACGATGCGCTGGACGCGCTGATGGAGCGCTTCGGGGTGGAGGGCCTGCCCACGGTGGCCTTCGTCCGCTCCAACGGCGAGGTCCTCCGCGCCCCGAGGGTGACGGGCTTTCTCGAGCCGCGCTCCTTCGTCGTCGAGATGAAGAAGGTCGACTAGCGCCGTGCCCCCGCGGCGGCTTACGCGTCGCGGTGGACGGTGTCGGGCGAGAAGGCGGGGAGGCAGATGGCGATGTACTCGGCGCCCTCGGCCTCGGGGGTGCTGTAGCGCACCCACTCGCCGGGCTCGGTGAGCACGGCCTGGCCGGCGCGCACGTCCAGGTGGCCGCCCTGGTGCTCCACGCGCAGCAGGCCCTTGAGGACCACGGTGATTTCACGGAACTCGGGTGTCTGTCCGGGCTCCAGCCACCCGCCGGGGCTGCGCATGTGGGCGACGCTGAGCTCGGCGTGCTTCGAATTCACGCGCCCGACATACTCGTCGATGAGCTTGGGCTTGTTGCCCGCGGCGGTGACGCGCGTGGGGGCGGGGATGAGGGTCGGCATGGCTCGCTCCGGGGAAGGGGTCGCGCCGGGACTCTACCGGACGGAGTCTCCGGCGATCGCCGCGCTTGTGCCCTTGAGGAACTCGAGCGCCCGGTTCAAAACCTCGTCCTTGCCGGACTGGAGGCCCGGGAGCGTTGGCCGCACGTAGACGTGGGGCTTGAGGCCCACCCGCTGGAGCTGGCGGCCGTCCAGGTGCCGCACGTCGTGGCCCGTGAAGACCAGGGTGATGCCGCCGGGCAGCGTCAGGTCCGTGGTGTCGCCGTTGGCGCCCGCGCTGGGGCTGCCGATGAAGGTGGTGCCGTTGGCCGCCTCGAAGAAGAGGCCCGAGTGCTCGGACTGGCTGATGGCCCGCTCGTCGATGAGCATCACCGTCCGGCCGAGGTACAGGGGCACCTCGGCCCTGGGCAGCTCCTGGAAGAACTTGTACCGGCCCGTCTCGTCCGCCGAGACGAGGTTCCGCTCGAACACCGCCGCGTGGCGCGCCTTGCGCGTGTTGAGGTACGGGGCGATGGCCCAGGCCGTCCCATTCGGATAGCCGCGCATGTCGAAGACGAGGGCCTTCGTGTTCTTCAGCTTCTCGAACACGGTGGGCACCTCGGACGTCTGCAGGCGCGTCAGGTCCACGTAGCCGATGTTGTCCGCGAGCAGGCGCCAGCTCTCGCCCTGTCGGGGCTTCTGGAACGACTGGAGGCTCCGGGTGAAGCGCACCTGCTTCACCTGCCCGGAGGCCTCGCGCACGCCCAGCGTCGCCTGGGAGCCCTCGGGCCCGGCCAGCGCCCTGGCCAGCAGGAGGTGGCGCAGGTGGACGGGGTGCGAGGCCGTCACATAGGGCTCCAGCGCCTTGACGCGCTCGGCGAAGGGCTTGCCGTCGAGCGTCTCGACGACCTGGCCCCGCTCGAGCCCCGGAGCCGCCTCCGCGTCCCGCACGTCCATCACCACCGGCTGGCCGTCCACCTCCATCAGCACGAAGGGCGCGTTCACGCCGGAGATGCCCCGCTTCTCCAGCTCGGGGTGGCCACGCAGGCCCGTGTGCCCGTCCTGCACGCGCGTGCTCAGCTCCGCCACCGCCAGCGCGTACTCCGCGGCGTCCTTCGCCTTCTCGAACTTCGGCAGGAACGTGGTCAGCGCCTCGTCCCAGTCCCGGTCCATCAGGTGCTTGTACGGGTAGAAGAGGTGGATGACGTTCCAGAGCCGGAAGAGCGCGAGCAGGCGGTACTCGCGGCTCGGGTAGAGCATGTCCTCGTACTTGCGGTCGGCCTGCCACCGGGCCGGAGGCAGCACGTCCAGCTCGCGCGCCTTCGCCTTCTTCGCCGGCTTGCGCGCCAGGTCGAGCGCCTTCTGGAGCGTCTCGTCCTTGCCCTCGGAGCGGGCGCGCCTGGGCAGCACCGCGTCCGCGCGCAGGGGCAGGCCCAGCTCGCTCACGCGCACCGCCGCCGTCAGCCCGGCGCCCAGCTCCACCCGCATCCGCTGCACCACCGCTCCGTCGTCCAGCCGCCCCTCGGTGACGAGCTGCGCCAGCCCCACGGCCTTCATCGTGAGGGCGCGGGGATCCAGGTACGACTTGTCATCCAGCAGGAAGACGACCGGGCGGGCCTTGCCGTCCCCCTTGGGGGAGAGCTGCTCGCCCGCGAGGGTGAGGAAGGAGGTGGTGTAGCCACCACTGGAGGGACGGCTCTGCGGGCGGTAGCCCGAGTGGAGCACCGTGCGCTCCCCGGGCACCTGGAGCTCCTGGTTGAGCAGGAAGGGCAGGAGGTTGCCGAGCACCTGGGACATGTTCCAGGCGGCGTTGGGCTCCAGCCCGCGGGCGCGCAGGTCGATGATGACGGCCTTGGCGCGGGAGATGTCCGGGCGCACCTCCTCGGGCTGGGTGCGCAGGCGGTTGAGGACGCCGCGGTCCGTGACGGCGCGCAGGTCCAGCACGAGCACGTCCTTGTTCTCCCAGCTGCGCAGCTCCCGGACGGGGTTGGGCGGAGTCTTCCCCCCGCCCTCCTTCTGCTCCTCGGCACGCTCGAGGTGGGTGGCGGAGTCGCGGAGCACGTCCAGCATGCCCTGCACGGCCTCGGCGTAGGCGGCGCGGTCCCTGGCGGCCTCCACCTTGGGGAGGGCGGCGACGAGCGCGGCGTCCCAGTCGATGTTCTTGTAGGCGAGGTACGGGTGGCGGTAGCGCACCTGGCCCCAGAGCCGGCCCAGGTGGGCCAGTCGCTCCTCCCGGGAGGGGAGGGTCGCGGCGGGGGTCTGCGCCGCCGAGGCGGTCGCGGCGACGAGGCCAAGGGCCAGGGCGAGGCTCGTGAGAAGGTTACGCAGCGGCATGTGCCTTCCTGGGGGAAGAAGAGCGTCCGGGGGACGGAACGGTATCGCACCCCCTGCTGTCCGCCGAGGGGGGAGTGTGGCGCCGGGTGCGCGTGCCACCCTGGCTGAATCGTACCAGCACCCTGGGTGTAGGTGGCGCCCAGGCCGACCTCCTGGGGCCGGCGGGGGTGTGAGCCACTTCACACCGCCCGAGTGAGCCGGCTCACAGCGCTGGCGGCGGGGCCATGAGAAGGTGCTTTCAGAAATCGGGAACGGTTCGTCGGGCGAGGGGACTTGCACGGCGAACGGGTCTCCCTGGGAGGCGCCTTGCTGTCAAAGGGGGGAAGGCGCCTCCTGTTCTCGCGAGGTCCGGGGGGGCCCGCGAGGCTACGTTGGCCCGCTTCTTGGCGCCGGGGGGCTCCAGGGAGCGGGCCTCGTTCTTTTTCGCGTCCTCGTCTCTCAGGCCGTCAGCCCGCGCGTCAGCGGCTCGCCGAGTCCCTCCCCGCACACCATCCGCCGGGTGGCCGCGTCGACGCCGAGGGCCCTCGCGAGCGAGAGGTAGGCGAGCGCCCGGGTCACCAGCGTGTGCGTCCCCATGGCCGAGTCGTAGTAGTCGGTCTGGAACGCCGCGGTGTAGAGGGCCCGGCCGTTGCTCCAGGTGCCGGCGCGCTGGCCGCGGGCGAGGTAGTCGATTCCCCGCTGGAGGGGAACGCTGTCGCCGAGGTCGTTGCCCGGAGTCGTCGCGACGAGGGCGATGAGGGCGCTCGCTGTCTGGAGGGGCGTGCTCGCGCCGCGGCCGGCCTTCGAGGCATCACGGTCGGCCTCGGTTCCCTCGCCCCAGCCTCCATCCGGGTTCTGGTGGGTGAAGAGGAAGTCGCGCACGGCCGTGAAGCAGGCCGAGCCCGCGGGCTCGCCGGCCGTCCGGAGGGCCGGGGTGATGAAGGGCAACGCGGACAGGTAGCCGGTGCGCCAGCGGCCCCACCAGCAGCCTGTCCGGGTCTGCGCGCGCCGGAGGAACTCCGCGCCCCGCTTCGCGGCGTCGCGGGCCTGGGCGCCCATCCCCGCCTCCAGCAGGTTCGTGGCCTCCACGGCCTGGAGCGCGAGCAGCACGCGCGCGGTGACGTCCGCCGTCGAGGCGTCGATCAGGTTGGCCTCGGAGCTGGACGGTACCCGGGGGCCGTACGCGTAGGGCGCCCGGTGGGGAGCGG
>NZ_DASVSO010000024.1:0-10228 GCF_036388035.1 Archangium sp.
TCGGCGTGGTTGGTGGGCATCGCCCTGAACCTGCTCACCACGGGGCACTACTTCGACATCGCGGCGAGGGATCTGACGATGGCGGTGGGTGCCTTCACCCTCGCCCGCCTGTCGGAGGTGAGAGCGCCGGCCTCCGCGGTGGAGCGGCAGGGGACCAAGATGCTGCGCCCCGCCCGGAGTCATGCCTGACGCGGGAACTCCCCGAGGATGACGCGTGAGCGGCCCTCCATGGGGAGCTCGTGCTCCTCCACCGTGGGGAAGCCGAGCTCGCGCGCCAGCTCCGCTAGGTGCCGCCGCCACGGGTTGTACGGCATGCTGTTGTCCGAGCAGCACGGCACCACGGCGAAGGGCAGCCGGTGCTTCGCCGCGTACTCGATGATGATCCGCGTGGCCCCGTCCGGGTGCATGCCCACGAGCAGGTCGCACTCGCACGGCTCCTCCAGCGTGAACATGCGCTGCTCGTAGCGCACGGGCAGGTGCTTGTGGCGCAGGTCGAAGGTGGTGACGGTGCGCCCCAGTCGTGAGAGGGCCTCGTTCAAACGCCCCTGCCCTCCCGCGATGTCGAAGACGCGAGGGGCGGGAAAGCGCTCGGCGCAGAACTGGGCGAAGAGGTCGAAGCGGCGCTTGTCGGCCATGCAGCCTCTCTACACCAGGTCCGGCCCTCTCGATTCCCGTCCGACGTGCTCCCACTGGCCACGAGAAGGCCGCCCAGGAGACGGGCAGCCGGTCTTCCCCGATGTTCCAACAATTCCTGGCCATCGGATGACGCGGCCCGCCGTGAGAGCATTCGACAAGCGGGCGGGTTCGCGGGTAGACGGGGCGCTCTCCCGCGCACCCTCCCCAGGAGCGAACCGCCGATGAATCCGAAGCGAGGCTTTGCCAGCGACAACAACGCCGGAATCCACCCGACACTCCTGGAGGCCATCGCCCGAGCCAACGTGGGCCACACCCTGGCCTACGGGAGCGACCCGTGGACCGAGCGCGCGGTGGCGAAGTTCCGCGAGCACCTGGGCGCGCACGTGGACGTGCACTTCGTCTTCAATGGCACGGGCGCCAACGTGCTGGGCCTGAGCGCGCTGCTGCGGCCCTACCACGCCATCCTCTGCGCCGAGAGCGCGCACATCAACGTGGACGAGTGCGGCGCGCCGGAGAAGACCATCGGCTGCAAGCTGGTGGATATGCCCACGCCCAACGGCAAGCTGACCCCGGCGCTGGTGGAGCCGCGCATCCGGGGGCTGGGGGACCAGCACCACGTCCAGCCCCGCGTCATCTCCATCTCCCAGTCCACCGAGCTGGGCACCGTCTACACGCCCAAGGAGATCCGCGCGCTCGCGGACCTGGCGCACCGCCACGGCATGTACCTGCACATGGACGGGGCGCGCATCTCCAACGCCGCCGCCGCGCTCGGCCTGCCGCTGCGCGCCATCACCACCGACTGCGGCGTGGATGTGCTCTCGTTCGGCGGCACCAAGATTGGCTTGATGATGGGCGAGGCCGTGGTCGTCTTCGATCCCCGGCTGGCGCCTGACTTCAAGTTCCTGCGCAAGCAGGGGATGCAGCTCGCCTCGAAGATGCGCTTCGTGGCCGCCCAGTTCGAGGCGCTCCTCACCGACGACCTCTGGCTGAAGAGCGCGCGACATGCCAATGCCATGGCCACGCTGCTCGCCCAGGAGGTCTCCTCCATTCCCAAGGTGCGCCTCACCCGGCCCACCGAGGCCAACGGCGTCTTCGCGACCCTCCCGGCCGAGCTCATTCCCCGCCTGCAGGAGCACACCTTCTTCTACGTCTGGGACGAGGCCACCTCCGAGGTGCGCTGGATGACGTCCTTCGACACCACCGAGGGGGATGTGCGCGGCTTCGCCGCCCGGCTGCGCGAGTTGGTGGGCGGATAGCTCCTCCGCTGAAGTCGTCACCGCTCCACCTGTTTCATCCGGCCTTACGAAACACCCCGCCGATGTACGGTGGGAATCCGCTCCGAGGGGCCTGCTTTGCCATCCTGCGTCTCCCGAATTCTCTCCCGCTGTGTGGCCCTGGGCCTCACGCTCGCCGCGCTCCTGCCCGCGCCCGCCCTGGCGATGGACGGTGCGGCCTTCGAGCAGCTCCACCAGCGCGTGGACCAGGAGGGCCTCTCCGACGCGAAGCTCACGATCCTCAAGACCGCGGCCTCCACCAACACCTTCACCTGCGCGCAGGTGGCGCGTCTGGTCGAGCAGTTCTCCTTCGGCGATGACAAGCTCGAGACGCTCTCGGCGCTCAAGGGCCGCATCGAGGATCCGGAGAACAAGGGCAAGCTCGTCCGCCTCTTCAGCTTCGACGACGAGAAGCAGAAGGCCAGGCAGCTCCTGGCCAACGTCCAGCGGGCCACGCCCGCCGCTCCCAGCACCGCGCCGGCCACCGGCAACGCGCCCACCACCCTCAGCGCGGCCACCCGCGGCACCAGCGAGACGACGCCGCTGCTGGTGAACCAGGTGGGGGCCTGGCCGAACGAGGACGTCGCCGCGCTCGTCGCGGCCCTCGCGAAGGAGGGCTTCACCGACGACAAGATGCACGTGCTCGAGAAGGCCATCGCCAGCCGTCCCGAGGGCTTCACCTCCGCGCACATCCAGCAGATCGTCCCGGTCCTCACCTACTGCGACGACATGGTGCAGGCGGTGAAGCTGATGGACGCGCACATGCTCGGCATGACGTCGCGCGAGGTGCTCGGGGTGCTGGACGCGTACTCCTTCAACGACGACAAGCTGAAGGTGCTGCGCGTGCTCAAGGACACCATCACCGACGCGGAGAACAAGTTCCTCATCCTCGACGGGTTCACCTTTGGTGACCACAAGGAGGAGGCGCGCAAGATTCTCGAGCACATCCAGCCGCGCAGCCCGGTGTACGGCACCATCCGCAGCAAGCGCGTCATCTTCGTGGTGGACGTCTCCGGCAGCATGGAGGCGCGCTTCACCACCAACCGCGGCGAGACGCTCAACCGGCTCCAGTTCGTGCAGCGCGAGCTCCAGTCCGTGTTGAAGGAGCAGCTCTCGGCGGGCACGAAGTTCAACCTCGTCATCTTCTCCACGGGCGTGCAGACGTGGAAGCCCGGCCTCGTCGAGGCCACCCCCCAGTCGGTACAGGAGGCGGTGCGGTACGTGGGCGCGCTGCGCCAGAAGGGCGGCACCAACATCCACGGCGCGCTGGAGAAGGCCTTCGCCGACTCCGAGGCGGACTCCATCTACTTCCTCACCGATGGCCTGCCGACGGACGGCAAGAAGAAGGCCAACGCGGCCATCCTCGGGGACGTGGCCGCCTGGAATGCCCAGCGCAAGGTGGTGGTGCACACCGTCGCCTTCCTGATGGGCCACTTCAAAACCGACAACAAGCCCCGGTCGCGCGAGCTGATGCTCGAGCTGGCCCGGGCCACCGGGGGCGTCTACCGCTCCATCGAGTAGGACACATGACGGGGAGCTGGAGCGAGGCTCAGGAGAAGAGCTCGAGCAGGTCCTCGCGGGTGATGGCGGTCGCGGCCGACGCCTCGCTCAGGGCCGCTTCGAAGAGGGCGCGCTTCTTCTCCTGGAGTCCGAGGATGCGCTCCTCCACCGTGCCCTGCGACACCAGGCGGTACACCATCACTGGGCGCTCCTGGCCGATGCGGTGAGCGCGATCCGCCGCCTGCGCCTCCACCGCCGGGTTCCACCACGGGTCCACCAGGAACACGTGGTCCGCCGCGGTGAGGTTGAGGCCCGTGCCACCGGCCTTGAGCGACAGCAGCATCACCGGCGCGCCCTCGGGTGACTGGAAGCGCGAGGTGACCTCTCCCCGGTTGGCCGTCGCTCCGTCCAGGCGCTCGAAGGCAATCCCGGACTTCTCGAGCTGCGGCTCGATCAGGTCCAGCAGCGACGTCCACTGCGAGAACACCAGCGCCTTGTGACCGTCCGACACGGCGTTGTCGAGGGCATCGACGAGCGTCTGCACCTTCGACGACGAGGTGGCCTGCTGGCCCGGGACGAGCGCCGGGTGACAGGCCGCCTGACGCAGTCGGAGCAGGGCCTCCAGCGCCTTGAGCACGCTGCCCCCTTCGTTCAGCAGGGCGACCACTTCCGCGCGCGTCGCCGCCATCACCGCGTCGTAGACGGCGCGCTCCCGCTCATCCAGCGACACGTGCATCACGGACTCGGTGCGCGGCGGCAGCTCGGGCGCGACATCCCGCTTGAGGCGCCGCAGGACGAAGGGCCGGATGCGCTTGCGCAGCCGCTCCGCCGCCCCCGCCTGTCCCTCGGCGATGGGCTGGGCCACCTTCTCGTCGAACTGCCTCCGGCCCCCGAGCAGGCCCGGGTTGGTGAAGTGCATCAGGCTCCAGAGCTCCTCCAGCCGGTTCTCCAGCGGCGTACCGCTCAACGCCAGACGGAAGTTCGCCTTGAGCCCGAAGGCCGAGCGCGCGACCTGGCTCTCGGGATTCTTGATGGCCTGGGCCTCGTCCAACACGAGCGCGTCCCAGGTGCGCCCTCCGAGCACGGCCGCATCCAGCCGGAGGATGGAGTACGTGGTGAGCGTCACCTCGGCGGCCTCGTCCAGGGCGCGACCGGGCCCGTGGTACACGCACACCTTGAGCGACGGACGGAAGCGCTTGAGCTCCGCGACCCAGTTGGGAAGCACACTGGTGGGGCAGACGACGAGGGAGCGCGGCCCCAGCACGCAGATGGTCTGGAGTGTCTTTCCGAGGCCCATGTCGTCGGCGAGGATGCCACCGAGCCCCGAGCTTTGGAGGAAGCGCAGCCAGCTCACCCCCTGCTGCTGGTAGTGGCGCAGCGTGGCGTTGAGTTCCTCCGGCAGCGCCGGAGGCGGGAGCTTCTCGAAGCCCTCGACCAACGGGGCCAGCCGGTCGAGTCCCGGCGGAGGTGGCTGCTCGAGCGTCTCGCACAGCGCGCTCAACTCCGGCAGGGCGTGGTTGGACACCCGGCCATCCGCCTGCCGCGCGGCCAGGAGGTCCGCGACGCGCTGGCCATTCTTGTCCAACCAGGCCCGCGGCAGAGGCGCCCAGCCGCCTCCGTCGAGGGGAACGAGTCCCAGCCCTTCCGTCCACGCCCGGATGACCGCCGCCGCGTCCACGGACTGCGTCTCGCCCTTGCCGCCCTCCACCTGGAACTCGAGCGTGAAGCGCACGTTGGGAATGCCCGTCCCATCGCCGCCCTCTACCCGCAGCAGGGGCCGGAGCTGGACGTCCGGGCTCACGATGCCCGCGGCGTCTCCGGAGAGGTCCCCGCGCCAGCGCCGGAGCTTGTCCGCCCAGCGCACCATCTCCTGGCCCTGCACCGTCAGCCGCCGGCCGGGCACCAGGTTCAGCTCATCGCGGAGCTGATGGATGAGGCGCTGTTCGGCCGCCTCGTCGCGCAGGGGCACCGCGCCGCGCAGGTAGACCATCCGCCCGTTGTCGATCCGCACCGACGGCGGCGCTCCGTACACGAGGGTCGGCAGCACGGACAGCCCGGACTCGAGCTGGTTGAGCTCCATCAGGATGCGCGGCTTCAGCTCGCGATCGATGGGCGGCAGGCGCCGGCTGCGGACCACGACGGGCATGCGACGGCCCAGCTCCGGGAGCACCTTCGAGGAGATCTCCCCCATCTGCTCGGCCGCGCAGGTGCGGACGACGGGAAGGTTCTGGAGCCACGGTCCGGTCATCGACGTCTCGCCCAGCCGGGCCAGCGCATCACCGAGCAACGCGACCCCCGGGCTCACGACCTCGACGACGCGGGGATCGCGCGCCACCGTCACGACGATCTGCCCGCCCCGGTCCTCGACGAGGGCCCTCGGGACGATGACCTCTTCCGCCACGGCGACGGGCTGCCCATCGAGCAGGACATTGCGCGCCTGCTGGAGCACCTGAAGCAACGCGTCCAACCGCTCGGGAGGCAGCGCCCCGCGCGTGCGGCGCTCCAGGAGCCGGTCCGCCAGCAGATCCGACTGCTCGACCTGAAGCATCGCGGCCTTCGCCGGCTTCGCGAGCAGGGAGGCGAGGGAGTCATCGAGCGGCTCCTCCTTCCCGTCCGCGTGCACGAGCGCCCGGTGAAGCTCCAGCCCACCGGAGACGCGGGTGAACCGATACACCACGCGGGACCACTTGGGCGCGATCGACTCCAGTGGCTTGTCCTGCTTCTCCGCCTGCTGGACGAAGAGGGCCGCCGCCACCACGTGCTCACACGGGTCCACGCGACTGGGGCAATCGCACTCCCAGGCCTCGTCGCCGGGGTACAGGATGACCGTGAGGGCCACCGGGCGCCCCGCCGCCTTCACCCTCAGTTCAATCTCATTCGACTTCTGGGCCTGAAGGGAGACGGCACCGGCACGGGAGAGGTTCACCCCGTTGGACCAGATACCGGGGCGAGCTTCCTTGCGAACGGCTTCGAGCAGTTGAGCGAGCGCGGACATGGGAGATTCGATTCCCTACGCTCCGAGGGCGCGCCGCGCAACGCCGATGTGTCCACACCGGGCGCGGAAGATCAGCCGTCAACGCCAGGGCGCGCCCCGCCTCCTGGCTCAGCGCCGCCAGCGCAGGCGCATGCGCAGCGGCGGAGAGGGGTGCAGGGCGTTGAGCGCGTTGAACCCCACCGGCTCCAGGCCCACCGGCTCGAAGGACAGCCGGCGCGTCATCAGCGCGATCGCCACCGTGGCCTCCACCATTCCCAGGTGGCTGCCGATGCACATGCGCGGGCCCTTGCTGAAGGGGAAGTAGGCGTACTCGTTGCGCCCCCGCGAGGCCTCGGGGAGGAAGCGCTCCGGATCGAAGCGCTCCGGCTCCCGCCAGTAGGTCGGGTGGTGGTGCAGCAGGTGCTGCGTCATCAACACCGTCGCTCCCGCCGGCACCCGGAAGCCACACACCTCGTCGTCCGCCACACACGTGCGCGCGACGATCCACGCCGGAGAGCGCACGCGCAGCACCTCCTGGACGACCCGGCGCGTGTACTGCAACTCGTGCAGCGCCGCCGCGTCCAACGGCCGCCCTTCCACCAGCACCCGGTCCACCTCTTCCCTCAAGGCCCGAAGGACCTCGGGGTGCGCCCCCAGGCGCTCGAAGGCCCAGACGAGCGTGAGCGCCACCGTCTCGTGGCCGGCCAGCAGCATCGTCACCAGCTCGTCGCGCACCTCGCGGCGCGTCAGCGGCTGCCCGGCGTCATCCTTCGCCGTCAACAACAGCCCCAGCAGGTCGTCCCCGCGCCGCTCCCCCGCCGCCATCGCCCGGTCGATCTCCGCGTAGACCATGGCATCCAGCGTCGCCAGCGCCCGCTTCGCCCGCACATTGCCGGGGGTCGGTATGGACAGGGGGATGTTGCGCTCCACGTTGCCGCGCCCCACCAGGTTCTCCAGCGCGTCGCGGAAGGCGCCGATGAGCCGCCGCGAGTCCGCCAGCTCCACCCCGCACACCAGCTCGCTGATCACCCGCAGCGTGAGCGGACTGAAGGCCTCGAACAGGTCCACCTCGTCCCCGTCGCGCACCTCCTTCGCCCAGCCCTCCAGCGTCTCGTCCACCAGCGTGCCCAGCCGCCCCACCGCCCCGAGCGTCCGCTGATTCTGGAAGAGCGGCTGGAGCTGCTTGCGCCGCGTGCGCCAGGAGGGCCCCTCCACCGTGGCGAGCCCCTCGCCGGCGATCTGCCGCAGGTTGTCGTAGATGGAGCCCTTGACGTAGTTGTCCCGGTTGCCGCGCAGCACCCGCTCGACCCCCTCCGGGTGCGCCACCACCACCAGCTTCAGCCCCGCCACCTTCAGCAGGAACACATCGCCGTAGCGCGCCTGGCACTCCTCCATCACGGGGATGATGCCCCGGCGTGTCACCTCGAACAGCGAGCCCACCAGCGGCAGCCCCGAGGGCCCGGGAGGCAGCGGCACGTTCGTGGTGAGCTCCAGCGAGCCGCTCATCGACTCACCAGCCAGGAGGCGAAGACCCCCGTGAGGAGGAGCCACACCGACTGCGCCACGCCGAGCGCCACCAGCTTGAATCCTCGCGCCTGGGCCACCTGCGACACCACCAGCGGCAGCGCCAGGCTCAGCAGCACCTCGGCGAGGATGACGTAGTACGGCGTCACCCCGAGGAACATGGGCGTATTCTGGTAGTGCCACCAGCCGGCGTTGTGGGCGAGCATCTCGTAGAGCGGGATGTTGATGCCGCCCAGCACCGCCAGCGCCCCGGTCGTCTTGAGCAGCCCCCACATGCTCGTGAGCCAGTTGGCCACCGTGCCGAGCTGCAACATCATCACCATCCACGACAGCGGCATGTACGCGGGGGACACCCAGATGAGCGGCTCATCCGGGGGATAGACGAGCGTCTTGTTCACCGCCACGCCGAAGTAGTCGGCCGGAAGCTCGCCAAAGCCCACCACCAGCCCGAAGACGATCATCCGCGCCACGAAGGCATCTCGCGTCCAGGCGGCGTACACCACGTAGGAGGCCGCCAACGTGGGCGTGAGCACGAAGGCGGACTTCGGCCCCAGCGCCAGGTAGCTGGAGATGCCGCTGCCCACCAGTGCGGCGAGCATCGTCGCCCCCACGAAGAGGAGCCGCGTCTGCTCCTGGGTGAGTCCAGCGGAAACAGCCGGGGCCTGCTCTCTTGCTGTCAGTCCGTTCACACATGCACAATACGCGCGACCCAGCGCCACATGCCAGCCAACCTCCCCCATCAGCCGACTCCCGACGTCGCGGCTCCTGAAGTCGCGACTCCCGTCCACCCCGTGGGCCTCGCTCACTCCGAGCTCTCCTCCCGCATCCGCGCGGGGGACTCCGGCGGCGCCGGCGTGGTGGCCGCCATCGCGGTCGTGGGTCTCCTTCCGTCCTTCCTCACCCTGCGCACGGTGGTCCACCCCCACCAGCTCGTGGCCACCTCGTTGGATCCCACGCCCCTGGGCTACACGTGGTCGCTCTCGCTGTGGA
This sequence comes from Archangium sp., assembly GCF_036388035.1. Classification (GTDB taxonomy): domain Bacteria; phylum Myxococcota; class Myxococcia; order Myxococcales; family Myxococcaceae; genus Archangium. Next base: position 8,899 of record NZ_DASVSO010000024.1, read on the forward strand.
TCGTCCCCGTGCTGGCCATCTCCCTCTGGCTGCACGCCAGTCCCAAGTACAACCTCCCCCTGCGCTCCTTCTGGATCACCGTGCTGTCGCTGTCCGCACTGGGAGTGATCCTGGACCTCGCCTTCGGCAATGCCTTCTTCACCTTCCCCAACAAGGGCGCCGTGCTCGGCATCTACGTGTGGGGGTATGACCTGCTGAGCGGGCAGTGGGTGAAGAACATCCCCATCGAGGAGTTCGGCTTCTACCTCTTCGGCATCGCCGCCGCGCTGCTCATCTACCTCTGGTCGGACATCTACTGGTTCGGCCGGTACGTGACGCCCGGGGACCTGCTCGTGGAGCGGCGCCAGGCGCGCCCGAAGATTGAGCTCCACTGGCCCAGCGCGCTCATCGGCGTGGGCCTGCTGATCGCCGCCATCCTCTACAAGCGCACCACCGAGTACCCGGGCTTCCCAGGCTACTTCGCCTTCCTGCTGGCCGTGGCCTTCATCCCCGGCAGCCTCCTGCTGCGCTCGATGAGCCCGTTCATCAACTGGCGGGCCTACAGCTTCTCCGCGCTGGCCATGTTCACCATCAGCATGCTGTGGGAGGCCACCGCCGCCGTGCCCTACGAGTGGTGGGGCTACCGGCCGGAGATGATGATCGGCATCTTCGTCAAGGCGTGGGCCGGCGTGCCCATCGAGGAGCCCTTCCTGTGGCTGCTCGTCACCTTCACCACCGTCATCGTCTTCGAGGCCATCCACCTGCTGGTCGTCGCGCGGATGCCGGCCCCCGCGGGTGAAGACTCGGCGTCATGAGGCAGGTCCCCGGCGAGCTGACGCGCTACGTCCCCCACTCCGTGGTGGAGCGGGTGGTGGCGAGGGTGCCGCACGAGTCGACGACCGCCCTCCACGGGGCGGTGCTCTTCGCGGACATCTCCGGCTTCGTGCCGCGCGTGGAGCGCATCGCGCGGCAGGGGCCGGGGGCGCTGGAGCGGCTGCAGGAGCTGCTCAACGCCGTGTTCGGCCACCTCATCGAGCGCACGTCCCGCTCGGGAGGGGACGTGCTGAAGTTCGCCGGGGACGCGCTGCTGGCGGCGTGGACGGCCCCCGAGGGCACGCCGGAGGCGGCGGTGCTGGCGGCGGCCCGGTGCGCATTGGCCATCCAGCAACAACCCTTCCGTGCGAGCGCGTCCCTGCCGGAGCTGCGCGACATCCGGCTGCGCATCGGCATCGCCACGGGCCCGCTGTCGTACTCCATCGTCGGGCGGGAGGACCTGGGGCTGTCGCTGTTGCCCACGGGCGCGCCCTTCCAGGCCATGGGCCAGGCGGCCCACGCGGCCTCCCCGGGCGAG
>NZ_DASVSO010000025.1:0-36305 GCF_036388035.1 Archangium sp.
GGGATCCCTGTCCCGCTGGAAGTAGGCCTGCTTGTACAGGTCATCCAGCTTGCCCTGGATGCTGTCCAGGCCCTCGCGAGCCTTGGAGTCCTCCGGGCGCAGGCGCAGGGCGTCGTTGAAGAAGCTGGCGGCACTGGCCAGGTCATTGCGAGCCAGCGCCCCCTTGCCCGCGACGACCGCGGACGCCGCGAGCTGGTTGTCGAGGGTGTCCCCCACGGGGCCCTTGAAGCCGATCTGCCGGTACAGGTCCGCCGAGGTGCGCAGCGGGCGCGCGGCGGACTCCAGGGCGTTGGATTGCACCTTGCGCTGGGCATCCTGGTAGACGCGCGCGAACTGGGGGATGAGCGTCTTGAGCCGCCTGGCCCGCTCGCGGATCTCCTTGTCGGAGCCGTTGGCGTCGATGACCCGGTCGCACTCGAGCGTGGCGCGCGCGTAGTCGCCCGTGTTGAAGCGCATCTCCACCGAGCTGAAGGCGGCGACGATGAAGGCCTCGCGCTGCTCCTTGGCCCGGCGGGCGGCGGCGGTCTTCTGCGCGCGCTCCCGAGCCGCCGCGTCATTGGCCTCCTCGGCGAGCAGCGTCTCCAGTTCCTCCAGCTTGCCCAGGTACAGTGGCTGGCTCTCGATGGGCAGCCGCTGGATGAGCGCCCGAGCGCCCTCCACGTCCCGGGCCTCCAGCGCCGCCTCCACCTGCTTCACCAGGTACTCGACGGCGAGCTTCTCCAGCTCGGCCTCGAGCTTCTTGCGCATGTCCTCGGTGAGCTGCGCGGTGCCGCGCGGCGTCTCCTCCAGCAGCGCGCGGGCCTCGTCGAACTTGTTCTCGTCCGCGAGCTGGCGCACCTGCGCGAACGCCTGGACGATGGTCAACTCCTTGCGCGCCACGGGCAGGAAGCCCTCCGTGTCCACGCCCGGGAAGAGCTCATCCGCCTCCTCGGCCAGCGCCACGGCTTGCGCGTAGCCACCGCCGCGGAAGGCCTTGCGTGCCTCCTGCATCAGCCCCCGGGCCTTCTCCTGCTTCGGGTTGGGCGGGGGCGGGGGCGGCGGGCCCCGCTTGATGAAGAGGACGCCTCCGCCCAGGAAGGCGAGCAGCACCACCAGCACGCCCGCCGCCATCATCCCCATCTTGCGCTTGGGCTGGTCGCGGCGTGGGATGTCGTTGATGTGGCGCACCTGCGTCTTCTTGTTCTCCTCGCCATTGGCCGCCTGCTCGCCACTCTCGGCGTTGGCTCCCGCCTCGGCCGGCTGTCCCTCGGTGCCCGCGGCCTCGCCCGCAGCGGCCTTCTTCTCGGCTTCCTCCGCCTCCTTCTCCTTGCGCTCGGCCTCCTCCTTCTCCTTGCGCTCGGCCTCCTCGGCCTCGGCGCGCATCCGCTTGATGCGCTCCAGCTCGTCGATGAAGCGCAGCTTCGTGCGGCCGATGAAGATGACGTCCTCGTGGGCCAGCTTGCGCTCGTCCACGCGCTCGTCGTTGATCTTCGTGCCGTTGCCGCTGCCGAGATCGCGCATCAGCACGCCGCTCTCGCCGCCAAACACCAGCTCCACGTGGCGGCGCGACACGGACTGGTCGTTGAGCACGAGGTCGCAGTCCAGCCCCCGGCCGATGACCATGCGCACGCTCTTGAATCGCTTGCGCTTGCCGCGGTCCGGGCCCTCGATGATCTCCAGCGACAGGGGAGGACCGGCGCGCGTGGCGTCCGGGTTGTCGTCGTCATCCGCCATCGGAGGAATCTCCTCCTCGGCCGTGCTCACGTCGTAGGCGCCCTCATCGCCCTCGGCGTACCCCTGCTCTTCCTCGGGGTACTCCTCCTCCTGGCGGGGCACACCCCGGCGAGCGCCGGTGGCGGCCTTGATGCGGGTGTTGCTCTGCCCACCCGACCCGGCCTCTTCGGACGGATCAGCGGACTTGGAACGGGAGGGGCGGCGGGACGGGGGAGCCATGCGGCCCGGCATCTTAGAGCGCCGGACCCGACTTGTAGACGCCTCCGAGCCGCCAGACCCGAAAGATGTACGCTAAAGTGTGCATTCTGACCTGAACCGCCCCGAGTCCTCGCTGCACGCACCCGCGGCGATGGCTTAGGGTCCTCCTCCGCGAGAAGGGGGACCCCCATGGCAGCGAAGTCACCGCGCAAGAAGGCAGCCACCACCACGACCCGCCGGCCCCGCCGGAAGAAGGCCGAGCCCAAGTCCAAGGGGCTCAGCGCCTCGGAGGTCGCGAGCGAGTCCGCCACGCCGCCCACCGAGCTGGTGCAGGGCATCCAGGAGGACGGCGGCGAGGTGCTCAGCGTGTACCGCGACCCCCTGGGCGCGCACACGGTGGTGTTCGCCGCCCTTCCCATCGACAAGGTGGAGCCCACCCCCTACCAGCGCGACGTCTCCGAGCCCCACATCAAGCGGCTGGCCGGGGCCATGGAGCGGCTGGACCGCTACCTCGACCCCATCATCGCCATCCGCAAGGAGGGCAAGTACTGGACGCCCAACGGCAACCACCGGCTCCAGGCCTCGAAGCTGCTGGGCGGCAGGTCCATCGTGGCGCTGGTGCTGCCCGAGGAGGACGTGGCCTATCAAATCCTCGCCCTCAACACGGAGAAGGCGCACAACCTGAAGGAGCGCTCGCTCGAGGTCATCCGCATGCACCGGGGCCTCACCGGGGCACGCGCCGGCAAGGAGTCCGACTTCGCCCACCTCTTCGAGGAGCCCTCCTTCCTCACCCTCGGGGCCGCCTATGAGAAGCGCCCGCGCCTGTCCGGGGCCGCCTACCACCCCTTCGTCAAGCGGGTGGAGTCCTTCCAGGCCCTCCCCCTGGCCGAGGCCCTTCGGCTGCGCGAGGCCCGCGCGGACAAGCTGCTGGAGCTCGACGACGCGGTGGCCGCCGTGGTGGACACCCTCAAGGGCCGGGGGATGCAGAGCCCCTACCTCAAGAACTTCGTCGTGGCGCGCATCAACTTCCTGCGCTTCAAGAAGGAGGGCACCGCCGAGTTCGACCCCACCCTGGCCCGGATGCTCTCCAGCGCCCGGCGCTTCAACGTGGACAAGGTCAACCGCGAGGACCTCAACCGCATGGGAGGGCCCCTCCTCGTGCCCGAGGATGAGGAATAAGGATTGCAGGGACTGGCTCCCCCATGACGACACCCGCCACCACCGTCCTGGTCGTCGATGACGATCGCGCCAACCTCGACTCCGTCGCGCGCATCTTCCAGCGCGAGGGGCTGGAGACCCTCACCGCCAGCAACGGCACCGAGGCGCTGGAGCTGCTGCGCCGGCCCGAAGTCAGCATCATGGTGACGGATCTGATGATGCCCGGCATGGACGGGCAGGAGCTGCTCAAGGCCTCGCGCACCATCCGCCCGGACGTGGAGGTGGTGCTGATGACGGCCTACGGCACGGTGGAGACGGCCGTGGCGGCCATGAAGGACGGCGCCTACGACTTCATCACCAAGCCCCTCAAGCGGCACTCGCTGGTGAAGGCCATCCAGAAGGCGCTGGAGCGGCACGAGCTGGCGGCGGAGAACCGGGTCCTCAAGGCGAAGCTGGCCGAGATGGGCAACACCGGCGGGCGGGCCATGGTGGGCCAGTCCCCCGCCTTCCGGGCGATGATGGACACCCTGCGCCAGGCCGCGCCCTCCACCGCCACCATCCTGCTGCTGGGCGAGTCGGGCACCGGCAAGGAGCTGGCCGCGCGCGCCCTGCACGAGCAGTCCAACCGGGCCAAGGGCCCCTTCGTGGCCATCAACTGCGGCGCGCTGCCCGAGAGCATCCTCGAGGCAGAACTCTTCGGCGTGGAGCGCGGCGCCTTCACCGGCGCGGTGGCCCGTCGCGAGGGCCGCTTCGAGCGCGCCAGCGGCGGCACCCTCTTCCTGGACGAGGTGGGCGAGATGCCCCTGGCCGCCCAGGTGAAGCTCCTGCGCGTCCTCCAGGAGGGCGAGCTCGAGCGCCTGGGTGGTACCCAGACGGTCAAGGTGGACGTCCGCATCGTCGCCGCCACCAACAAGGATCTGCAGCGCGAGGTGGCCGAGGGCCGCTTCCGCGAGGACCTCTACTACCGCCTCAACGTGGTGGAGGTGCGCATCCCCGCGCTCGCCTCGCGCCGCGAGGACATCCCCCTGCTGGCCGACGCCTTCCTCCGCCGCTTCGCCGCCAAGAATGGCAAGGCCCTGCGCGGCTTCTCCCCCGACGCCCTGAGCACCCTGGAGAACTACGCCTGGCCGGGCAACGTGCGAGAGCTGGAGCACGCCGTCGAGCGCGCGGTGGTGCTCGCCAAGAGCGACGTGCTGGAGGTAGTGGACCTGCCCGAGACGGTGCGCAAGGGCCCGCTGGGCTCGGCCGGACAACTCGTCATCCCGATCGGCACTCCCATGGAGGAGGTCGAGCGTCGGGTGATCCACGAGACCCTGCGGCACACCAAGGGGGACAAGACCCTGGCGGCCCGCCTGCTGGGCATCGCGGCCCGCACCATCTACCGCAAGCTGGAGCGTGAGGCCTCGGGCGGTGAGGGCCCCTCCTCGCCCCCGGCCGAGTGACAGCGCGTCAGGCCGGCCGTCGGTCCGCTGACATTTTGTCCCACGCCGTCGCGGCCTGGGCCCGAGCAGTCAGGGGCCCCGCTTATTCCGGAATGATTTCGCGTACTTGGCTGTAAGGGACGGGTTGCCCGCTCCCCTTCGCGGGTGGCACCCCGCTTGCTCAATCCCGGGCAGGCCCTTTTCGGACGCGTGATGGAACTCTTCTTCCGCAAATACTTTTGGACCGTGAACCTGGTGTTCATCCTGCTGGTCGCCCTGCTCGGGGCGCGCACGGTGAACCTGTTCGTCGAGTCCGCCCTCACCCCGGTGCCCTCGGGCCAGGTGTCGGCACCGCAGAAGGCGAAGACCCACGAGGTGCTGGCCTCGTTGGACCTCAAGCGCCTGTCGGACCTCACCGGCGTGGCCGTGCCCGAGCCGGACCCCATCGTGGCCGAGCCCACCGCGCCCGTGGTGGACCCCAACGCCGCGCCCGTCAAGAGCGGCATGCGCGTGAAGCTGCTGGGCACCCTGGTGGCCAGCGACAAGCTGTGGTCCGTGTCCTCCATCCAGGACATGACCAACCAGCGCTCCACCACATACATGGTGGGCGACCGCATCCAGGGCGCCGAGGTGCTCGACATCGAGCGCTCGCGCGTCATCATCCTCAACAACGGCCGCAAGGAGTTCATCGACAACCAGCCCGGTGATGGCTCCGGGGCCGTGGCCGCCTACACCCCGCCGGTGCCCGCGGGCCCCGCCGTGCAGCCTCCTGGCAATGGCCTGGGCAACGGCATCCGCGCCGTGAGCGAGAACGACTACGAGGTGCCGCGCACGGAGATCGACCGCACGCTGGCCAACCTCAACGACGTGGCCATGCAGGCGCGCATCGTCCCGGCCTTCAAGGACGGTCAGGCGCAGGGCTTCAAGCTCTTCTCCATCCGTCCGGACTCCATCTACTCGAAGATTGGCGTCCAGAACGGCGATGTCATCAAGCGCATCAACGGCTTCGAGCTCAACAGCCCGGAGAAGGCCCTCGAGGTCTACACCAAGCTGAAGGAAGCCTCGCGGATCGAGATCGAGCTGGAGCGCAACGGCTCGAGCATCCGCAAGAACTACACCATCCGCTAACCCGCAGTACCCCTTCCCTCCATGAAGACGCTTCCGTCCTGGTTGCTCCTGCTGTGCCTCGGGCTCACCGCGCCCGCGCTGGCCCAGCGCCGCCCCGGTCCGCCTGCTCCGGCGGGCACTCCCGCCGGGCAGGTCTCCCCGCAGACGCCCGATGCTCCCGAGGGCGGTGGCGCCACCATCCGGCCCACGCCCTCCTGCGAGGAGGTCCGTCGCCGCGCCCGCTACGGCATCTACTTCGACAAGGTGGATATCGAGAAGCTGGTGCAGACCGTGTCGGACGCCACCTGCCGGACGTTCATCCTCCCGGAGAACGTGCGCGGGAAGATCTCCATCATCGGCCCGGAGAACGGCCGCGTGGAGGTGGATGCGGACCAGTTCTACGCCGCCTTCCTCGCGGCGCTCGACGCCAACGGCCTGTCCGTCTACCAGCACGGGCGCTTCATGAAGATCGTGGACAAGCGCGCCGCCAAGCAGAACCCCATCCCCACGCTCATCGACGGGGACGCGCCGTACACCACCAATGAGCAGATGATCACCAAGCTGTTCCGCATCAAGAACGTGGAGGTGGAGCCCCTCCGCGGCGTGCTGCAGCAGCTCGTGTCCAAGGACGGCGACACGATTCCCTACCCGCCGGACATCATCATCGTCAACGACGTGGGCTCCAACGTGCACCGCCTGGAGCGGCTGATTGATCAGCTCGACTCGCGCGCGGCCAGCGACGAGGTGCGCATCATCCAGGTGCAGTACGCCACCGCGCAGGACGTGGCCGGCACGGTGCAGAAGCTCTTCGAGCAGAAGGGTGGCGCCCGTCCCGGCAGCCGCCCGGGTGCTCCCTCCATGGTGCCGCCGCCCGGGGGCCCCGTCGGAGAGGGCATTCCCATGAACAACACCGGTGCCGAGCCGGGCTCCGGCGGGCCGGTGACCTTCTCGCAGATCATCCCCGACGAGCGCACCAACAAGCTCATCGTCGTGGCCAGCCCCGCCGCCTTCGAGCGCATCCAGAGCATGGTGCGCGAGCTGGACATCCCCACCGCCGGCACCGAGCGCATCAACGTCTACCCGCTCGAGAACGCCAACGCCGAGGAGATCGCCAGCACGCTGCAGACGCTCTCGCAGGGCAGCGCCAGCCGTCCGCGCACGCCCACGCCCCAGCCTCCTCCGGGTGTGCCCCGCCCCGGTGGCGGCACCTCCTCCGCCGAGCTGTTCGCCGGCGAGGTGAAGATCTCCGCGGACAAGGGCACCAACTCGCTGGTCATCATCGCCAGCCAGAGCGACTACCGCAGCCTCACGCGCGTCATCCGCGAGCTGGACAAGCCGCGGCGCCAGGTGTTCGTCGAGGCCGTCATCATGGAGGTCAACCTCGACCGCAACAACCAGTTCGGGCTGAACCTGCACAGCGGCTACTCGCTGTCCACACCGCTGGGTGAGGGCGCGGGCATCGTGGGCACCAAGTACACCAGCAGCGGCGCGCCGCCCTCCTTCTCGCTCGTCAACCTGGCCAACTTCGGCGGCTTCCTCGCCGGCCTCCAGGGCCCCGTCATCCCCGAGCTGAAGAACCTGGGCATCGACATCCCCGCCTTCGGCGTGGTGCTGCACGCGCTCCAGCAGAGCTCGGACGTCAACGTGCTCTCCACCCCGCACATCCTCACCAGCGACAACGAGGAGGCGGAGATCACCGTGGGCCAGAACGTGCCCTTCCAGGCGGGCTTCACGCCTTCCTCGCTGGGGACCGGCCTCGGCACCGGCACCGCCGGCGGCGGCGTCAACCCGTCGCTGCTCGGCGCCCTGGGCGGCCTGGGCAGCCTCTACGCCCCCATCAACCGCCAGAACGTCGAGCTCAAGCTCAGCATCAAGCCGCAGATCAACGAGAGCGACTACATCCGCCTGACCATCGCCGAGCAGACCGAGGAGATCGCCTCCACGGATCCGGTGCTCGGTCCCACCACCGCCAAGCGCAGCGCCAAGACGACGGTGGTGGCCAAGGATCAGGAGACGGTCGTCATCGGCGGCATCATGCAGGAGCGCACGCTCGAGTCCGTCTCCAAGGTGCCCATCCTGGGCGACGTGCCCCTGCTGGGCCACCTCTTCCGGGAGACGAACCGGCGCAAGACGAAGACGAACCTGCTGCTCTTCCTCACGCCCTACATCATCCGCGAGCAGTCGGACTTCCGGCGCATCTTCGAGCGCAAGATGAAGGAGCGGCAGCAGTTCGTGGAGCAGTTCTACGGTCAGGTGGCCGGCTACGACGTGCCGGTGGACTTCACCCGCAAGAGTGGCCCGCTGAGCCGCATGCGCCAGGTGGTGCACGCCGAGGAGAGCAAGCTGGAGAACGGCGGCCCCGGGGTGCAGGGCGAGCGCGTCATCCGCCCGGAGGGCTCGAGCAGCACACGGCCGGCCAGCCCCTCGACCGCCACTCCCCGCTCCTCGTCTCCTGCGGGCGGGGAAGTCTCGCCCTCGCAGGGGGGTTCCTTGACTCCAGTTCCGTCGGAGGAGCCGGTCCCCGTGCAGCCTCCGTCCGCTCCTCCCGAGGAGGAGCGGCTCCGCATCCAGCCGGACACCGGGGAAGAGAGATAGACCATGAGCCTGCTCGCCGACGCGCCGCTCGCAAAGCCCGCGCCTGACGTCTCCACCCAGATTGTCGCCCACGGCCCCGCCTACCTGTGTGGCCGGCCGCTGGGGGAGATCCTCCGCGCCACGTCTGGCCTCACCGAGGAGAAGCTCCAGGAGGCGCTCCAGCTCCAGGCCGAGAAGGGCGGCCGGCTGGGGGAGATCCTGGTGGGCATGAAGGCCGTCGGCGAGGAGGACGTGGCCAAGGCGCTCGGCCTCCAGCTCGACATGCCCTACCTGGCGCGCATCTTCCTGGAGGAGGTGGACGCCGGGCTCATCAAGCGGGTGCCCATCAACTTCGCCAAGCAGGCGAAGATCCTCCCCCTCTCCGTGGATGGGGACGCCGTGGCCCTGGCGGTGGCGGATCCGCTGGACACCACCGTGCTGGACCACGCGCGCATGCTGCTGGGGCAGAACATCCACCCGCGCATCGCGCTCGGCTCCACCATCACCGACGCCATCAACAGCGTCTATGACCGTGCGTCCAACGAGGCCGAGCAGCTCGTGGACGAGCTGGAGGCCACGGACCTCGACTCCATCGCCCATGACATGGACGAGGTGAAGGACCTCATCGACGACGCGGGGGACGAGGCGCCGATCATCCGCCTCATCAACTCCGTGCTCTTCCGCGCCGCCAAGGAGCGCGCCAGCGATATCCACATCGAGCCGATGGACCGCGAGCTCCTGGTGCGCTTCCGCGTGGACGGCGTGCTGCAGGAGATCATCAAGCCGCCCAAGCGCTACCAGAACGCCATCGTCGGCCGCGTGAAGGTGATGGGCCAGCTCAACATCGCGGAGAAGCGCCTGCCCCAGGACGGCCGCATCCGCATCAAGCTGGCGGGCCGGGACATCGACATCCGTCTGTCCACCATCCCCACCACCTTCGGCGAGCGCATCGTCATGCGCTTGCTGGACAAGAACACCACGCTGCTCGACCTGACCGAGCTGGGCATGGCCTCCCACACGCTGGAGGGCATGGAGCACGTCATCCGCCGTCCGCACGGCATCGTCCTGGTGACGGGCCCCACCGGTAGCGGCAAGACGACGACGCTCTACGGCGCGCTCTCGCGCATCAACACCCCGGACCTCAACATCCTCACCGTCGAGGACCCGGTGGAGTACCAGCTCAAGGGCATCGGCCAGATGGCCGTCAGCCCGAAGATTGGCCTGAGCTTCGCCCAGGGCCTGCGCGCCTTCCTCCGCCAGGACCCGGACGTCATCATGGTCGGCGAAATCCGCGACAAGGAGACGGCGGAGATCGCCATCCAGGCGTCGCTGACGGGCCACCTGGTGTTCTCCACGGTCCACACCAACGACGCGGCCAGCGCCGTCACCCGTCTGGTGGACATGGGCGTGGAGCCCTTCCTCGTGGCCTCCTCGCTCACCGCCATCCTCGCCCAGCGCCTGGTGCGCCGCGTGTGCCCGGACTGCCGCGTGCAGTACATGCCCACCGAGGAAGAGGTGAAGGAGCTCGGCATGTCGCGGGCGACGTTCAAGGAACGCTACGGCGTGGAGAAGATCTACAAGGCCACCGGCTGCCCCTCCTGCAACCAGAACGGCTACCGCGGCCGCACGGGTATCTACGAGCTGCTGCTGGTGGACGACACCGTGCGCCAGCTCGCGCTGAAGAACGTGGACGCCTCCACCATCAAGAAGGCCGCCATCGCCAACGGCATGCTCACGCTGCTGGATGACGGCGCGCGCAAGATCGCCCTGGGCGAGACGACCATCGCCGAGGTCCTCAGCATCACCCAGGAGGATCTCTAAGGGATTCCCGCCCCGAGCCGCCCGGAAGGGAGAGGCTCGGGGCGCGGTTTTACTCCGCGAGCCACCATGCCAGTCTTCGAGTACAAGGGCCTCAATCAGGCCGGTAAGCCCATCAAGGGAATCCTCGAGGCGGATTCGCCCAAGACCCTGCGCTCCCAGCTGCGCAAGGACGGCATCTTCCTCACGGACGTCATCGGCCAGGCCGAAGGCAGCCGCGCGGGCGTGCGCAAGGGCGCCAACGCGGCCCACGCCGACCGTGAGCTGAAGATGGGCGGCGGCGGCCGCATCAGCACCGATGACATCGCCATCACCACGCGTCAGCTCGCCACCCTGCTGGGCGCGGGCGTGACGCTGGTGGAGGCCCTCACCGCCCTGGTGGACCAGGTCGAGAAGGAGAAGCTCAAGCGCATCATCTCCGACGTGAAGCAGAACGTGAACGAGGGCAAGTCCCTCGGAGATGCGCTCGCGGCCCACGAGAAGGTGTTCGGCGCGCTCTACGTCAACATGGTGCGCTCCGGTGAGCACTCGGGCGCCCTGGACGCGGTGCTGCTGCGCCTGGCCGACTTCACCGAGAGCCAGTCCAAGCTCCAGCAGAAGATCATCGGCACGATGACCTACCCCGCCATCATGATGCTGGTGGGCGTGGGCATCCTCACGCTGCTGATGGTGGTCGTCATCCCGAAGGTCACGAAGATCTTCACCACGATGAAGGCCACCCTGCCCATCACCACGCGCGCCCTCATCTTTGGCAGCAACTTCCTGCGCGACTGGTGGTTCATCCTCTTCCCGGCCATCTTCGGCATCATCTTCGGCCTGACGACGTACTTCCGCAGCCCCAAGGGCAAGCCGGTGTGGGATCGCTTCGCCCTCAAGGCCCCCATCTTCGGCAGCCTGCTGCGCCTGCTGGCCATCTCGCGCTTCTCGCGCACGCTGGCCACCCTGCTCAAGAGCGGCGTGCCGCTGCTGGTGGCCATGGACATCACCAAGGCGGTGATGACCAACTCGGTGCTGGCCGAGGTGGTGGAGAAGGCCCGCGACGCCATCCGCGAGGGCGAGAGCATCGCCGGGCCCCTCAAGCGCTCGGGCGAGTTCCCCCCGCTCGTCTACCACATGGTCGCCATCGGCGAGCGCTCCGGGCAGTTGGAGGACATGCTGCTCTCGGTGGCCGACAGCTACGAGAACCAGGTGAACGTGCGCATCGGCGCCCTCACCTCCATGCTCGAGCCCCTGCTCACCGTGTTCATGGGCGTGATCATTGCATTCGTGGCCTTCTCGGTCCTGATGCCGATTCTGCAGGTGAACTCGGCCATCCGGTGACGGAGGCATCCCGATGAACGACTCGCTCGACCGGTGGATCCAAGGCGTCACCCTCGCGGCGCTGCTCGCCCTGACGGCGACGCTGCTCACCGTGGGGGTGGCCCTGTACTCCGCCGACTCGGAGGCCGGGACGACGGCCACCAGCAGCACGACGCAGCCCTAGACATTTTGACAGCAACGACTCCCCAACGACCCGGCGGCTTGCCGAAAAGTCACGAGAGGACAGACATGAGCGACAAGAAGACGAAGCAGCAGCGTCGCCGCCAGCGCGGCATGACCCTCATCGAGATCATGGTGGTGATCACCATCCTCGGCCTGATCATGGCCGCGGTGGGCGTGGCCGTCATTCCGAAGCTCGACGAGGCCAAGCAGGACACGGCGCGGCTGGACATGGCCAACATCAACCAGGCCCTCAAGCTCTACTACGCCAAGAAGGGCAAGTTCCCCGACACCGGCACCGGCCTGCGCGCCCTGGTGGATACCAACAACCTGGAGCGCATCCCCACCGACCCCTGGGGCCACGAGTACGTGTACATGAACGAGGGCGGCAAGCCCGTCATCATGTCCTACGGCGCGGACGGCACCGCTGGCGGCGAGGGCCCGGACTCGGACCTCTCCTCGAAGGACACGGCCGCCTCGGCCCAGAAGTAGCAAGAAGCCGAGACGAGGAACGACGATCATGACTTCCGAGCACGCCCCCACGCACATGCAGGCCGAAGAGACGGTGCGCCCGTCCCGCGTGGGGCGGCTCGTCGTCGCCCTCGTCATCCTCGCGGCCACGGCGGGGGCCTTCGGCATCGCCCGCCTCACCTTCGACTCGACGCTCACCCCGGTGCAGCGCCAGGCGCGAGCGGAGATCCGCGGGCTGGAGGGCTACTTCAAGTCCTTCCACCGCATCACCGCGCGCTTCCCCTCCCAGGCGGAGAACTTCTATCCGCTCCTCCAGGTGGGGCTCATCAAGGAGATCCCCGTGGATCCCTGGGGCCGCACCTACCAGTACCGGATGGACGGAGGGAAGGGCTACGTCATGTCGTACGGCTCGGACGGAGTGCCCGGTGGCACCGGGGAGGCCGCGGATCTCATCAGCGGCGGCGTGCTGAACAACGCCATCCTGGGGACGCCCGAGCAGCAGCAGGAGCAGCAACAGCAGGAGGCGGCACGGGGAGGAAAGCCATGAGCGTGCTCGCTCGTCAGAGGGCGCGGGAGCGCGGCCTCACCCTCATCGAGGTGTCCATCTCGCTGGGCATCGCCGCGGTGCTGTTCGCCGCCGTCACCATCTCCATCGGCGCCCTCACGGGCGCCAAGGCCAAGGCGTCCGCCAGCGAGCTGGCCGGCGTCATGCGCTCGCTGTACGACACCGCCGCGCTCAGCGGGAAGACGTGCCGGCTCGTCTTCGAGCTGGCCGATCCCAAGCTCGAGGACGGCTCCACGCGCTACCACGCCGAGTGCGCCGCGGGGAACGTCACCACCTCGAGGGATCGCGACGAGATGCTGCGCGAGGAGAGCCGCGAGCGCGAGAAGAGCGACAAGGGTCGTGACTCGCGCCGCAACTACACCCGCGGCAGCAACGGCGAGCCCGGCCTGGATGAGATCATGGCCCAGGAGGAGAGCCGCGTGGAGAGCGCCGCGCGCTTCTCCGCCTTCACCGCCGAGGAGCTCGGGCCCCGCGAGCTGCCCGGAGGCGTCGCCGTCTCCGTGTGGACGCGCCACCAGCGCGAGGCCGTCGACAAGGGAGTGGCTTACCTCTACTTCTTCCCGCAGGGCTACACGGAGAAGGCCCAGATCTACGTGCGCCAGGGAGACAACGTCTGGACCCTCACCGTCGCCCCGCTGACCGGCAAGGTCTCCATCGTGGGCGAGGCGCTGGAGGTTCCCCGGTCATGAGACGCAACCGCGGCTTCACCCTGCTGGAGACGGTGGTGGCGCTCGCCATCCTGGCGATGGCGCTGATGGCCATCTTCGACATCAACTCCGGCGCGATCGCCAACCACGCCTACGCCAAGAAGCTCACCGTGGCCACGCTCCTGGCCCGCTCGAAGATGACGGACCTGGAGCAGACGCTCTACGACGACGGCTTCGCCGCCGACGACAAGGAGGAGTCCGGCGACTTCTCCGCGGAGGGCTGGGACAACTACAAGTGGCGGGCGAAGATCATCGCCCCGCAGACGGACGGCGTGTCGCCGGACCAGCTCATCGGCGCCATCTTCAACCTCCCCATCGGCGAGGGCGGGGACATGGGCGGCCTGGCCTCCATGTTCGGAGGCGGCGGGGGCAAGGACGACAAGGGCGGGCCCCAACAGGGCATGAACCCCATGGCCGGCGCGGCGATGGGCATGGCCCAGCCCATGTTCACCCAGATGGTGCAGCAGATCACCCAGACGGTGCGCGAGGTCCACCTCACCGTGTACTGGCGGGACGGCACCCAGGTGGAGAGCCTGGACCTGGTCACCCACCTGGTGTCGCTGGGCCCCGGCTCGGACCGCAACGGCGGCTTCCAGCCCAACAACGGCACGCAGCCAGGGGACATGGCCAACCAGTGGGTGAACCCGAGCACCGGCTTCATCGTGCAGAACGCCGTCGCGGGCCCCAACGGCATGGTGGATCCGGCGACCGGCCAGCAGCTGATGCGGCGCTCGGACTGGCTGCAGCAGCGCGGTGCCGGTGGCGGCGTCGTGCCGGGCGGGAAGGTGCCGCAATGAAGCGCTCGGCGCGTGGCTTCACGCTGATGGAGATCATGATCGCCGTGGCCATCACCGCCCTCATGGGCGCGATGGTGGCCATGGCCTTCCAGACGGGCTTCAACGCCAAGGAAGTGGTGGAGACCGAGGCCGACCACTACCGCATGCTGCGCGTGGCCATGAACCGCATGGCGCGGGAGATCAGCTCCGCGTACGTGAGCGACCGCTACGACGGGCGACGCTACCGCGATCAGAACGACCGGCCGACCAACTTCGTGGGCGAGGAGGACCGGCTGCTCTTCACCACCTTCTCCAACCAGCGCATGTACACGGACGCCAAGGAGTCCGATCAGGCGGTCGTGGAGTACTTCCTCCAGTCGTCCTCCGAACGAGGGGCCAACGGTCGGCAGGACCTGATGCGCCGGGCGAATCCGAATGTTGAAGACCGAATGGATCGCGGCGGAACCACGGATGTGCTCTTCGAGGGCGTGAAGAAGCTGGAGCTCGCCTACTGGGACACCGACCGCAAGGAGTGGGACGACGAGTGGGACACCCGTCGGCTGGAGAAGAAGACAAAGCTCCCCACGCGTGTTCGCATCACCCTGGTAGCGCTCGACGAGAACGGCAAGGAAGTGCGCTACACCACCCAGACCCGTGTGATGCTCAACACGGAGCTCCCCCGGTACTGAGATGAAGAGCCCCAAGCACCAGAAGGCCCGGCGGGCGAACGCTCGCCGAGATGCCCGCAAGGAGCGCGGTCAGCGCGGTGTGGCGCTCATCATCGCGGTGGTGGCCATCACCCTGCTCACCGTCGTGGCCACGGAGTTCGCCTACAACACGCGCGTGGATCTCCAGCTCGCGGCCAACCAGCGCGACGAGCTGCAGGCCACGTACATGGCGCGCTCCGGCGTGGCGCTCTCGCGCCTGCTGCTGCGCTTCCAGAAGCAGGTGGACCAGACGCCCATTCCCAACATCGGGGACATGCTGCGCAAGCTCCCGGGCATGGGCGGAACGGCACCGGGCACGGGCGCGGGCGCGCAGCAGCCCGCCTCCACGCTCAACCTCCAGCTCTGGAAGCTCGCTCGGGTGGACTGCCACATGCTCCGCGGTCTGGTGAAGGGCGGCGGCGCCGAGGTCGAGGGCGAGGAGGACGAGGGCCCCGTCGCCCCCGCGCTCCACGAGAACGATGACGAGGGCTCGTCCGAGCTCTCGTTGGCCCCCGCCAGGCGCTCCTTTGGCAGCTTCGATGGCTGCTTCCTCTCCACCATCTCGGACGAGGAGGAGAAGCTCAACCTGCACCGCCTCAACGCGGGCAGTGGCGATGCGCTGCCCACCATCATGCGGCTGACGGATCTGCTCGGGGACAAGCGCTTCGAGTTCCTCTTCTCGCGCGAGGACGCCAATGGTGCCCGCGTCAACCCGCAGGACGTCATCATCGCCATCAAGGACTGGGTGGACGAGGACCAGGTGCAGTCGGCGTTGAACGTGAATGATCCGGTCAACCCGCTCACCGCCGGCTTCTCCGACGAGGGCTCGCCCTACAGCCGCTACGAGCCGCGCTACCAGCCGAAGAACGCGCGCTTCGACAGCATGGACGAGCTGTACCGCGTCCATGGCGTGTCGGATCGCTTCATGGCCGCCTTCCGGGACCGGCTCACCGTGTACCCGGACGTCAACTCCAAGCCGAACGTCAACACGGATGACCCGCTGATGATCTACATGGCCATCCTGTCGGCGGCGGACCCGGCGCGGCCGGACCCGCGGCTGAGGGACCCGGTCTTCGTGCAGGAGCTCATCACGCGCATCCGCGCGGCGCGGGCCTTCAGCTTCCTGGGCACGAGCGTGGCGGACTTCGTCACGGCCATCGAAACCGCGGGCATCGCCGTCAACCCGGCCCTCAAGGCGAACGTGGCCGGCAACCGCCTGCTGGGCGACAAGAGCAACACTTTCAGCATCAAGTCCGTGGGTGAGGCGGGGTCGGTCCAGAAGACCATCACCGCCGTCATCAAGCTCGACACCGGGCTCGGACAACTCCTTTATTGGAGAGAGGAATAACGAATGGCCCGGATTCTTGGTCTGGACCTGGGCAGCCACTCCGTGAAGGGGTTGCTGCTCGACGCGAATACGCGGAACCCGGTCGTGAAGGCCTACGCCGAGGTGCGCCGCGCTCCCGAGGGAGATCGTCAGGAGACGCTGCGCACGGCGTTGCGCGAGCTGCTGGCGAACCCGGGGCTGCAGCACCTCGACCAGGTGGTGGTGGCGCTGCCCGGCCAGTCCCTGGCCACGCACCAGCTCGCCCTGCCCTTCAGCGACCCGAAGCGGATTGAGTCCACCATCGCCTTCGAGGTGGAGAGCCAGCTTCCGTTCGACCTGAGCGAGGCCGTCTTCGACTACCAGGTGGCCTCGCAGGTGAAGGACAAGGGCAGCGAGCTGCTCGTGGGCGTGGTGCGCCGCGAGGAGCTGTCGACGCTGCTGGGCGTGCTCAACGAGGTGGGCGTGGACCCACGCGTGGTGACGCACCCGGGCATCACCTACCAGAACCTGCTGATGCAACAGCCGGAGCTCTTCGCCGGCCTCGAGGCGGAGGCGGTGGCCATCGTGGACATCGGCCACGAGCGCACGACGCTGGCCATCGGCCGGCCCGGGGTGGGCGTGGACTTCGCGCGCACCTTCTCGGGTGGCGGGCAGAACCTCAGCCGCGCGCTGGCCACCGAGTTCCAGACGCCGCAGCCCGAGGCGCACCACTGGAAGGAGTCGCACGGAGCGCTGGCGGGTGCGGCCCAGGCCCAGGGGCCGGATGGGGAGCGCGCCGCGGCGGCCTTCGTGCGCGGCCTGCAGCCGGTGCTGCGCGAGCTGCGCCCGTCCTTCAAGTCCTACACCTCGCGCTCGCGCCGGCAGGTGGGCGCCGTGCTGCTGTGCGGCGGCACCGCGCGCATGCCGGGCATCGCCGAGCAGCTCTCCAAGGATCTGGGGATGCCCGTGCGCGTGCTGGCTCAGCCGCAGGAGTCGTCGGCCGCGGGGACCGCCACGGTGCAGCCGGAGGCGATGCAGGCGTACGCGCTCGCGCTGCGTGGCCATGCCTCGGGCGCCAAGGCGCCGCGCTTCAACCTGCGCCGGGGTGAGTTCGCCTTCAAGGGCGACTACGACTACATCAAGGACAAGGTGGGGCTGCTGGCCTCGTTCGCCGTCACCCTGCTGCTGTTGCTCATCGCCACCGGCGTGGTGCGCAACTCGGTGCTGGCGCGGCGCGAGGCCCAGGTGGACGCCGTGCTGTGCGACGTCACCCAGCGCATCCTCGGCTCGTGCGAGAAGAACTACGACCTGGCGCTCAACAAGCTCAAGGGCGTGGAGAGCCCCGCCGCGTCGCTGCCGAAGCTGTCGGCCGTCAACCTGCTGGCGGAGATGACGCAGCGGGTACCGGCGGACGTGGCGGTGACGTTCGACCGCATCGACATCGACCTGGAGCGCATCACCGTGCGCGGCGAGACGGACAGCTCCAAGCAGATCGACACCATCGCCACCGCCCTCAAGGGCCACCGCTGCTTCAAGGAAGTGAAGGAGGGCAAGGTGGAGAAGACCCGCGAGGGCAACAAGGTGACGTTCCGCCTGGACATCCAGGTGCAGTGCCCCGAGCAGGCGCAGGGGGAGGGCTAGGACATGGAACAGCTTCGCGGACTCCTCAACGACGCACGCGCCTGGTTCGAGCGGCTGAGCACCCGGGAGCGCCGGATGGTGCTGGCCACCGGGGGCGCGGTGCTGGCCTTCGTGCTCTTCATCATCCTCTACTCCTTCTCCAACAGCGCGGACGCGTACCGCAAGCGCACGGACCAGAAGCTGGCCAAGCTGCGCGAGGTGCAGACGCTCGCGGCCAGCTACCGGCAGGCCACCGACGCGCGGCAGATGGTGGAGCAGCAGCTCACCGCCAGCAACGTGCGGCTGATGAGCTACATCGAGGACAAGGCCACCCGCGCGGGGCTGACCGTGCCCAACATGACGCCCAAGAACGACGTGGGCCTCGGAGATGGGCAGATCATCGAGAGCTCGGTGGAGCTGACCTTCACCGACGTGGACCTGCGCAAGCTGCACAGCTTCCTGCAGGACGTGGAGAGCGGCCCGGGCGTGGTGAAGGTGAAGAACCTGCGCCTCGAGCCGCGTGCCTCCGCTGAAACCCTGACGGCCTGGACGACCGTCGCCACCTACAAGATGAAGCAATGACCATGGCCGCTGAGACCAAGATCGCCCGCTGGAAGCTCGTCGTTGGTTACGGTGCGTTCTCGCTCCTGGCCTTCGTGCTGTGCCTGTGCCTCACCTTCCCGTACGACACACTGCGGCGGCGCGCCGTGGACGCGGCGGCGGACGCGGGGTACGCGCTGCGCATCGGCTCGCTGCGGCCGGGGCTGCGTGGGCTGACGGCCACCCAGGTGCGCCTGAGCAAGGTGCCCAACGGGATGACGCCCGAGCTGCAGGGCATGCTCGCCAGCAACACCTCCCTGCTGCCTGGCCCCGAGGAGCTGGGCGAACCGCTCACCATCGACTCGGTGGCGCTGCGTCCGTCGCTGCTGCCGCTGGGGGTGGCCTTCCACCTCGACGTCATGGGTGGCAGCGTCAGCGGCAACGTGGGCGGGCTGAGCGACGTGCAGGTGGCGATGAAGCTGTCGGACCTGGATCCCTCCAAGGGCAACCTCAAGGGCTTCAGCGGGATGGACCTGACGGGCAGGCTGAATGGCTCGCTCAACCTCACCATGCCCAGGACGCGGGGCCAGCCGGACCTGAGCCAGGCCAACGGGCAGCTCGCGCTGGACACGAAGGAGCTGCTCATCGCGGGCGGCAACATCACCGTGCCCATGTACGGCCAGCCCACGCCGATGGACCTGCCGCGGATCTCCCTGGGGGAGATCGACGCGCGCATCAAGATCGAGAAGGGGCTGGGCACCGTCGAGGCGCTGCAGGCCAAGAGCGAGGACCTGGAGGTGCGGGGCTCGGGCACGGTGAAGCTGGGCCAGCGGCTGGACGTGAGCCAGCCGGACATGGACTTCAAGCTGCGCGCCGAGCCGGAGTTCGTGAAGCGCCTGGGTCTGCTGGGTGCGGGCCTGTCCATCCTCCCCCCGGACAAGGAGGATCCGAAGTTCCGCGCGGCGCACCTGTCCGGCTTCTTCAACCGCCCCAACTTCGGCCCCGCGCGCCAGAACGTCATGCGCTAGTCGTGGGCCGCGGTAGGGCTCGGTGACTCCCCTGGCGATTCTCGGGTGACCTCTGGGGGTTGGCTCGGTTGCCGCCAACCCCAGGCAGTGGCATGACAGGGGCGAGGCCGAGGGTGTTCGGCCAGGGGAAAAGTCATGAGCAAGAAGTGGATCCTGGTGGGGCTGCTGTTCGCGGCCACTGCGCAGCTGAACGTGGCGCGCGCTGACGACTGGAGCGAGATCCGCGCGGCCGTCTACTACACCGACGACGCCAAGCTCGCGCAGCTGTTGGACAGCGGCGTCGACATCAACATCCAGGACTCCGACGGCTGGACACCGCTGCATGTGGCCGCCGAGCAGGGCCTGCTGCGCACGGTCAACTACCTGTTGGCCCGGGGCGCGAACCCCAACATCAAGACGACCAGGGGCCGGACCGCCTACGACGTGGCGTCCGGCTATGCCCAGGTGCAGGCGGCGCTGAAGGCCAAGATGGCGCCGCCGCAGGATCCCTTCGCCCCCTATCTGAACCAGGGCGCGCGGCCCGGAGTCAACAAGACGCAGCCCCCGGTTGCCCAGCCGGCGCCCGCCAGCCCTGGAACCCCGTCCCGCAACGGCCCGAACGATGGCCGCTCACCCCAGATGCGGCCGCGCCTCGAGGCGCGGGACGCCGTCTGGTACAACAATGCGGACCAGCTGGCGGCGCTGCTGGACGAAGGCCTCGACGTCAACATGCCGGAGGGCTCCACCCGCGAGACGCTGCTGCACGCCGCCGCGTGGCGCGACCGCGTGGAGATCGCTCGCCTTCTCCTGGCTCGCGGTGCCAATACCTCCCTCAAGGACAAGGACGGCAAGCGGCCCATCGACTATGCGCAGTCCCCGGAGATGCGTGCGCTCCTGGGCGGCGGCACCACCCGCGAGCCGCCGCCGACCCCGGCCCCGTCGGGCAAGGAGGCCCACTGCAAGAACATGTGGCACGAAGCCACCGCGCTCTGTGGCATCGGCAACTCGATGTGCAACACCAGCGCCCACGTGCGCTACCAGAAGTGCATGCAGACAGGCACCTGGTACTGACGCTCCGCACACCCGGGCACGCTTGAGCGGTGCGTCGCCCGACCCGGGCAGGGGATGTTTCGGGTCGGGCAGTCCGGCACTACCTCAAAAATAAGCTTCAGCGGTTGCGTGCCACCCACTCCACGGGTTAGGAGTGTCCCAACTACTTTTAAGGGAGGGCTCGATGCCGGAGCTGGTGTTCTTTCGTCGGGGCGAGGAGGTTCTACGGGTGGGGCTGGGACGCGAGCGCATGGTGCTCGGTCGCGGCGAGCGCAGTGACGTCGTCATTCCCGACCCCGAGGTGAGTCGACAGCAGGTGGCCCTCTCCTTCGACGGCGAGCACTGCACGTTGGAGGACCTGTCAGGTAAGGGCACCCTCGTCGCCGGCACCTCCACGCGCAAGGGCGTGCTGGCGGACGGCGCGGACATCGCGCTCGGGCAGTGGCGCGCCGTGTTCCGGCTCCACGGCGGCGGTCAGGCCGAGGGCCCCACCGAGGTCGGCGCCCGCACGGAGCTACAGCCCCGGGACTCCACCGCGCGCTGGCAGCCCGCCCAGGTGCGCATCAAGCAGGGCGCCGACGAGACCGTCCACAAGCTCAGCGGTGACAGCTTCACCCTGGGCAAGGACCCGTCCTGCGACCTCGTCGTGCAGGATCCGTTCATCTCCGGCCGCCACCTCAAGGTGACCCGGCGCGACGATCTCTTCCACGTGGTGGACACCAACTCCACCAATGGCACCTGGATGGGCTCGGTGCGCGTCTTCGAGGTGGAGGTCGGCCTGCCCACCACGCTGCGCGTGGGCCAGACGGACGTCATCCTCGAGCCTCTCACCCCGGCCCGCAAGGAGCTGTCCTTCCACGGCATCATCGGAAACGATCCGTCCGTGCGGCAGCTCAACGAGCTCATCGAGCGCGTGGCCCCCTCCTCCGCCTCCGTGGCCATCCTCGGCGAGTCCGGCACCGGCAAGGAGCTGGTGGCCCGCGCCCTCCACGACTGCTCCCAGCGTGCGGACCGGCCCTTCATCCCCGTCAACTGCGCCGCCATCTCCAAGGAGCTCATCGAGAGCGAGCTGTTCGGCCACGAAAAGGGCTCCTTCACCGGCGCCGCCAACGCGCGCAAGGGCGCCTTCGAGGAGGCCGACGGCGGCACCCTCTTCCTCGATGAGATCGGCGAGCTGCCCGTGGACCTCCAGGCCAAGCTGCTACGCGCCCTGGAGAGCGGGGAGATCAAGCGCGTGGGCGCCAGCCGCCCCTCGCACGTGGATGTGCGCGTGGTGGCCGCGACCAACCGGGAGCTGCTGGCGCAGGCCCGCGAGGGCCGCTTCCGCGAGGACCTGTACTACCGCCTCTGCGTCGTCCCCCTGCACCTGCCCCCCCTGCGCAACCGGCGCGGCGACATCCTCGCGCTCGCCGAGCACTTCCTGCGCACCTACTCGCCCCGGGGCCAGACGGTGCGGCTCGCCCCCGGCGCCGTGGAGCGGCTCCAGCAACACTCCTGGCCGGGCAACATCCGCGAGCTGCGCAACGTGGTCCACCGCGCCCTGTTGCTGCGCAAGGGTGCCTCCATCGAGGCCACCGACCTCACCTTCGACCAGGAGGTGAACCGCGACACGGGCGTGCTGGTGCCCGAGATGCCCCAGGGCATGACGCTGGAGCAGATGCTCCTGAGGCTGGAGCGGCAGATCGTCGAGACCGCCCTGCGCCGCTGCAACAACAACCGCGAGCGCGTGGCCCGCGAGCTGGGCATCGCCCGCTCCACCCTCTTCAAGCGACTCAAGGAGTGGGGCCTCACGAAGCAGGAAGAGGAAGCGGAGTAGGGCTTCCGGAGCCGCTCCGTCCACACTCCCCGACACCCGCGTGCCCCACCTGGACGCGCGGGAAGGGCGATTAGATCCTTTCCGCGGCCCGTGCGTTCCAGCTTCCAGGCACCCGATGAGGGTGCCCAGGAGGCATACATCATGGATGCCGCGGTCATCGCCCTTCCTCCCTTCGCCGAGCTGTACCGCCAGTACCGCACACGGGCACTGGCCATCGCACGTCGCATCGTGGGCGACGCGGATGAAGCGGAGGATGTGGTCCAGGACGTCTTCACCCGACTCGCGCAACGCCCCAGCGGCTTCGATGGCCGCTCGTCCTGCTCCACGTGGTTGCACCGTGTGATGGTGAACAGCAGCATCAACTGGCTGCGCGCGCGCAAGCGGCGCGAGCGGCTGCAGCACGAGCCCGATGCCCCCGCCTCGCCCGAGACGCAGGCCGAGGGCAGCGAGATGCAGCGCCACTTCGAAGAGGCGCTGCAGAAGGTGAGCGAGCAGCAGCGCCAGGTGCTGTGGCTGCGGGAGATGCGCGGCTACAGCTACCCGGAGATCGCCACCCTGCTGCGCATCCCCGAGGGCACGGTGAAGAGCGCCCTGCACCGGGGCCGTCAGCGCGCCCAGGTCGCGATGGAGGAGCGCGGCCAGGAGTTGTGAGTCTCGTGGGGGGGGTGCCGCGGAGCCCGAATCCGGGTCCACGCGGCACCCTCGCCTCGTGCCTCTTCGCGCGGAGGGCTCAGTCCTCCGACTTCGAGCCCACGAAGAAGTCATCCTTGTCGCGGAACAGGATGTTGAAGCTGGTGAGCGAGCCGTAGATGCGGGTGATGTAGCTCTGCATCTCGACCTTCTCGGCGTCCGACAGCTTCGGGTGCGCGTTGAGCTTCTGCTCCATCACCCGCACCTTGTCTCGCACCATGACGATCTTGTGGAAGAAGGTGTCGATGGGGATGTCCTTCCCCTGCACGTCCGCCTTCCCGGGCACCAGCTTGATCGTGCCGCCCTCCCACTTGTTCGCCAGCGGCGCCTCACCGCCCTCGCCCACCGCCTCCCGGATCAGCTCCATCAACTCCGCGCGCGTCATGTTCAGCTCCAGCCCTTCCAGGTCCACCACTTCGTTCGGGTCTCGCTCCCTGCGCCGCACCACCGGGGCCACGCTGCGCGCCGACCGCTCGCGCCGCGAGGCCTCTTCGGCCGCCTTGGCCGCCACGCCGCGCGGGTGGAACTTGTTGCACAGGGGCGCCGAGGGCGGGAACAGCCCCCGTTCCGCCTGCAACCGGCACACGCCCACCCAGCCCCGGTGGTCCACCGAGTGCGCCGCCCACAGCTTGCAGTTGCCGCACACCCGCTCGTCCGGTGCGAAGACCGGGAGGGGCGGAGGCCCGCTCTGGGCCGAGTCCGACATCAGCGGCGCTCCTGGGCCTTGGGCCCCTTGCGGACGCCCAGCTCGCGCAGGAGTCCGTCGGCGTCCTCGACCTGATCCAGCAACCACAGCACGTAGCGCACGTCCACGTTGACGTTGCGCGCCACGTCCGGGTTGTAGCCGAAGTCGTTGGACACGTTCTCCCACACGCGGTCGAAGTTGATGCCCACGAGCTGGCCCTTGCCGTTCACCGTCGGGCTGCCCGAGTTGCCGCCCGTGGTGTCCGCGTCCGCCAGGAAGTTCACCGGCACGTCCTTGAGCCGCTTGTCCAACCACGGCCCGTAGCGCCTGGCCTCGGCCGCCGCGGCCACCTTCTCCGGCACGTCGAAGGGCTCCTCACCGGTGTGCTTCTCCATCACGCCGGCCAGCGTCGTCTGCGGCGTGTAGAAGGCGCCATCCCGAGGCGCGTAGCCCTTCACCTTGGCGAACGTCACGCGCAGCGTGCCATTGGCGTCCGGCGCCACCGGCTTGCCCGCGTGCGCCAGCACCGCCCGGCGCCACTCGGGCATCAGCCGGACGAGCGCCCCGGCCCGCCGGTCGCGCAGCTCGTCCAGCGCCACCACCTCCGCCGTCAGGTCGAAGCCGAAGTCCAGCAGCGAATCCTTCCGCGCCCGGAGCTGCGCCTCCGTCTCACCGGACATCTTCTGCCGCTCCGCCAGGTCCATCAGCTTCGAGGCGGTGTAGAGGGCGTCGATCTTCGCGGCCACATCCTTCTCCGCGAAGGTGCGACCGAAGTGCTTGTCGATGGCCGCGATGCGCTCCCCCTCGCCGAGCGCCTGCGCCCGTCGCACCAGCGCCAGGAGCATCCGCTTGTCCGCCGGGGCGAAGAAGTTCTTCTGCTCGCGCTCCAGCCTGTCCTTCAGCCGGGGCAGCTCACGGTCCATGAACTCGGGCTCGCGCTCGAGGTCCGGCCTGGCCCGCTCCTGCGACAGGCGCGTCACCACCACCGCCAGCGCCGGCGCCTTCACCACCCCGCGCACCGAGTCGAGCAGGAACTCGCGCTCGGACGCCTTCGTCTTCTCGGCCTGCAGGGACAGCAGCTCCGTGTGGGCCTTCAGCGCGCCCTCGAACTCCTTGCGCTTCTCCGCCCACGCCACCACCGCCGCCTCGGCCTGGCGCTGCTTCTCCACGATGCGCCCGCGCTTGAGCCCCGCGAGCTGCCCGCTCGAGTTCTTGTAGCGGTTGTGCAGGCCCTTGAGGTGCGAGGCCACGGCGATCTTCCCGGCCGGATCCTTCGCGCCCTCCTCCTCGAGGATGCGGATGAGCTCGCCGTACACGTCGACGACGCGCGGGTAGGAGCGAGCCTGCCGCTCGGCCATCTCGTCCGCGAGCAGCGCGCGGAAGGTGGTGCCGGGGTAGCCCAGCACCATCACGAAGTCGTCCGGCTTCACGCCCTCGGTGGCCAGCGGGAAGAAGAACTCCGCCTTGTGGGGCACGTTCTTCGCGTTGTACTGCGCCGCCGAGCCGTCCGGCGCCGTGTAGGCGCGGATGATGGAGAAGTCACCGGTGTGGCGCGGCCACATCCAGTTGTCCTCCTCGCCGCCGTACTCACCCACCGCGCGCGGCGGCGCGTACACCAGCCGCACGTCCGCCAGCTCCACCGAGTCGCTCAGGATGAACTGCAGCCCGCCGTCGAAGCTGGCCACCTTGCAGCGCGTGGCCGGGCGCTTCTCGCACTCGGCGATCAGCTCCTTCTCCTTGCGCTCCAGCGCCTTCTGGCGCGTGAGGTCATCCGCCCCCGCCGGCACCGCCGCGAGCATCTCCTTCGTCACGTCCGTGAAGCTGCGCGGCACCTGGATGCGCGCGCCCTTGCCCGGCAGCTCCTCCTCGCGGCTCTTCGCCAGGAAGCCCTGGGTGATGAGGTCCTTCTGCGGCGTGCTGTGCTCCTGGATGATGCCGAAGACACAGTGGTGGTTGGTGATGATCAGCCCGGACTCGGAGATGAAGGCCCCCGAGCAGCCGCCGACATTCACCGCGCCCGCCAGCAGCCCGGTGCCCCGCTGGGGGTCCCACAGCCGCTTGGGCGACACCTGAAGACCCTGGGCCTTGAGCCACGCCGGGTCGAGCTCGAGGACCTGTTGGGGGGTCCACTTCCCTTCCCCGGCCAGAGCCGGGGCAGCCACGAGTGAAAGGAGCAGGAGCGTCTTCTTCATCGTGCCCCCCTCCCTACCTCGTCTCGGCCCCGCTGGCGACGGTCTCCGACGACGGGCGCCTGGAGAGGAGGGGCACATCCCCTCACTCCGCCCTCTTCCAGAGGGAGCGGAGGCACACACGGAGCGAAATCCGGGGGCTCTTGCCCGCCTCCCCTGCCGCCGGCCCGGGGAGCGCGAGGCGCCTCGCGGAACAACCCAGGGTCAGCCGTGTTGAGGGCCCGGAATGCAGACCTCAAGCGGCGCAAAGCTGAACTTCGGCCGGGTGGCCCTTCTCCTCGTACTCCTGGGCGCGGGTTGGTTCTTCTGGGACTCGCCGGCCCTGTGGCCCCTCAAGTTGCTGGTGGTGATGATGCACGAGAGCGGTCATGCCCTGGCCACCCTGGTGACGGGGGGCGCGGTGGAGCGAATCACCCTCGCCGCCCTCGAGTCCGGCGCGTGCCTGTCCCGCATGCCCTCCGGCCTGCCGGCCCAGGTGGCGGTCTCCTCCGCGGGCTACCTGGGCAGCGCGCTCGCCGGAGCCTTCCTGCTGCTGGCCACCTTCCGCTTCCGGCTGCGCCGCTGGGTGCTCGCCGCGTCGTGTATGGGCCTCGCGGTGATGGGCGTCCTCTATGCCGGCGACGGCTCCACCCTGGCCTTCTGCCTGGGCACCGCGCTCGCCCTGGCGCTCGCGGCGAAGTACCTGCCGGATGGCGGCGTGGACATGCTCAACCTCTTCCTCGCCGCCTTCACCGCGCTCTACGTGGCGTTCGATCTGCGCTCGGACCTGCTGCACGGCGCCGTCCGCTCCGTCAGCGACGCGTCCGTGCTCGCCCACCTCACCCCCGTGCCCACCTGGGCCTGGGCGGCGCTCTGGTCGTTCGTCTCGCTCGCGCTGCTGGGCCTCTTCGCCCGGTGGTCGCTGCGCGCCGCGCGCCCGGAGAACATGGGCTATGGGCCTCAGCGCCTCGGACGCATCCGGTAGGCCACGAAGGCGGCCACGTCCGGGAAGGCGAAGTACGGGTTGTGCTGGCGCACGTCCCCCAGGGCGGCCACCGGCACGTCCGCGTAGTCATGCCCCGGGAAGAGCCGCGTGCTGTCCGGCACCTTCAGCAGCACCTGGGACAGCGAGCGGTACATCTCCTCCGGGTTGCCTCCGCGCATATCGCACCGGCCGCAGCCGTTGATGAAGACGGTGTCGCCCGACACCAGCGCGTCCTGGGCCAGCAGGCAATGCGAGCCCGGGGTGTGCCCCGGGGTGTGCAGCGCCTGGAAGCCACGCCCGCCCACGGTGAGGCTGTCGCCCGGCCCCAGGGGACTCAGCGCCCCACCCGCCAGCGCCCGCAGGTCCGCCGAGAAGTCCACCTCCTCGCGCTGCGCGTACACCGGCACGTCGTGGCGCGAGAGCAGGTCCGGCAGCCCGTTGGTGTGGTCGCCGTGGCAGTGGGAGATGAAGGCGCCCACCAGGCGCTTGCCGTCCTCCCCGAGGGCCTTCTCGATGGCGGGCACATCCCAGGCCGGGTCCACCACCAGCACCTCCGGCGAGTCCTTGGGACCCACCAGGTACACGAAGTTGTCCATCGGCCCGAGCTTGAGCTGGCGCACGTACAGAGCTTCCATCGTCATCCTCCGGGCGGGACTCCGCCCCACGGCGTCCGGACGCACTCTACGCTCCCCAGGAGGGCCCGGCGTGGCCCTTGAGGCGGGACACCGCTTCGCATTTGAATGGGGACCCTTTCCCCGCCGAGGAGTCCCCGCTTGAGGAACCCGCTGCTCCCCCTGGCCTTCGCCCTGCTCGCCACGAGCGCCATGGCCAAGGACCGAGCCACCCTCCGCTACTCCCCTCCCCCGGACGAGGAGCGTCCCGTGGTGGTGGAGGCAACCGCGGGCCCGCAGGGCGGTGACTTCGCGTTGCGGCTGCGCTTCGACAAGCTGCCCTTCGGGCAGGAGTGCGGGAACCGCTGCGCCAACGCCACCCTGCTGCTCGACACGGACTCGAGCGCCCAATCAGGCCTGAAGCTGCCGGACAAGGCGGCCGAGACGGGCGCGGACCTGGCCATCATCGTCCAGGGCGTGCGCGACTTCTCGGGCGGGAACGGGGAGAGCTACCTGCGCGTGAAGGTGCGGCGGCTCGACGGGGTTCGCACCGTGGATGACGGCGAGCTGCTCACCGAGCTGGACCACCGGCGAGACTCGGATCGCATCCACATCGAGGAAAACATCGTCTTCCTGCTCATCGACGCCAGCAACAACCTGCCCTCGGGCCGCAAGGTGCGCGTCGTCTACCACCCGCCGGGGAGCAAGGCCCTCGAGGCGACCATTCCGGGCATGCTCAGCGGGAGCGCCAACAGCGGCAATGTGATGATCTTCCGGCGCGGCGGCTGGGGGAAGGCGCCCCAGGGCGGCAAGCGCGTCGGCACCGAGAACAAGTAGAGCCCCGCGGAAGTCCCGTCAGGGAAGCGGAGGCCCGAGCAGCCCCGCGCGGTCGAGCAGCTCGCCGACGCGGTGGGCGAGCGCGACATGCTCGGGGTTGCTCGCGGTGAAGCGCTCGGGGGTGAGGACGAGGAGCGTGCCCTTGTCCTCGACACGCTCCATGCGCACGGGCGCGGGCAGCGGAGGCACCCGGCCCACCTGGTCCGAGTAATAGGTCACCCAGCCCCACAGTCGCGTCGGCCGGGGCCTTGGAATGAGTTCCCGGTGCGCGCGAGATGTGGCGATCGCCCATTCCGGCTCCCAGCCCACCGCCATGGCGCGGACCAGCCCGGAGAGAACATTCGCCGTCAGCACCCGCTGCGCGTTCGGCCCTTCCTTACCGTCCAGCCCCTGGCTGGGCAGATCGAATACGCACGCGTTGACGATGCGCTCCTCCGAATGAATACCAGCGCTGATGAGGAAGGAGCTGGCCTCGTCGTCACTGGCGCCGTTCCATCCGCTGATACGAAAGCCAAGCTCTTCGAACACCCGATCCTTCCCACGCCGAAACATTTTCGCCAACGTGGCTCGATCCGTCTCGATAGGACGCTGGAGTGCTTCTCTGCGAGAACGCCCCTGCTTGAGCCAATGGGCAAAATCAGGAGCGACCGTACGCAGAGCGGTGAACATCGCCTCCGCGCGCTGACCACATTCCTCGGGAGACTCCTTTCGGGCGCCCCAGTAAGCCCCCGCGTAGTAGGTCTCGATCAAATCATCCTCCTTCAAGGGAGTGCCGGAGTGTGAACCACTTCAATGCCCCGCACACCATTATCCGCAAAGAGCGCTCGGATGGCTTCGGCCACCTTGGCCTCCGCGACGTGCCAACGGATGGGCGTGCCCTTCGCGGCTTGGAACTGTCGCTGAGCCTGCTCCACCAGGTTGCGCGCCCCCCGGGTGAACCACGATTTGGGCGCCAGCTTGTCGGTGAACTTGTTGGCGTAACCGGGTCCCTTTGCCTCCAGCAGCACACCGTCCTTGAAGCCATCGAAACGCGTGCCCCGGACCACATATGACTGGTCCACGGGCTGGCCGGAGACCTGCTCCTGGAAACGCGCCGCGCGCCGGCTCATGGACTCCTTGACCGGCTGCCACTGCCCAGGACCCTGTCCCTGCCCGGATGGGCCTGACTTCCCGCCCTGACCCTGGACCGACGGGTTGGCCATGTGGAGCACGACGGCGGCACCGGCACCTCCGCCGAGCACGCTGGCGGCTCGCCCCACGGGCACGACCCGCTGGAGCACCAGGGCACCGTCCGCCGACAGCGACAACGCGGGCACGGAGAGTGCCTCCAGACCGCTGCCCATCGTGGCCATCGTCCGAGTCGTGCCGGCGGCGGCGCCATAGGTGGCCAGCACGGTGACGGTCAACCGGGAGAGGGCACGAATCTGCTCGCCCCGCGTCATCAACCGGAAGTGCTCGAGGTACTGCGGCGAGTGGGGCACGAGCGCCGCCACGCCCTGGGGCAGTTGCGAGAGCGCCGCGAGGCTGTCCCCCGGATGGACTATCAGTCCGCCCAGCGCCAGCACCGTGTCGCGGAAGGCGTCCTCCGCGCCATCCAGGGTGCGGTTGATGACGTCCGCGTCGCTGTACACCTCGGCCAGGGGTGGACCCGTGCGTACTCGCTGGAGGCCCTCGTCCACCGGAAAGAAGACGCCGCTGCGCCCGTCGTAGAAGCGACCCACCTCGAAGGGCCCTGCCCGCAGCGCCCCGTCCTTCAGCGCCACCACGCCCACGCGCTGCTGCGTCTCACCACTCAGCGCCCAGGCCATGCAGCCATCGGGGCGCAGCACCGCCAGTCCCTCGAAGCGCCGCACGCGTGCGCTCAGGGCGGGGCGAGACACCTCCTCCTCGCCCTCCATGACTTCCCGCAGCAGGTACGAGGCCGCCAGACGTGGGCCGAAACGGGCCAGCGTGACGGGCCTGGCGAGCAGCGCGTCATACAACTCCGCCGCATCCTCGGGTGTGAGGCGCGCTTCGCGCGAGGCCAGCAGGTGAGAATCACCCAGCCCGGCCCAGAGGAGCAGCGCCTCGAAGGCGTCCAACTCCACCAGCCCGCCCTGCACCAGTTGGAGCGGCAAGGAGGCCGGGCCACCGCCTCCCCTGTCCAGGGACGCGTTGCGCGCGTGCCCCATCGACGGGGCGAGATGTCGAGCACGGTGGCCCAGCAACAGCCCTCGCGAAGAAGGCCGGCCCGTCGCACAGCCCGAGAGCACCAGGAGAAAAACCCACGCCAGCAAGCCCCTCGAATGAGCAAGCCCCCGAACCCCTGGAGAGCCCGGGACAGCAGCACGCACGGACATGCCACGCCTCCTCGGCGGGAGGGCTCGAGGCCCGAGCCCACGCTACCCAGGCCGTCTGACAGCCCAACGAGCGAGCACGAGGGGCATGTCAGTCCCCTATGCGATATCCGCTCAATGGCTCGCCCGACGTGTCCCCGTGCCGCACGGCCTGGAAGCCCTCCACCCTACCTGGGAGGACAAACAGGCCCTTTCTGGCTCCTCGCCTGCCTACCCCCCAAGTAGGCTCACGCCCCTACCCCCAGTGCGCGACGGGAGTCACCCGTCGTCCCGGTCCCAACCCAGGCAGGCAAGCGTGCTCACCCCACCTCCGAGGCCCTCCCCCATGCGATTTCGTGGCCCAAACACCTGAACACGTGTATAGCTCTTCCACTCCCGAGGCGTTGCAACCCCTCGAATTTGTTCCCTTAAACAGAGGGCCGTGGTAGTCCGCCGCCCTCACACCTCCTATCCCGGAACCCGGACTGCGCGAGCCGCGTCCCGCGTTCCATATGGATAGGGACGTTCCTGGCCTGAACACATGAGCATGCTCGCACAAGCCGAAAACAAGACGCGGAAGAAGCAGGGCGCCTCGGGTGGGGGTGGCGATGGTGTCGCCGCGGCCGCCGGGGGTGGGGGTGGCGGCTCCACGCCCGCTGGACTGGCCGAGGAGGCCCGTCGGCGCTACCTCAACTATGCCCTCTCCGTCATCACCTCGCGCGCCCTGCCCGACGTGCGCGACGGCCTCAAGCCCGTGCAGCGCCGCATCCTGTACGGCATGTGGAACGACCTGAACCTCTCGCACGACGCGAAGTACAAGAAGTGCGCTCAGGTCGTCGGCGCCATCATGGGCCCCTACCACCCGCACGGCGACACCGCCATCTACGATGCCCTCGTGCGCATGGCGCAGGACTTCTCCCTGCGCT
This sequence comes from Archangium sp., assembly GCF_036388035.1. GTDB lineage: Bacteria > Myxococcota > Myxococcia > Myxococcales > Myxococcaceae > Archangium. The sequence goes on from NZ_DASVSO010000025.1 coordinate 31,251, forward strand.
ACCCCCTCGTGGACGGCCACGGCAACTTCGGCTCGCTCGATGGCGACGCCGCCGCCGCCTACCGTTACACCGAGTGCCGCCTGGAGAAGCTCTCCGACGAGCTGCTCAACGAGCTGGGCCAGAAGACGGTCGACTTCCGGCCCAACTACGATGGCACCCGCACCGAGCCCATCGTCCTGCCCGCTCGCGTTCCCCACCTGCTGATGAACGGCACCACGGGCATCGCCGTGGGCATGGCCACCAACATCCCGCCCCATCACCTGGGCGAGCTGGTCGACGCGCTCATCGCCCTGGTGGATGACAACAACCTCACCACCAAGCAGCTCCTCAAGTGGGTCAAGGGCCCGGACTTCCCCACCGGCGGCGAGATCCTCAACTCCCAGAAGGAACTGCAGGAGATCTACGAGTCCGGTCAGGGCAGCGTGCGCCTGCGCGGCGAGTACGAGCTGGAGGACATGAAGCGGGGCGGACAGCAGATCATCATCACGTCCATCCCGTACACGGTGAACAAGTCCACGCTGGTGGCGAAGATGGGCGACATCGTCCGGGAGCGGAAGCTGCCGCTCGTGGTCGACGTGCGCGACGAGTCCACCAAGGACGTGCGCATCGTGCTGGAGCTCAAGAAGGAGGCCAGCGCCGAGCTGGTGATGGCGTACATCTACAAGAACACGCCCCTCCAGACGAACTTCAACGTCAACCTCACCTGCCTCGTGCCCAACCCGGAGAACCCCGAGGTCGGCACGCCCCGGCGGCTGGGGCTCAAGGAGATCCTCCAGTACTTCCTGGACTTCCGTCTCCAGGTCATCAAGCGCCGCATCCAGTACCAGCTCGACGAGCTGAACAAGCGCGTCCACATCCTCGAGGGCTTCGAGAAGGTCTACGACGCCCTCGACGAGATGATCCGCATCATCCGCGCGTCCGAGGGCAAGCAGGACGCGGCCAAGAAGCTCATCGCGCGCTTCAAGCTGGATGAGCTCCAGGTGGACGCCATCCTGGAGATGAAGCTCTACAAGCTGGCCCGCCTGGAGATCCTGGTGGTCCAGAACGAGCTCAAGGAGAAGCGCAAGCAGATCAAGGAGCTGGAGGCCCTGCTCAAGAGCAACCAGCGCCTGTGGAACACGGTGAAGGACGAGCTGGCCGAGGTGAAGACCGCCTACGGCACGGGCAAGCGCCGCACCAAGGTGAGCTTCCGCGGTGCCGAGGAGATGACCTTCGACGCCGAGGCCCTCATCGCGGACGAGGACGCCCACGTCGTCATCACCCGCGACGGGTGGATCAAGCGCGTGCGCGAGGTGAAGGACCCCAGCTCCACCCGTCTGCGCGAGGGCGACGCGGTGATGACGGTGCTCGCCGGCAGCCTCAAGGCGAACCTCGTGCTCTTCAGCAACTTCGGCACCGCCTACGTCACGCGCTTCAACGACGTGCCCGCCTCCACGGGCTACGGAGACCCGGTGCAGAAGCTGTTCAAGTTCGACGACGGCGAGCGCGTGGTGGCGGCCCTGTCGCTCGACACCCGGCTGTGGCGTCCCGAGAAGCTGCTGGGCGTCACCCGGCAGGGCCAGGGCATGCGCTTCCCGCTCGCCCCGCACCTGGAGATCTCCACCCGCGCCGGCCGTCGCTACGCGAAGACGGGCGAGGGCGATGAGATCGTCGGCGTGCAGCCGGTGGAGGACAAGGACCTGGTCGCCGTGCTCACCGAGCGCACCAGCGCGCTGGTGTGCAAGGTGGCGGAGATCAACGAGCTGGCCGGCCCGGGCAAGGGCGTGAGCGTCATCAAGGTGGAGGAGGGAGACCGGGTGGTGGACTTCCAGGTCGCGCCCCAGGGCAACAAGGAGGCGGGGATCCTTTTCGACACGCAGAAGGGCCGCAGGCTCACCCTGCACCCCGGCAAGTACGAAGTGACGGGCCGCGGTGGCAAGGGTCACGAAATGTCGCGCAAGGACACGGTGAAGGAAGTGGTGCGTGCGCCCCACTTCATCCCGTTGCCGGAGCAGAAGAAGGAGTAGCCGACGATGGCGACGACCAAGAAGACGACCTACACGGGCGCCGACATCCAGGTCCTCGAGGGCCTGGAGCCGGTTCGCAAGCGCCCGGCGATGTACATCGGTGGCACCGACGGCACGGGCTACCACCACCTGCTGTGGGAGATCCTCGACAACTCGGTGGACGAGGTCATCAACGGCTATGCGTCCACCGTGGAAGTCACGCTCCACAAGGACGGCCGCACCATCACGGTGGTGGACGATGGGCGAGGCATCCCCATCGACATCATGCCCAAGTTCAAGAAGCCGGCGGTGGAGATCATCCTCACCACGCTTCACGCGGGCGGTAAGTTCGAGCAGGGCAACTACATCCACTCGGGCGGTCTGCACGGCGTGGGCAGCTCGGTGGTGAACGCGCTCGCTCGCAAGCTGGTGGTGGAGATCAAGCGCGACGGCAAGCGCCACGTGCAGACGTACAGCAAGGGCAAGCCCACCAGCCCGCTCAAGGCCGAGGGTCCGGCGCGTGGCACCGGCACCTCCATGACCTTCGAGCCGGACCCGGAGATCTTCGGCGAGAAGCTGAAGTTCGACGCGGCGCTCATCCGCGAGCGGCTCGAGGCGAAGAGCTACCTCCACAAGGGCATGACGGTCGTCTGGAGGGACGAGACGGCCCATCCGCACGTGAAGGAGGAGTTCAAGCACGACGGGGGCATCGCCGAGTACCTCACCAAGGTGGTGGGCGAGCGCGGCAAGCCGGTGGTGCCCTCGGGCAGCACGGCCATCTTCTACCACTCGCGTGACAACGGGGTGCGCCTGGAGGCCGCGTTGGTGTGGACGGAGGCCACGGACGAGCACATCCGCTCGTACGTCAACGGCATCCCCACGCCGCTGGGCGGCACGCACGAGGCGGGCCTGCGCGGCGCCGTGGTGAAGGCGGTGCGCAACTACATCGAGACGCACGACCTCTCGTTCAAGGGTGTCACGCTCACCGCGGAGGACATCCGCGAGGGCATGACGGCCATCCTCTCCACCTACGTGGTGGAGCCGCAGTTCCAGGGCCAGACGAAGGGGCGCCTCAACAACCCGGAGACGAACGCCCAGGTGGACAGCGTCATCCGTCCCGCCCTGGAGAAGTGGCTCAACGACAACAAGTCCATCGCCGAGGCGGTGGTGGCCCGCATCGTGCTGGCCGCTCGCGCCCGCGAGGCCAGCCGCGCCGCCTCCCAGGCCATCAGCCGCAAGACGGCCGTCAGCCACCGGCTCAACCTGCCGGGCAAGCTGGCGGACTGCTCCTCCACGGAGCCCGGCACCAGCGAGCTCTTCCTCGTCGAGGGTGACTCCGCAGGCGGCAGCGCCAAGCAGGGTCGTGACCGGCGCACCCAGGCCGTCCTCCCGCTGCGCGGCAAGGTGCTCAACGCCGAGCAGGCCTCCACCGACAAGGTGGTGGGCAACAAGGAGCTCACGGACATCGTCAGCGCCCTGGGCTGCGGCATCGGCAGTGACTTCGACATCACCAAGCTGCGCTACGGCCGCATCTTCCTGATGATGGACGCCGACAGCGACGGCAACCACATCGCCACGCTGCTGCTCACCTTCTTCTACCGGCACCTGCGCCCGCTCATCGAGCAGGGTCACATCTACCTCGCCCAGCCGCCCCTCTTCCGGGTGGACATCGGCAAGGAGACGTACTGGGCGCTCGACGAGGTCCACCGCGACCAGATCATCCGCGAGAAGACCAAGGGCAACGCCAAGCCCAACATCATGCGCTTCAAGGGTCTGGGGGAGATGACTCCGGACGAGCTGAAGGAGACCACGCTCGATCCCAAGAAGCGCCAGAGCCTGCAGGTGACCATCGACAACCCGCTGCTCACCGATCAGATCATCAACGACCTGATGGGCCGGGACGTCAGCGCGCGCTTCAAGTTCATCATGGAGAGCGCGAACGAGGTCGAGGACCTCGACGTGTAGGACTCCGGCGGGGCGGGCTCCGGGAACTCCCGGGACCGCCCCCCCGGTGTGTGGGGTGGGCATGGTGCCCGGCCCCCGTGCTCGGCTAGCATCGCGGGCCGTGCCTCTGAAGACTCCCCTCGCCCTCTCGCTCGCGCTCGTGTTGAGCATGGCCTCGGGTCCGACCGAAGCCGCGCCCCGCCGTGGCTCGTCCGCCTCGGCGCGCAAGGCGAAGAAGGCACCCCGGGCCGAGCAGAAGGTGCCCGCTCCGAAGGCCGCCGCGCCCGCCCCGGCCGAGGCTCCGAGGGAGGCACCGGTGGAGCCCCAGGCCTCCGCTCCGGCGGCTCCCGCCGAGCCGACTCCTCCGCCCCAGCCCCCACCTCCCGCCTGGACGGGCCGCGTCGCGGTGCTGGCCGTGCCGGCGGATCGGAGCGCTTCCGAGTCCGCCGCTCGCATCGAGACGGAGCTGCGCCACTCGCTCGGTGGCCAGGCGGACGTGCAGCTCGTGGACATCGCGAGCCTCTTTCCGCCGCCGCCCCCCGTCTCCCTCAAGCAGGGCGATGCCCTCTTCGAGGCAGGCAGGGCCCTCTACGACAACCTGGATACGGAGGCCGCGGCGAAGAAGTTCACCGAGGCGGCGGCCTTCTACCAGCGCTACGCGGTGGACACGAAGCCCGAGCGCCTGGGCCGCGTCTACGTCTTCCTGGGCGCCTGCCGGCTGCTCAACGGGGATGTCGCCGGAGCGCAGGAGGCCTTCGGCCGCGCGCTGCTCGCCGCCCCCGGCCTCCAGCCCGAGTCCGAGCTCTTCGGCCAGGAGGTGCATGAGGCCTTCAACGCCGCGAAGGTGGGCCTGTCGCGCCGGCCCCAGGGCACGCTCGCCATCGACTCCGTCCCCTCCGGCGCGCAGGTGCTGCTGCACGGGCAGCGTGTGGGCACCACGCCGTTGAAGGACGTGGAGCTCGCGCCCGGCCCCCACCAGGTGGTGCTCACCCTCTCCGGCTACGCCCCCTTCGGTGTCTTCCAGGAGGTCGCCCCCTCTCAACGCAGTGCGTTGCGCCCCATGCTCGAGCCCACGCCCGGCCTGGCCTCGGTGCAAGACCTCGCCGCCAATGCGACCGCCAGGCCG